>DATGLE010000246.1:0-18806 GCA_035294325.1 Ktedonobacteraceae bacterium | reverse complement strand
TACAGATAAAAGAACCTAGAAAGCCGAGAGGAAGTATCATTATGGTGGCAGTTGCAGTTATTGGAGCGCAATGGGGAGACGAGGGCAAAGGCAAGATCGTCGATGAACTCTCGATGAGCGCGGATTTCGTCGTGCGCTACCAGGGAGGGAGCAACGCAGGTCATCGCGTTGTCCACGAGAAGGGCGAGTTCGCCTTCCGCCTTGTGCCATCGGGCATTCTCTACCCCAACACCACCTGCATTATCGGCAACGGCATGGTCGTCGATCCAAAGGGCCTGATTGCGGAGATGCAGGAACTGCGCAATCAGGGCGTTGACATCTCGCGCCTCTTCATCAGCGAACGCGCGCACGTCGTCATGCCCTATCACTTCCTGCTTGACCGCCTGGAGGAAGAGGCACGCGGAGCCGATAAGATCGATAGCACACAGCGCGGTATCGGCCCCGCCTACGTCGATAAGCACGCCCGCACCGGCATCCGTATGGCCGACCTGCTCGATGCCGATACTTTCCGCGCCAAGCTCTCCACCATCCTGCAACAAAAAAACCGTATGCTCACCCAGATCTACTCTCAACCACCGCTTTCACTGGAAGAAATTCACGGCGAATACTTCGGCTACGGGCAGCAACTCCGCCCGCACATCGCCGATACGCAAAAGATGTTGCGCGACGCACTTTTCGAGAATAAAACGATCCTGCTGGAAGGGGCACAGGGCGCGCTGCTCGATATCGATTTCGGCACCTATCCCTTTGTCACCTCGTCATCCACGATGGCGGCGAACGCTGCCGTTGGCGCCGGGCTGCCGCCGCGCTCGATTGATCGCGTGATCGGCGTCTACAAAGCCTATATTACGCGCGTGGGCAGCGGGCCGATGCCAACGGCGCTCTTCGATAGCGTAGGGAAGACGCTGCGTGACCGTGGACACGAATACGGCACCAATACCGGCAGGGAGCGGCGCTGCGGCTGGTTCGATGCCGTGGCGGGCCGCTTCGTCGCACAACTGAACGGCCTGGATGCCGCGATCATTACCAAGCTCGATGTGCTCGATACATTCCCCACCATCAAGATCTGTACAGCCTACAATTTGCGCGGAAAAATCATTCACAGCCTTCCCGCTACGCTCAACGACCTCTCCGCCTGCGAGCCGATCTATGAGGAGGTGGAGGGCTGGCAATGCAGTACGACGGGGATCGCTTCCTACGATCAACTGCCTCCAGCCGCCAGGGCCTATCTCAAGCGCCTGGAAGAATTGCTGGAGACGCGTATCGCCATGATATCCGTCAGCCCGCAGCGCGGCAAAACCATTCAGCTTCAAGATCTGCTGGCAACGCCCGCATACGATGAGCGCTTCCCAAGAAATGCTATGCGCTAAAGATGGGGCACAAACCTTGCTGTAGGGGCGCCGCGCCGCCGTGGAGGTGCCTCCCCGGTCAACCCGTCTGCGGCGCAAGCCCACCGGATTGATTGCACCTACCATTCGTTTTTGGGAACCGGGCGGGCTTGCGCCGCAGACGGGTCACGGTGCATTGCCCAGGACGGCGGCGCGGCGCCCCTACAGACATCCACGACCCTTTCTAATTGCCAATCTGGTCGTTAGCCGCGCGGGGGTTTTATAAATAGTAGAAACTTGCTTGCAGCATACCCTGAAAGACTTCTTTTTTTTCTCATTTTAATTGTACTATATCTGTCAAGCCCCTGACAACGTTCTTTTGGACGATGTTTTTTAGCTGTCCCTTCTGTATACTCTCCTCCAGTCCTGCTAAGAGGCTGCTGATGCACAGCGCCCCCGTCCCCCTGGGCCTGCCGCTCGCGCGGCTCCGCCGCGCGAAGAATGGATATGGTTGTGAAGCCGGACACTTCGCGTCTGGCATCACAACCATATCCATCTAGCAAATACCGCAGGCGCAAGCGAGTGATGGTATCGGCAATCAGGCGGTCTAAACAGACAAGCGCAGGGAAACGGATCCCGGTCTGTCCGGCTGGTATTCGTCAGGATATTTCTCCGTATACAGAAGGAATCGCGAATATGAAAGAGCCATCGTCACGCGCGCAGGAACAGATTGTCCCTGCGCGCGCTCCTGAACAGAAAACGCCTGCAACCGCTGCACTCAGGCTTGCTGGCAAGAATCTGCTTCGAGCCTTCACCTCATTACGCCAGCGCAATTTTCGCCTCTACTGGTTCGGGCAGATCATCTCGCTGACCGGCACCTGGATGCAAAGCATCGGGCAGTCCTGGCTGGTGCTTGAGTTGACACACAGCGCCTGGCAGCTCGGCGTGGTGGGTGCGCTGCAAGCCCTGCCAATATTGCTCTTCTCGATCTTCGCCGGCGTCTTTGCTGATCGCTGGCCCAGGCGCGGCATTTTGCTCGTAACCCAATCGGCAGCTATGCTTCAAGCATTTCTTCTGTGGATATTGATCGCCACCGGAACCATCCAGCTCTGGCATCTGTACATCCTGGCACTGCTGCTAGGGATAACGAACAGCCTGGGCCGGCCCGCGAGCAGATCGTTTGTCGTCGAGATGGTTGGACGCGAGGACCTGCCCAACGCCGTCGCCCTGACCTCTTCGATCTCGACACTGACACGGATTATAGGCCCTGGCCTGGGAGGCATCATCATCGCTATCAGCGGAGTTGGTATGCTCTTTCTGCTCAACGCGCTCAGCTTCCTCCCGGTAATCGCGGGCCTGGTGCTCATCAGGAGCCGCGAACTGTACGCTCAGCCGCCGCGCGATATACAGACTTCCCGGAGCACCTGGCAGCGGCTCGCAGAGGGGCTGGATTATGTCTGGAAAACGCCCGCCGTGTTGCTGGTGATCGTCGTGGTGGGCCTGGTGCTGCTCTTCGGCTCGAACTTCAACGTCGTGCTTCCCATCTTTGCTACCAGCATACTGCATGTGGGGGCAGCGGGCTTCGGCTCGCTCTCCGCCGCGACCAGTATAGGCGCGCTGCTCTCGGCGCTGTGGCTGGCCTGGGGCAACCAGCAGCCGTCCATCCGTCGTATGCTGATTGGCATGCTGGCCTTCGCCATATTGGAGATAGCGTTCGCGATATCGCGCCTCTATCCCCTTTCAATCGCGCTTCTCGCCGGTGTCGGTTGTATGGAGAACGCCTTCGCCACGCAGGCCCTGACCATGCTCCAGACCATCACCCCGGACCACCTGCGCGGGCGCGTCATAAGCGTATCTGTGCTCTTTTTCGACGGCAGCGTGCCGCCGGGATACCTGCTGATGGGCTGGCTGTCGAATGGCTATGGGGCCTCTATCGCTGTGCTGATCGGCGCGCTTCTCTGCCTGCTCGTCGTGAGTGCCGGCTGGCTGTGGCACAAACCTGAGGCATCGAATCCCAGCGCATGATAGTATCCATAGAGGGCAAAACGCAAAAACCATGTTGCCATTTGTTTGGGAGAATGCTGCTGCTTTCCTTCGAGCCACCAGGTGATCATTCCAATAAACACATTCGATATCGCCGTAATAGCAACCTCAGAAGGCATCCTATAGCGGCTGGACGGTTGCTGCGATGCTTGAAGTCGTTTCTGTGCCAGGTCGGTTATGTACTCGCGCAAATTTGCCACAAACCAGGGGCTTCCACCTTTACCGAGCATGGCACGATACATCCTTGCATGAGCGGCAAAATGCTCAAACAGCCTGACCCATACCTGCGGGGGCTGTTCTGGATCGACACGGCCGGGACCCTCTTGCGGATTCCCGAGTCCTCTGGAGAGTTCATCAATCGCTTCCCTGAAAATACTCGTGACCAGATCATACTTATCTTGATAATGGAGATAGAATGTCGTGCGATTGACCATTGCTCTCTCCGTAATGTCTCCCACAGTGATTGCATCAAAGCCTCGCTCTTCAATCAACGCAATAAGAGCTTCACGCAATACCATCCGCGTCCGTCTGACTCGCAAATCAGTCTTCTTGCTCGTCAAAATGTCCTCCTTGTCGAATATCCGACAGTTCTTCAGATCTGATCGTTGAAGTGAAAGCCTTCCAGCACTACACTGTTCTTGACAACAGTATGCCATATATCCGACAGATTGTTGAGAGATGAAGATCATCTGAGCAGTGAGAGAATCAGGAAGGAGAAGACATCATGTCATCGAATCCACTTCAACTGAAAGCCAGTTACTCTCGTCTGAATCTGGCTGAAAGTGAGCTACTAGATTTCCAGTATCTTCGAACTCTTTCTTACGAGGTGTATGGTGCCGCATCCGCCGGTGAGGTGCTGCGCGTCGCATATGACATCGCTCTCAAAGGAGCTACGAGACTTGCATATATCCAGGCGTGGGCAGAACAGGGACGGCATAACGCAGAGAAGGCGAAAGTAGCGCTGGCAAAGGGGCAGCGCCAGACAGCCAGAACCAGCTTCCTGCGGGCCTATAACTACCTGCGCGCTGCCGAGTTCTTCTTTGACCGGCACGACAAGGATAACTTTGATGCAATTTACTTTGAAAGTGTCGCGGCCTTCGATCAAGCCATCGCCCTGTTTGAGACACCGGTTGAGAAGATCGATATTCCCTTTGAGAATGGGATCTGCATGCCCGGCTACTTCTTCAAAGCTGCAAAGGACGGCCAGCCCCGTACTACGGTGATCGTGAGCGGAGGAGGGGATGGACATGGAGAGGAGGTCTACTTTCTTGGCGGCGTTCCAGAAGCCCTCGCACGCGGTCTGAATATCCTGCTGTTTCACGCTCCTGGTCAGCGAGGTCTCTTACATCGCCACCCAGAACAGGCCATGCGCGCTGATGCTGAAGTGCCCTTTGGAGCGGCCATTGATTATGCGCTCTCGCGCCCGGATGTTGACCACGAGCGCCTGGCCCTCTATGGACTCAGCTTTGGCGGCTATCTCGCTCCCAGAGCTGCCGCACATGACACCCGGATCAAGGCTCTGATTGCGAATGCACCTATTCGCAATTTCTACGACCTGTTGAGCAGGCAATCGCAAGAGGCAAGAGAGCGGGAAGGGACCGGAGGGAAAGGCGCTGTCTCAGACTGGGCCTGGGATGCCATGATTGACAACTATATGCTCTGGAATAACGGAGTCAGGACGTTCCCAGAGTTTGTCGAGAAGACCAGGACCTATACCCTGGAAGGACTGGAACACAAGATCACCTGCCCCACTCTGGTCCTATCTGCGGAAGGAGAAGGACCGGAGGCAGTGGCGCAGGCAGAGCAATTCTATAAAAGATTGCACTGTCCCAGGCGATTTTATCGACTTTCCATCACCGATGGGGCCGATAGTCATTGTGGGCTTAACAACATTGCCTTTACCTCGGCTCTGGTCTATGATTGGGTTATTGAGGTCTTCGCTCGATAAGTTCATAATTTACGGGCGCTCCGGGCATTCCCGCATTTGAATATTAAACATCATCACCCGCTCCTGCCAGCGCCATCGTTGGGAATATGTGCCGGTAGAGGTGGTAGTTGATGTAGAAGTCTCGCGGGAAGCCCGTGCCCGTATACTCCCGCTCCTCCCAGGTGCCATCCGCCTGCTGCGTCTCGCGCAGATACGCCAGGCCGCGCTGGCAGGCGGGATGCCGGCTCAGACCGGCCGCTTGTAGGGCCAGGACGGCCCAGGCCGTTTGCGATGCCGTGCTGCGCCCGACGCCCGCGAATGAACTGTCCTCGTAGGAGTAGCAGGTTTCGCCCCATCCACCGTCGCCGTTCTGTCGCCCGATCAGCCAGGCCGCGCCCCTGTCGATCATCTCCTGCACAGCGTAGCCAGCATCGCGCAGCGCGGCCAGCGCCGAGATGACACACCATGTTCCATAGATGTAATTGACGCCCCAGCGGCCATACCAGGAACCATCTGGACGCTGCGTCTCTCTCAGATATTTAAGCGCCTCGCGTATGATCCGCTCCCGGCCAGCGACCTCTACGTGCGCGAGCATTTCCAGCACATGCGCCGTCACATCTTCGGACGGCGGATCGAGCAGCGCGCCAAAGTCTGCGAACGGCAGCCGGTAGACAACCTGACGCGTATTATCCTTGTCGAAGGCGCCCCAGGCCCCGTTGCGTGACCGCATAACCAGCACCCACTGCGCCGCGCGATCTATCGCGGCCCGCATATCTCTCTCCTCCCCACCTTCGAGCAATGCCAGGACGACAACCGCCGTATCGTCGATATCGGGATAGATGTCGTTCTCGAATTCAAACGCCCAGCCGCCACAGGGCACGTTGCCGCAGCGCACCTGCCAGTCGCCGCCGGTAGAGATCTGTTCTTGCAGGAGCCACTGGACCGCGCGCCGCACGCTCGGATGGTCGCGTCCTATCCCGGCGCGGCGCAGGGCCAGCAGCGCCCAGGCGGTGTCCCAGACCGGGGACATGCAGGCTTGAAAACGCCACCCGTCCTCGTCTTCTATCACGAAGCCCTGCTGGCCCTCGATTCCCTTGCGCATGACCGGGTGATCGACGCCCATGCCCTCCAGGTTCAGGGCGATCAGCGAATACACCCAGGGGGGTTGGATGCCGCCCCAGCTTCCATCCGCCTCCTGCCGCTCCACGATCCAATCAACCAGGCGCCGCCGCGCGCGGGCACGCCCGGGCTTCCACGGGAAAGCTTCGTACAGTTTGAGCAGCTTATCGGCCCACCAGAAAATACCCGATCCCGGCACGCGGGTCAGCAGGCGCTCGGTTCCCGGCACGACCAGTTCCGGCACGCTGCACCCCAGCGGCCTCACCGGGCGCCGCGAGATTACGATGAGCAGCGGGGCAATGGTGCCGCGCGCCCAGCAGGCAAAGTCGTAGAGGTTGAACGGTATCCACGATGGCAGATAAACCAGTTCTGGCGGCATGGTAGGAACGCCGGACCAGGGATACTCGCCAAAAAGCGCAAGCCAGATTTTGGTAAAGACTCTGGCCCGCGCCACTCCTCCCTGCCGGTGAATAACCCTGAGCGCCCGCTGCATCGCGTCGCTGCCGGGATCAACTCCGAGCACCTTGAGCGCGACGTAAGCTTCGATGGTGGTGCTCAGGTCAGCGGGAGCGTCGAAGTAGAGCGCCCATGAGCCATCTTCTCGCTGATTGTTCAGGATATGTCGTATAGCGCCCTCTCTGATCGGCTCCAGATCGAGGCCCAGGAAACGCAGCAGCAGAACGTGCTCCGCTGTCATGGTTACATTCGTTTCCAGTTCGCCGCACCACCAGCCCTCGCTATCCTGATGATCCAGCAGCCACTGCACAGCTCGATCCAGGGCCAGCCTCGACTGAGATTCCCCCGCTTCCCTCAGCTCGGTATGTTCCATAGATAGACCTTTCGGACGTGTATTAAGTAAGGAGGATGCCGCCGCTATGATGTCGCCTCCTGACTGTTTGCCTTCTCTTGTCACCTGACGGTATAATTATTATAGCAAGAGCGGGAATAGTATACAATACCATCCGGTACAGCTTATCGCTTACGTAAAGGAGGAGTACAAGCTATGGCTATAACACTACGCCAGAATCTTCGGGTTGCAGCATACATGATTCAGCAGCGACTGAGGGGCCGCGAGAAGTTTCCGCTGGTGTTACAGCTAGAGCCACTCTATCAGTGCAACCTTGCCTGTGCCGGCTGCGGTAAGATACAGCACCCCCAGGATATTCTGGGGCGTCGCCTCTCCGTCCAGCAGTGCATCGACGCGGTTGAGGAGTGCGGCGCGCCCATCGTCTCCATCGCTGGCGGGGAGCCGCTGATCCATCGTGAGATCGATCAGATCGTGGCGGCGCTGGTCGAACGCAAGCGCTTTATCTATTTATGCACCAACGCTATCCTCATGGGCAAGAAGCTTGATCTGTTCAAGCCGTCCCCCTACTTTTCCTGGTCGGTACATATCGATGGCTTGAGGGAGCGCCACGATCAATCGGTCTGCCGCCAGGGTGTCTTCGATAAGGCCATCGCGGCCATCAAGGAGGCCAAACGCCGGGGTTTCCGTGTGACCACCAACACTACGTTTTTCACCCAGGATGACGCACACAGCATCCGCGAGGTACTCGACTTCCTCAACGACGAGGTGCAGGTAGATTCCATGCAGATCTCACCGGGCTATGCCTATGAGAAAGCGCCGGACCAGGAACACTTCCTCGGGGTCGAGCGGACGCGCGAGATCTTCCGCCAGGCATTCGCGGGCGGCAAGCGCAAGAAGTGGCGCCTGAATCACTCCCCCCTCTATCTGGACTTTCTGGAGGGCAAGGTCGATTTCAGTTGTACGGCCTGGGGCATACCCAGCTATTCGGTGCTGGGCTGGCAGCGGCCCTGCTATCTGATGGCCGACGGGTACGTCAGTTCCTACAAAGAGTTGATAGAGACAACCGACTGGGAGAAGTACGGACGCGGTAAAGATCCCCGCTGCGCAAATTGCATGGCGCACTGCGGCTATGAACCCTCAGCGGTGGCCGCCACGATGAAGTCCCCCCGCGAGTCGCTACGAGCCGCCGTCGATGTGCTGCGCGGCACCCTGCAAACTACCCACAGTTAACTCATCCGTGCGCAGCCGCGCGATTCATCGCGCTCGTTCGGCTTCCAGGGCGGTTTCATGGCGCGATAAATCGCGCGGCTGCGCACCAGAGGGGAACCCTTAATTCGTGTAATGGCAGAGGAGGAGCCAGGGGATGACAGGAGAAGGCGAGACTGTTTTCTTGACCGGAGCAAGCGGCTTCGTGGGCAGTCATGTGCTGCGCGCCCTGCTCGCGGCTCGCTATCGCGTGCGCGCCCTGGTGCGTCCAGGTTCCAGGCCGCTGCCACCGCTCGACGGATGCACCGCTGTACGCGGCGATATTCTTCGCCCGGGCGACCTGGTTCAGCACATGGCGGGCTGTCGCTATCTCGTGCATGTGGCTGCGCTCTACTCCTTCTCCCCGGGTGCGCATCACAGGATACTCGCTACCAATGTGCACGGCTGCGCCGGGCTGCTGGAGGCGGCGTACCAGGCAGGCATTGAGCGCGCCGTCGTCACATCAAGTTCGTCAACCGTGGGGCCGAGTCGTGGCGGGCGCCCGGCAAACGAAGATGACTATGCCGACGAGACCGATACCTCGGCATACCACCACTCGAAATTGCAGCAAGAGCGAGTAGCGCTGGCGGCGCGCGTGCCAGTCGTCCTGGTCCTGCCAACCGCGCCCGTCGGGCCGGGGGACTGGAAGCCAACACCGACGGGGAAGATGATAGTGGATTTTATACGCGGGCGCATCTTTGCCACGCTGGGCGGAGGACTGAACGTCGTGCCGGTGGAGGATGTTGCCCGGGCGCATGTACTCGCGCTGCAATATGGGCGGCCCCGCGAGCGCTACCTGGTCGGCGGAGAGGATATGAGCCTGTCCCAACTCTGGCAGCGCCTGGCACAGATCTGTGGTCGCCGTGCCCCGACTGCCCGCATTCCCTATCAACTGGCCTTTACCCTCGGCTGGGCCGACGAGTTTCGCTGCCGGCTCTTCCAGCATGGGGCAGGCGGTATGGCGGCGCCACTGATCCCGCTGGAAGGCGTTCGCATGGCTCGTTATCACATGTATGCCAGTTCCGCTAAGGCACAATCGGAACTTGGCTACGCAGCGACATCCGTCACCGCTGCTCTGGAACGCGCGGTACGATGGTACCGCGACAATGGCTATGCAACGTGATAAGAGTGGGAGGCGCTTCTTGACGCAATACCATATAATGCCCGGTTGGTGTACCTTTTTTGTTGCTCGGTGATGCATAACATAGAAATTCTAGCGCCAACAGTTCTTGAGTACTGGGCAGTGCGATATGTACTTCCCCGTGCTCGTACTCGCCGGGCCGGCATGCAACTCGCGCGCTGGAAAGGGGCGTGCGAGGACTCCATTGTAATTGTATGCGGCCTGGCAGGTGCGCTCGTCTCCGGGCTGCCTCCGGGGACCGTGCTGATACCCGAGAAGATCGGCCTTGCTGACGGGAGGATCATACATTGCGATCCCACCCTTGTAGAGTCACTGGTGGAAGCCGCACGCACGCTGCACTTTCAACCCGATACCGGGCCACTGCTGACCGCCGGATCCCTTATCACCGGTAGTGACCGCCATGATTGGGCGCAGCGGGGCTTCGTCGCCGCTGATATGGAAACGGGCCTCCTTGCAGAACGAAATCTGCGCGTGGCAGCGATCCGGGTCGTACTGGACAGCCCAGAACATGGCATATCCTCAGAATGGCTGCGGCCCACAAGGGCAATACTCCAGCCGAGGCTCTGGAAAGAGTTGTTCTGGCTCAGCTATACGGCCCCGCGCTGCGCACTGCGAGCAGCGCATGTGCTGAAAGCCTGGCTCGATACGCGAGGTCCAGGAGGGCGGTAGCCCTCCTGGCGGGGCCTGGGGTGTCCCCATTTTAAAATCATCCCTCACTAAAAGGACTTATTGCTTTTTTTGACCGTGGAAGGAGTTGAAACTGTGAGCATTGGTGAAAACGCGTTAGAGATGCTGAAAAAGACCAGCCGAACGTTCTTTATCCCCATCAGCCGTTTGCCAGGTAGCCTGCAAGATGCCGTCATGTCAGGCTACCTGTGCCTGCGCGCCATCGATGAGATAGAGGATCACCCCGGGCTGGATAATCCCACAAAGACCACGCTTTTGCACTCGATCAGCCGCACGCTGCAAACGACCTTTGCCCCCGGCGACTTCCTGGCAACGCTGAGTCGTTACCAGCATCAACTCGCGGAAGTGACGCTGCGCGTGGGCGAGTGGGCGCTGCTCGCTCCTTCGACCATCGCTCCGCGCGTGTGGGAAGCAACGGCGACGATGGCGGATCGCATGGCACAGTGGGCGGAGAACGGCTGGAAGATTCAAACCGAAACGGATCTGGACCGCTACACGTTCAGCGTAGCCGGCTCGGTTGGCCTGCTGCTGTCGGACCTGTGGGCCTGGTACAACAATACTCAGACGAACCGCATCCTTGCCGTCGGCTTCGGGCGCGGCCTGCAAGCCGTGAACATCATACGCAACCACGCGGAAGACCTGGCGCGCGGCGTGGATTTCTTTCCTTCCGGGTGGCGAGCGGAAGACATGCAAGCCTACGCGCGGCGCAACCTGGCTCTGGCGGATGCCTATACCAGTTCCCTGCCGCCCGGCCCGGTGCTGGATTTTTGCACCATTCCCCTCGCCCTGGCCTATGCTACGCTGGATTCATTAGCGCGTGGCGAAAGCAAGCTCAGCCGCAGCGAAGTGCTTCAGATCGTTGAACAGAGCACATCGGGACGGCCAGGATAAGTTTAACAACCAGCATCGCAACAGAATCCTCTCGCGGCGGCCCGGGCGCACCTCCTACCCATACACGCCCGATTCTGTTACTCGCTCTGCAAAAAATCTATAATTGTCTCAAGGTCGGTGCAGGCGCGCGTGGCAAGCACATTGCGCGGAGCCGCTATCTGAGCAAGCAGCCCGCGCGCCTGCTGGCACTGCTGCGAGAGGAACCCTGCGCAGTACTCCCTGGTCCGCGCACGCTCGAAGATAGCCAGCACCTCCTGCACCTGTGCGGCGGTAACTGGCGCATCCTGATTATATATCTTCGCCATTGCCTGTCGATCCTCCGCCTGCGCATGCTGGAGGGCATGGAGGATAGGCAGGCTTTTCTTACGCCGGTAGATATCGCCGGCGGAGACCTTCCCTAACTCCGCCTCGGTCGCCCACACGCCCAGCATGTCATCTCGCACCTGAAACGCGAGTCCCAGGGCGTAACCAAAGCGAGCCAGGCCCGCGATAACCTCCTGGTCAGAGGTTCCAGATATTGCCCCCATCTCCGCCGCGCAGCTCATCAGCATGGCCGTTTTGCGGCCAATCATTTCCTCATAGCTCGCCAGAGAAACCTGTGCCTGCTGCTCAAAGGACATATCGAGGTGCTGCCCCTCGGTCAGCCTGAGCACCGTTGCGTCAAGCAGTTTAGCCAGGCGCAGCGCGGTTGAAGGCTCTACCCCCTCATCGAGCACTTTCCATAGATGGAGACGGGCCAGCGCGAGCAGGGCGTCCCCAACAAGAATCGCCTGCGGCACTCCCCACAAGGACCAGACCGTAGGGCGATGGCGGCGCTCAACGTCTCCATCTTGAATATCATCATGCAGCAGCGTAAAATTATGCGTCAGTTCTATCGCCGCAGCCGCAGGTAGAACCGGTTTCAAAGAAAGTTCAGGGGAATCCGTCGTGGAATTATGTTCCAGCGCCCAGGCCAGTTCATAGCTCAGCAGAAGAAGTTTCGGACGCAGCAGCTTGCCAGGATTGCCCTCGGCAGGACGAAATTGCTGATCAAGCCAGCCGAGATGATACTGCATCTGCCCATACATGTTTAAGAGCGTATCATAATTGACCTCTTCCGTAAGCGTTGCAGTCTGCATAATAAATGCACGATGCAGCTCCTGAAGGATCTCTTCGTGATGACGCTGCAAAACGGTATTTATGCTATATAACATCAATAAAACCTGTTGCATTGATTTTTCTGCTATAACTTAGTTTAGCAGGAACGTATCAAAAAGGCAAGTGGAGTGCGGCTCCGCCGCCCAATGGATATATTTTGTGGTGTGAAAAAATGCGCTGCGCGCATTTTCCCGCAACACAAAATATAGCAGGCGAGCACCGCAGGCGCGAGGAAACGCTTACGAAGGAGCGAGCTATGGGCGATTACCGGGCCTACGCCACGGCATGTCTTGAGGCATTGCAGCGCTGGTACAACTGGCACAGCGGTCTGTGGGCCACCACCGGATGGTGGAACGCGGCCAACGCTATCTATGCCATAGCTGATTACTCTTCCCTGATGCAGACTGACCGCTACCTGCCAGTAATTGTCAACACCTTCGCGAAAAACAGGCGAGAAAACTTTCTCAATCGTTATTACGACGACGAGGGCTGGTGGGGCCTGGCCTGGCTTCGCGTTTACGATCTGACCGGCGAGGACCACTACCTCCAGATGGCCGAGAGACTTTTCGCCGATATGTGCGGCGGCTGGGATGACGTTTGTGGCGGCGGTATCTGGTGGAGAAAGGATCGTGACTATAAGAATGCCATCCCCAACGAACTGTTTCTTTCCCTGGCCGCGCACCTCTACAGGCGCACCAGGATTGATGACTACCTGACCCGGGCCACTGTAGCATGGCGCTGGTTTCTCGATAGTGGCATGCAGAACGAGCAGTATCTTATCAACGATGGACTGAGGAATTGCCAGAATAACGGAGGCATTACCTGGACATATAATCAGGGCGTGATCCTGGGCGCGCTGGCAGAGATGTTCCTGTGTACAGCCGAGAGAGCTACCAGCGCGCAGGGCGAAATCCAGTATCTTATCGATGCCAGCAATATTGCCAGCGCCGTTCTCGCCACGCTGGTCGATGCCAATGGCATCTTGCTAGAACCGCTGCCACCTGGCAGTAAGGATGAGAACCCTCCACAATTCAAGGGGATCTTCATGCAGAACCTCGCCAGCTTTTACCATGTAGCCGCCAACATCACTGGCCTTCCCTTCGCATGCGAGCCATATCGCCAATTCATCATGAGGAATGCCGATGCCCTCTGGCAGCATGCCCGCACGCCGCATCACACCTTCGGCTTCCACTGGTCGCGCCGCCCCGACAGAGAGGACGCCACCAGGCAGATATCGGCCCTCATGGCCTTCAATGCAGCGCTCCCCTTCTCTTCATGAATAATGAAGAAACACCAGTTCTCATATGCAGTACTCTTAAGCACGGCCCAGGCTGTCTCCACGCGCTTTCAAGGAGAGGAGCAACCGCTTATATCCATCAGACTCGTAATAGTTAATCCATTGCCAGGCACCGAGTCGATCAGGAACGCGGCAGTCTTCCAATTTAAGCGGAATCAGAAATATCGTTCCTTCTGGCTGCTGGTCGGCAACGTCCAATGCCAGCTTGATCTCCTTGTTGACATAACCTGCTTTGTTCACAGAACGGTTAGAGAGACATACAATCACTACGTCTGTTGCTCGCAAGGCTTTATGAATTTCTAAATCCCAATTCTGACCACCCAGTATCTTCTCTTTATCCAGCCATGGATCAATGCCACCCTCGTCATTTAAACGTTGAAAGAGGCCAGACACCATAGACTCGTCCTCGCGCGCATAACAGAGAAAGACACGCAAAGGACCCGGCTGCTCACTTATAATCCCTTCGCTTCTCTTGAGCTGTTTGTGATAATATTCTATGTCTTGCTGAATTCCCCGAGCTATTCCTGGACTCAGATTAGTTCTCTGCCTGATATCTCCTATAGAGGCATTCACAAAGTTTTCCATTGTAACAAAAGCGCGCGATAACTGTTCCGCAACATCTTTTTGTATGTTAAATGTGTTCGACAGGAGGAGCGGTGAGAGAAAATGAGCCGACTTCTTTCTATTTAATTCTTGCAGCGCTTTATGTTTCGCGAAGCCAGCGCGGAGAGCCTGAGCAAAGTCACTTAGAGCATGCTGGCCTCTGGTATCGGGATAACGTATGCGGTTAAAGCCTGCGAGATTGGGAAGATCGTTTCTCGTACCCTCTCGCTCTAACAGAACAAGAGGCCGGTCAGCATCCCTACCCCAGCGAATGTAGCCCAGTTCCAGCATCATATTTGGATCAGGATCAGAAATATCCGCCACAAATGCATGAGCCTGGTGAACACAGGCTACAAAGTTGCGCTCAAAGGTTTCTTCATAATATACCTGATCTGTAGTAATCACCTGCCAGTAATAAGGACCTTGCTCCAGAACCTCTTGTAGAGCCGGTAGCAATATGCTGCGATAAGCAAAGGTTGTAGGCGCTTCAGCAGGCAGTGTGGCTAAACAGATAGTATGCGCAATTTGTCTCCCTTGTCTGTTCAATTCATTTCGTGAGTTCGACATCCTTACTTCCTCTATAATATCACTTAACAGGTATTGATAGTAATACCTATTCTCGAATCAAATCCTTCTTTTTGAAATAGTCAGCAATATCTTCTCTCAAGCCCCTCGCCACCCCCTTTCCGATACCAGGCAGATTCTCTATAATTGTTTCTACAGGGGTCCGTAAAAAAGCCTCCGCTGTTTTGTAGAACTGAGATATCATCTCCGAAATATCTTCCGCTTGATTAAACGTTTTACACAAGAGCAACTTTGACAAATAGTGTTCCTTTTTTTTACTATTAAGCATCAGGATAGAGTTGTGTTTCCGAAATTCTCTTTTGAAGGTTGTAACAAGGCTTTCAATAGCATTGTCACCTGTAGCCAGGGAATATGAGATCGGGATATGGTTAGCAATTCCGGGAAGCGTGCGCGTGATGTTTTTGTGATCCAGTAAGATAAGCGGTTGCTGATTCTTGCTCCAGCAGATGTATCCCAGCTCCATCATGACTCTTGGATTTAGATCCGAGACATCAGCCACAAAAGCGTGCGCTAATCTGGTCTGGGCCACAAAGTTGCGTTCCTCGGTTTCTTCATAAATGGTTTCGCCTGTATAAATCACTTCCCAATAATAAGGATCCAGTTCCAGAACTTCTCGCAGAGCCGGCAGCAAGATGGTCTCATAGGCGGGATTATCTTTTCCCAGAGGCAAAGTTACCAGGCAGCTAATGTGTTTCGATTGCTCATGCTGCTGGCTGCCAGAAACTCCGGTCGGCTCTTCCTCAGTACCTGTCGCCCTTTTTTCTCCGGGGGGATGCCTGACCGCACCGGTAGTTCCGAGGTCTCTGATCGATTGCTGAGCCTGGTTTATCATCATGATGTTCATGCGCTCGATCAGCCGTTCAAAATCTTTAACTACTTCGTCAAGGTGGTGGACCTGTCGCGTTACTTCGTCGGGAATGCTCACTACCTTTGCAGATAAATTGTTGACGACATTTGAGATCTGCTCTATCTCAATATGAAGAGGCGTGAGAAGCTGATAGGCGTCGAATTCTGTTTCCACTCCTTGAAGCTGAACGCCTCTGGCAGTCATTTTTCTCAGTTCCAGGCTGGCATAAATCAGAATTTTGTACGCGCGCCGCCGATTCGCGATATCGTTATCTGCCGTTAACCATACCTGTCTTGCCAGTTCGATAGCCTCTTTATAAAGGTCAGGACGACCTATAGTACAGAGGAGATCAGCCAGTTCAAGCCTATAGATTGCCAGAGGATAGCCGGGAGCTTCGCTATGCTCGCATGCTATTTCCAGGGCTTTTTTCAGTTCCTTGCAAGCACGGCTCAGATCATCGCGCTCCTTATGGAAAAGCCCGAGCTGAAGATGCAAGCCAGCGGACCACTCATCATACTTGCCAATCCTGATAAGCCAGCCTAAAGCATCCGTGATAGTCTTTTCCCTCGTCGTTGCTAATGATTCCGAGGATTTAGCATCGCACTCTGCTAGATAGGTAAGGGCGCTTGTCAAACACCAGAGGCTCTGTTCATCATTGACAGCAAGATCGTTGGTAATAATCCTTTCGCGAAGGTCTCTATAATGTTGGCCGGCCTCGACATAGCGGCCTTGCATTTGCTGGCTATGGGCCAGCCAGAAGGTTACTTTGATGAGTATTGGAATCTTTTCTGGTTCCCAGGAGCCACTTCCACGTAATGCCACCAGCAACTCATTGAACATACGTTCTGCCTCTTGAAAGCGACCTGTGGTATGGGCATCTATTGCCTGGCGGTATTTGGTACGCGGATCTTGAGCGCCTTCCACTGCATCCATGAAGTTATCCCCCTGCTCAAAAAGAGAAGGCGGCCAGTTAAGGGTAAAAAAAGGGAAAAAGCTCCTCTCTCGATATCGAGTGTATAGTATATAATTTATCTCGTCAAGTTCTATGTACGATAAAGAAATGAAGCGTATATAGTAGTGAATCTGCAACAAAATTTCGGACACTCGCCGGGGACCGACTTTTACCTGATGGGTGAGCTTTTGACGGAGGGAGCGCGTCCAGTTTGGTCGCCCACTGGCAAGTTTCCAGACCATCCAGAACAAGCTGGCTTCGATGCTCGCCAACGTGACGACCATGCAGCTCTTATGCCTGCGCCTGAGCCAGCTCCAGGCGCAGGGCAGGATGACGGCGGCTATGGCTTCTCTGGCGAAGATGAACAATGCCCGGCTCGCGCGCGAGGTTGTCGCCGAGGCGCGTTAAATGCTGGGCGGCAACGGTATTCTGCTGGAGCATCATATCGCCCGCCATCACGCCGATATTGAAGCGGTCTTCACCTACGAAGGCACCGGCACGATTCAGTCGCTCATCGTCGGACGAGAGATTACAGGGCTGCCTGCCTTCGCGCTGCGCTGATTCGCGCCTGCGGCGCATAATCACATATATCCCTTGAGCAGTCCCGGCGCGCGACTACGGAGAGAACTGCCCCGCCAGAGTATCGAGCATCTTGATGACCTCGGCAGGCGACTGTTCCGAGCGCAGCGCCGTGCGGATCTCAGCGGATAGGGGCAGCGGAGCGGCATAGCCCGTGCTATAGCCCCGCCAGCGCGGGCCAGTGAGCAGGCCGGGGACCGCTGTGAGCGGATTGGGATCATTGGAAACCACCCAGAATGCATCCTGATTGATGAGAACCGGCATGATGCCCCTTCTTACGAGACGGACCAGGTGCGCGAAGAGCTGAGCGCGGCGCTGTCCGACCACCTGCACCCATAAATCCGGGCGCGCCCACCCTCCGGCGGCCTGGTCCTGAGCGAGCAGGGCCACACCCTGTTCCGCCAGGAGGCGGATGCTGTGGATAGCATTGGCCCGCGCCTGGGCATGACGATAGGCAGCACGCTGGCTGTATAAGCGCTCCGCAGCCTGCCACAAGGTCGCAGCCCACGGCCTGAGCAGCGGCTGCGATTGAGGCCAGAGGTAGCCCTCCTGTATCCGCACCTGATAGCCCATCTCCTGGCAACACCTGACCTGCGGAGTACTCATCCACTCATATGCGAGGCCGCAAGGAAGCTGTTTGCCATCAAAAACCGAACCCAGCCGCTCCCCTTTGATACGCCAGAGGCCAGCATGCAGCCCATCATATCCTCGCCCATCTGTGTCATGCTGCGGCGTTCCCGTTCCCAGTTGGACGCTCATGCACGCTTCGAGCGAGCGCGAGAAGTGGCTGTATTTGTGCAAATATCTCTGGCGCTCTTCTCTGAACGTCAACGGGCGCATCCAGACGAGATCATCACCCTGATCGCGCGGGCACAGCGGGACGCCATCGCTGCATTTGAGCATGTTCACATCGATGGCCGGGGAACGCGCCGGCGCGCTCACCTCATCGCCAACCAGGTCGGTAAGGATCTGGCTAGCTACCAGCGCGGGAGCGTCGAGAAGGGAGCGGCCCAGGGTCTCGTGCAGATACGTGACCGTCGCCAGCAGAGCCGTCGGGTCATCCAGCTTCCAGCCCCATCCGGCATGCTCCGGGAAAACAAGGGCCAGTTGACGGCCCTGCCGCCGCGCACTCGCTTCAGGCAACAGAAAAGCGCAGGCGGGCCTCTCTGGCTCACCCGGGACGGGATGAGCAAGCGCGATCCACTGCGGGCTGGCCTGTTCCAACCAGGGGCAGGTGACATGCCGCGAGAGGGAAGTTCCCGGCAGCACCCAGACCTGCGCCAGTTCCCTTTGCCAGATCTGCTCGAACAGGCTCTGCGGCGCATCCTGCTCCCCGGAAAGCAGCAGCGAGCGCAGCACGCGTTTGCCCCGGTAGCGCTCGACCAGGAGCAGCCCGGTGTCGCTGAGGACACCGATGGGCGTCTCTTCACGGCTATTGATGGTATGGTCTCTATTGAACATGCAAGAAGCCATTCTTATCGAGACCGGCGAAAGCGGTAAACGGGGCTGACCAGATCCCTCGTCTTCCCGGCATACAATATATCTGGCACACAAAAATCAGACCAAAACCTGTCCCAAAAAGGATAGTTTAGCCCTCTTACTTTGTGACGATCACAG
>DATGLE010000245.1:0-29668 GCA_035294325.1 Ktedonobacteraceae bacterium | reverse complement strand
GCCGGAAGCCGCTGCCCCCGCGCTGGATTGGATCAAAGAGCGACAGCCTTTCGGCCTCTTCATTAATAATCAATGGGTGCAGCCGAGCAGCGGCGAGTATCTTGAGAGCGTCAGTCCCGCAACCGGGAGGCTGCTGGCGCGGGTTGCCGCCGCCGGCAGCGCCGACGTTGATGCGGCAGTAGCGGCGGCGCGCGCGGCCTTCGCCACCTGGAGCGAGACATCGGGGCATGTACGCGCGCGTTATCTCTATGCTATCGCCCGCCATATTCAGAAGCATTCACGCCTGCTTGCGGTTCTGGAATCGCTCGACAACGGCAAATCGATCCGCGAGACGCGCGATATCGATATCCCCCTGGTCGCCCGCCATTTCTACTACCATGCCGGCTGGGCGCAGCTTATGGCCTCCGAACTGCCCGGCTACCAGCCCGTCGGCGTGGTGGGGCAGATCATCCCCTGGAACTTCCCCCTGCTGATGCTGGCCTGGAAGATCGCTCCGGCCCTGGCGATGGGCAATACCGTCGTGCTCAAGCCCGCGCGCTACACGCCGCTGACCGCGCTCAAATTCGCCGAGATCGTGCAGGAGATCGGCCTGCCGCCGGGCGTGGTCAACATCGTGACCGGCGAGGCATCGCAGGCAGGCGAGGCCCTGGTGAAACATCCCGATGTCAACAAGATCGCCTTTACCGGTTCAACCGAAGTCGGGCGCAGCATTCGCCGCGCCACCGCCGGATCCGGCAAAAAGCTCTCGCTCGAACTGGGCGGCAAATCGCCCTTCATCGTCTTCGATGACGCCGACCTCGACAGCGTCATCGAAGGTATCGTCGATGCCATCTGGTTTAACCAGGGCCAGGTCTGCTGCGCCGGCTCGCGCCTGCTGGTGCAGGAGGATATCGCCGAACCGCTTATCGCCAGGCTGCGCGCACGTATGGAGAAGCTGCGCACCGGCGATTCGCTGGATAAGGCCATCGACATCGGCGCGATTGTCTCACCGGGACAGCTCAAAGAGATCCAGCGCCTGGTGGATCAGGGAGTGGCGGAAGGCGCCGAGATGTGGCAGCCACAATGGACGCCGCCATCTGAGGGCTGCTACTTTCCGCCGACGCTCTTTACCAACGTCTCGCCGGCGTCCACGCTGGCCCAGGTCGAGATCTTCGGCCCCGTGCTCGTGGCAATGACCTTCCGCACGCCAGCAGAGGCCGTGGCGCTGGCGAACAACACGCCCTATGGCCTGGCGGCGAGCGTGTGGAGCGAGAACATCAACCTTGCGCTGGATATCGCGCCCAGACTGAAAGCCGGCAGCGTCTGGATCAACTGCACCAACCTCTTCGATGCCTCCAGCGGCTTCGGCGGCTATCGCGAAAGCGGCTTCGGGCGCGAGGGCGGCAAAGAAGGACTCTACGAATATGTGCGCCCTGCCTGGGAGACGCACGCCGAGGCTACCAGCGCGACAACCGAAGAGCGCGCCGCCAGGGCACCGGAGCGAGACGGCGCCTCCGAGAACGGTACATCTCCCGATGGCGCTTCGGGCGAGATGATCGACGATAAGCTGAGCACGCCCGGGCAGTCGAACGGGCATGCATTCGCCGCGATGCTGCCCGCGATTGATCGCACGCCGAAGCTGTTCATCGGCGGCAAGCAGGTGCGCCCGGATTCGGGCTATAGCCGCAGCATCTACACCCCCGATGGGAGACTGATTGGCGAGGTCGGCGAGGGCAACCGCAAGGATATTCGCAACGCCGTCGAGGCGGCGCACGCGGCCAGCGGTTGGGCCAGCGCCAGCACCCACAATCGCGCGCAGATCCTCTACTATCTTGCCGAGAATCTTTCGATACGCGAGGACGAGTTCGCGCGCAGAATAGTGCAGCAGACAGGCCGTTCCTATGCAGACGCGGCCAGCGAGGTGCAGGTCACGCTCTCGCGGCTCTTCAGCTATGCCGCCTGGTGCGACAAGTTCGAGGGCGTGGTACACCGGCCTCCGCTGCGCGGCGTCGTGCTGGCGATGCCCGAAGCTATTGGCGTGATGGGCATTGCCTGCCCCGACGACTATCCCCTGCTCGGCTTTATCTCGCTGGTGGCCCCGGCGATGGCGATGGGCAATACCGTTGTCGTCGTCCCTTCACAAAGATCGCCGTTGAGCGCCACCGATTGCTATCAGGTCTTCGAGACCTCGGACCTGCCGGGCGGCGTCGTCAACATCGTCACAGGTGAACGCGACTCCCTGGCTCAACTGCTCGCCGAGCACGACGACGTGGATGCCGTGTGGTACTTTGGCGGAACCGAGGGATCGCGGCGCGTCGAGTTCGCGTCGGCAGGGAATATGAAGCGCACCTGGGTAAACTACGGGCGCGCACGCAACTGGCTGGACGCGCTTCAGGGCGAGGGCGAAGAGTTCCTGCGCGAAGCCACCCAGGTCAAGAACATCTGGGTGCCGTATGGGGAATGAGATGGACGGCCGGGGACAGGTTATTACAGAGCAAAAACGCTGTCCCCGGCCTGGATGGCGACCGGTTCCTGGGCCTCCGCCAGCGTAGCGTAAAATCCACGCTGGCCCGCGTCCAGAAATTGCAGCGCCTCTTTCAACTCCGTATTCGCAAGCGGGGGCACCATACCCGTTATGCCGGTAGCGGCAAAGCGACTAAATTCGACACAGGGCGTGGCTACGAGCAGATCTTTCAGATAGATCATCTGGCCCGCTGCCGCGCTTTGAATCGCTACACCCCGCTCAAGATCAGCAAGGCTCTGCCGCGCTCCTGTCTCCACGAGAATATTTTCGCCGGCGATACCATCGATCAGGTGCACACCGAAGTGATCTCGCATGGCCGCATAGTGGCTGCTAAACCCTATGGAGATGCCATTGCAGCCATTGACATTGCGCGTTTCGGGATGATCGGCATTGTGCACATCTATGATCTGCTCTCCATCCGCTGTGACGCCAATCACGCCTTTTGCCATCAACAGTAGTCTGCTCACGGGAAGCAGCGGCGCCGGATCGTAATAACGATCTGGTTTCTCTCCGAGTTTCAGCCTGGAGCGCTGTACCTGGAGCCGCTTGATACGCCCGATTTCACGCATGCCTTTTCGAGATCCTTTCTCACGCTTAAAGCCGGGTATGCCATCCTTCGCTGCGCTCAGCATGACATGTCCGCCGGGATGGAATAGCCACCAGGATGACATTACCGAATTATGTCACCTTCCGACAACGGCACGCAACTGCGCGACGACCTGTTCCAGTTGCGATGCCGCCTCGGTTGCGGAGGTTGCGCCGGTCACGAGCTGCTCCGTCACCTGCGTCGCCACCTTGAGGGCGGTTGCCAGTTTCTGGTTGCTGGCCTCCTGGTACTCTGCCGCGTTCTCAATGTAGCGGGCGGCGACGATAAAGCGCTCTAGCGCCTGCATGGCGGTGCGCGCATCAATGAGTTGCGTCCGGCGCTGTTCGAGATCTGTCCCCATACTGCTGAGCTGGCGGGCCGCGACCTTGATAGCCTGGGTGTAATACTGCACCGATTGCAGACCGACCTGGGAGGAATCGACCACCCACATCTGCTCGGAAGCCGCATCCTGCTGCCGCGTCGCCAGCTGGCTCAAGGACTGGCTCCCGCTGCGCAGGTATTGCACCGAACTGAGGATCGGGCGCGTAATATTCTGTCCGAAGATGAGGCCGATAATGGCGACCAGCGCGGACATCAGAACAGCGACGACGATGGTGAAGAGCAATTGCTGGTTGGCAAGGGCGGTCACAGTGTTGACCGGGCTGAGGACGAAGTAGTGCCAGGGCAGGACAGAGGAGGCTTGCTGTACTACCTGGAACGACTCTTTCTGACCGGCAGGCTGCGCCTGGAAGGTTGTGAGCGTATCTTTCGCATTGAGCTGCGCCGCCATCGCGGCATCGGAAAGGACGCGGACGTTACCCGTGCTGCCATACCGCGCCTCCTGGCTGATGAGCATCTGCACATCCGGGTTGAGCTGATGCGCCGCCGTGAAAAGCTGCGTGTGATCGGTGTCGGCGATACGCACCCCGTTCTGATCGAGAATAAAGGCGTAGCTGCCGGATCCGTTGTCGCCCTTATCGCCATCGACGATATTCCAGACGTAATCGAGGTTGAGCGTGGCGCGTATAAAGCCGATATAGCGGGGCTTTGCCGTGGCCTGCGCGGCGCCCGGCGCTGTCGGCGCATACATTGGCGCGTAGAGGTAGACATAGGCTTTGTTTATCGCCGGTGAGTAGTAGACCGGCGAGACAAAGGTCTTGCCGCTGCTAACGGCCTGTAGCTCCTCTGGCGGCACAAGAAACTGGCCCTGCTTCTGCGGCTTATTGTTCAGGGGATAATACAAACGGACGTTTCCATGCGTATCGCGAAGCTGCCACGACAAGTAGTGCTTATCGCGGAAGATGCCAGCAACCAGCGCGTAACTTGCATGCAGCGCGAGATCCTGGTAGGCAGGCAGAGGCGTTGCCGGCGGCGGAGGTGCAGCAAGAAATTGCTGCGCCGAAGTCACCTGGGCCAGCGTCGCGACATCAAGCAGGCGCTCTCTAAAATAGGTATCAATTAACTGCACACGATTTTTCGCGTCGCTCGTCATCGCAGCGTTCGCCTGAGCCGTCAATGCAGGCCGCGTCTGATACTCGCTAAAAACGACGGTAATGAGAAGTGGTATGACAGCGGCGAAGACCAGCCCAAGAGGGACGGCCACAGACAACGAAATGCGGCGCCGCCGTGACTTTAACCCTTGTTGTGACATCGTACTCACCATCCTTTATGTTGACTGCTATGCTTCAACTAATCCAATGCGTATCAGATCGCCCAGTAATCTCTGTACCTCGTCGTGCCTGCGCCCCATCAAACGAACCAGCTCTGGCATCGTCCGGTGCCCGTCGATCAAAAGAAACAGGCGCCGGTGCAGCCGTGAAAACCCGGCCTCATCCAACAGATGGAGCGCCTCATCGGGCTGGCGCTTACGACGCGGGGCAGGAAATGCTCCCTCCAATGGCCCCGTCGTCCGTGGCTCGCCTGAACCCTGCATGGGAGGCGCCGGAGTATGAAGTTGAGGGTTGGTTTCGTTTGCTGGCGACGGTAATGCTGTCAGCGGCCTGGTCACTCTATCTGGTACAGAGGGATAGAAAATGAAACGGCACAATCCCCATGCGCTGAGCCAGCTTACTGCCTGCTGACCGTAGAACTGGCCCACTCGCGCCCCGATGATACGTCCCTGATCGAAAACAATCTCACCCTGCTCACCCGTTTTCCCTTCGCCACGCTCGACAATCAGGTGCCCCGTTTTTCGTCCGAGCTGGATAACCTGTATGATGTTGACAAGTCTATCAGTAGTGGTTCCCCGTCGTTGCGACATGAACATCATCGTATCGCCTCCTGGCGATTCAATGCCTCCGTCCTTGAGCGTAGCGTGTCATTATGTCAATAAGCCTTACAAAGCATAACACAAGATGAATGCGGTACGAAAAGATCTCAACTTATCTATACAGCAGCGCCTGAAGCCCGTGATATCATGGTACTTCCGGGGGACGAACTCGATATTCTCGTCTTTAATATATAAGAATAAACGCTCATTGCTCTCAAAATAGCTAGCTTTCGCCCTTCAAACGTGCGATAATACATAAAACCTGTGTAAAAGTCAGTGGTGTATGTCTTCTTTTTTTGCAGACCTTGCCTCCTTCCTCAGACACCTCAGCGCCTGCGGCGCTTCGCACAGGAGGAGAGAAATGCAAAAGATGACGCGCACCGCCAGGATATGAGATAGCTTGTGCCTTGATGCCAGGCATGTTATACTGCAACAACACATCAAGAAATGACAGGCATTAATGGAAGCAGGAGCAATGCCCGATGGAGTCGCGGAATCCCTCCCGGCCTTCAGGTTCACAGCCAGGCGTGACAGGACAGGGCGACGGCGCGCCACAACCCGAGCTACTTTCAGTTAATGATCTGGCTCGTTGCTGCGCCGAAGAGACCAATAAATTTCTCAAACAGAGCGCCTCAAATGATCGCTTCTGTCTGGAGCTATTTCGCCGCGCCATCGTCAGGCGCGATGAGGATGCCTGGACCTGCATCTATCAGCAATACGCGCCGCTTGTGCTCACCTGGATTACACAGCACCAGAGCGCGGCGCCGCTTCTGGGGCAGGATGGCGGCGCTCCACTGGTCAATGCCGCCTTCGCCAAGTTTTCGCAAGCGTTGACGCCGGCCAAGATGAAGAACTTCGACTCGCTGGCGGCTGTATTGAAATATCTCAAGATGTGCGTGCACAGCGTTGTTGCCGATGAAATACGCTCGCGGCAATCGCGCCAGTATGAAGAGACGCTGGAATCCATAGAGCATGAGCCTGCTGCCGACGATCCCGCCGATGATGTCGTCGCCAGTATTTCGGCACAGGGATTGTGGCAGATCATTCAAGAAGAACTCAACGGGGAGGAAGAGCGCGTCCTGATCTATCTTGCTTACGTCCAGGGAATGAAGCCAGGCGAGATCAGCTATCGCCACCGGCGTCTCTTTCCCAGCGTGGATGATGTCTATCGTATCAAGCGCAACGTTCTGGAGCGCCTGCGGCGCAACCGGCGCTTGCAGGCAATGTTTCGCTCTCCACATTGAGAGAGACGGTAACTATCCGGGTTCGCTCTTTCCCGAACTGCTCGGCCCCGGGGGCGCTTCGCAAACGTGAGTACTGGCTGCGTCTGGGGGACTGCATCCGCCCCACACGCAGCCGGTACTCACGGATAAGCCGCCAGAGAGGGAGCCTGAATAGTTGCTCGATACGCCAGGTGTAATGCTCGCATAGATGCGGGCGCAGAATGCTAAAAAGCCTGAGCGTCCCGTTTATAAAAGAAACAAACTAAATGAGGAGCGCCCCGGCGACGCAGGGAGAGTCGCCGGAATACCGTAAGCGCTACTCTGCTTGAGTATCG
This sequence comes from Ktedonobacteraceae bacterium, assembly GCA_035294325.1. Classification (GTDB taxonomy): domain Bacteria; phylum Chloroflexota; class Ktedonobacteria; order Ktedonobacterales; family Ktedonobacteraceae; genus DATGLE01. The sequence goes on along the minus strand of DATGLE010000245.1, from coordinate 22,752 downwards.
AGGAAATGTTATGGAGTGTAGTGAACCGGGTGCTATTCGCGATGAAGAATTACTCGCCTATAGCGCGGGAGAGAAAGTGCGGCCCGCCGTAGCGGAGCATATCGCGCATTGTGAGCGCTGCGCTGCCCAACTGGCGGCTTACCGGCGTATGGAATTGAGCTTGAGCGGCAAGCTCTACAGATGGGATTGTCCATCTCCTCAGACGCTCGGCGAATACCAGCTCGGGCTGCTCGATCAGCAGCAGGCCAGCGCGGTTAAAAATCACCTGCGCGCGTGCATGCGCTGCGCCGCCGAAGTAGCGACGCTCACAGAATTCCTGGCGAATGATCCCTGGCTCGTTGAACCGGCCCCGGCTGTAGAACAGCGCAGCGCGGTACAGTCCTCCCCGCTCAACAATCACGTTTCTGCGCAGCGGGTGAAGCAAACACTGCGTCAACTGGGCGACCAGGCACACAACGAGGTCCGGCGCATCGTGGCAACGCTGCTCCCGGCGCAGCCGCGCCTCGCCTACCAGCGCGATGCCGCTCAGCAGATAACAGCATGGCCCCGTCGCTACGCCGCCGAGGATGTGAACATTTCTTTGCAGCTTGAGAGCAGCCCTGACCGCAGAAATACTTTGCAATTGATCGGCTTTGTCTCGCGCAAAGGCACAACGCTGGAGGCGCTGCAAGGGACGCCGGTACAGCTTTCAGCGCCAGCGCACGTCGTTTTCACGCAGCAGGTCGACGAGCTTGGCAACTTTGTCTTCTCCGCGCTCGCCCCCGCGATCTATACCCTGGAACTACACTTCGCTGATAGCATTATCGTAATTGATCAGTTGCCTGTAACAGCGCAAGATTGATCGCTGGCACCTGACGCACTATGACACCCCAGGAACTCGTTTCGCAACTCTTAGAGCTGAAGACCGATGAAAAACAGGGACGACAGCTCCTGCAAATGTATGTTCCCATGTTGAGCGAGGTTGCCCTTGAGCGCCTGGTCAACCTCGTCAAACGGGCGGCAGACCGCTGCTGGATTAACGATCCCGCACTCTCTTTCACGCTCACCGGCTATTTGCTCGTCATCGGCGAACTCACACATAATAGCGCCTACCATGCGCTGGGGTTGATGGCGCGCGGCGATGCCCTGCGGCGTCAGGATCGTGACGAAGAAGCGCTGCCGTTCTTTGACGCAGCCGGCGACGAGTTTCTGTCAATAGATGACGAGATAGGTTGGGCGCGGACACGTATCGGGCGCATTGGCGCCTGCCTGCACCTCAATCGCGCCAGCGAAGCCCTGCGCGATGCCGCGACGGCCCATGAAATCTTCATGCGACATGGCAACCTGCGCCGCGCCGGGCAGATCGATGTGAACGCGGCAATGGTAAACTTTGAACTGGGACAGTACGAGGCGGCGCTGCATCTCTTCGACAGGGCCATCGAGACCTATCTGCTGCATGGGGAAGGCGTCGAACTGCACATCGCGCGAGCGCGCGGCAACAAGGCCCTGACGCTGGCGGCCCAGGGGAAGTTCCGCGAGGCGATAGCGCTTCATGAGCAGGCGCGCGCTACATTCGCTGCGTATGGCGAGTCGCAGGAGATAGCGGTGGCGCGCGAAGATCTCAACATCGCCGATATCTATGCCGCACAGGGCCACTACAGCCAGGCGCTGCTGCTCTACAATCAGAGCCGTGCGCTCTTTCAGAAGCATCAGATCCCCAGTTCGGCCGCGGAGGTTGCGCAGCAGATGTGCATGTGCCTGGTGCGATTGAACCGCGCTCGCGAGGCCGATGAGCTGGCCGGAGAGGCAGTGCGCTACTTCCGAACGGTGCCCGGCCAGCGCGACAATCTGGCGCGTGCGCTGATGCAGCAGGCCGAGGCGGCGAGGCTGGAAGGGGATTTTGAGCGCGCCGACCAGGCTTTGCAGGAGGCAAGTACACTGCTGGAAGAGGGCGGCCTGATGCGGCTGGCGGCGCTGGCGCGGCTGCGGCGGGCCGAACTCTATTTCGCCGGCCAGCAGCTGGATGCCAGCTTACGCGAGGCGCAACACGCTGCCGATGCCTTCGCGGACCAGGAAGATCTACCGCACCTGGCGCGCGCCATGCTGCTGCAAGCCCGCATCGCCGACAGCAAAGGCGACAGCGCAATGGCACAGGATTTCTGTGACCAGGCGCTCGATATCGCTCAGGGACAGGAACTGCTCGACCTCAAATATCAATGCGATGATCTGCTAGGCCAGCTTGCCGAGCGACGCGGCGATCTAAAGAAGGCAGCCGATTATTATGATCGCACGATCAGAGAGATCGATGAGATGCAGAGTCGCCTCGTGCTGGATGAGCGCACCAGCTTCCTCGAAGACAAGGGCAGCATCTACCAGCGCGCCGTAACGCTCGCCTTGCAAAGTGGCAACGTTGACCAGGCATTGATCTATGTCGAGAAAGCCAAGTCGCGCGTGCTCGGTGACTATCTGCGCAATAACATCGATATCCGGCTGCGCGCGGGCGATGAGGCAGGCGCGGCTATCCTGGGAGAACTGGCGCGGCTGCGCGAGGACCAGGCGTTTTACAGCTCGATTGTCTACGGGAGCGAAGACCAGGCGAACCTGAGCGACACAGCGATCATGCGCATCCAGGCCATCGGCCCGGTCAACGCCCGCAAAGAGATGAAGCAGCGCGAGCGGCGCATCGAGCAACTGCTTGAACAGATGCAACTGCGCTCCGCCGGCGATCTCGTCGCCAGGCCGCGCGCCCAATGGACGAACAGCATCGTGACTTCGCTCTGGCCGAAACTGGATCCGGCTGCCCTGATGCTGGAATACTATTTCGCCGAGCAGGATCTCTACATTTTTCAGCTTACGCGCGAGGGCGTGGCAGTGCAGGTCGTCGGGGGTGCGCTGCCGACATTGCAGCGTCTCATGTCGCTGTGGCGAGCTAACCTGGATGTCGCGGCGCAGGCCGCTGGCGGGCCTGAGCGCGCGCAGGCTTTCTCCGGCCTGCAAGAAAACAGTCTGGGCTTGCTCCAGCGGCTCTACGATCTGCTGCTGCGCCCCGTCTCCGCCGCTCTGGACGCATGCCGGCATCTCATTATCGTGCCGTATGGCCTGCTGCACTATCTTCCCTTTCACTGCCTCTTTGATGGCGTACAATTCCTCGTTGAGCGCCTGGACGTGTCCTATCTGCCGTCCGCCGCGCTGCTGGATATCTGTCGCCAGCGCGGGCTGCGCATCCGCTCGCAGGGCGTGCGCTGGCAGGACTCGCTGGTACTGGGACTCTCCGATAACGGGCGCCTGGCCTTCGCCGCGCAGGAAGCCAGCGCCGTAGCGCAAAAGCTTGGCGCGCGCTGTGCACTGGATGAGGCCGCGACGGCTTCCCTGCTGTGGAGCGCGGGAGCGCGGGCACCCATCATCCACATCGCGGCGCATGGCCTTTTTCGCCTCGACGCGCCTAACTTTTCACATATCAAGCTTGCCGACCGCCAGTTGAGCGCCATCGAGGTCTTCAACCTCGATCTGCCCGTCTGCTCCCTGCTCACATTGAGCGCGTGCGAGACAGGACGCGCGGTGGTGAGCGGCGTCGACGAGGTAATCGGGCTGGGGCGCGGCTTCCTCTACGCCGGAGCCGCCTCGCTGCTGCCGACCTTATGGAAAGTGGACGATGCCAGCAGCGCCGAACTGATGCAGATGTTCTACCAGGCCCTTCTTTATGGCTATAGCAAAGTGGCCGCGCTCTCCAGCGCACAGCGCGCCTTCCTGGCTTATGCCCGCACCTCGGCGCAGCGCTACCGCGTCCACCCGTACTTCTGGGCCGCCTTCCACCTCATCGGCGACTCCGGCCCGCTCATGCCATCCTGAATACTCATGTCATCTCGGGCGCAGCGAAAGAATTACCATACAGGGAGTCAATCTGCTATCAGTTTCTTTGCTGTACCTGATTAACGCCATGGGCATGTTTTCCTGCCCGCTCACCGCCGCGCGGTTCGTCCGGGAAGTGGAGTCCGCCCGCGGACTCCACTTCCCGGGGTGCGCCGCAGGCGCACAACAACATGCCCATCGGGTTAGGAGAGCAGCGGAGATCGCAGGGCGATTGACTTCTCTTCAGAAGCGGGGATCAAGGGGGCAGCCGCCCAAACTCTTCCTTTCGGGAGTGGGGTGGACAGTATTAAATAGCCCTGCGGAGATCATCGAGCAACTTGACAGTTCGGCGGCTGAACGTGAAATAATCTATCACGAGAACGAGGACAATTGTTCAGGTTATACTAAATCGAATATTATGAGAAAGAGAGGAAAACGATGCAACCAAAACTACTTGGACCAGGCGAGGGAGAGATCTATGTAGCTGATGCAAAAGGTATATTCATGGATATGGAGAGGAAGGTAATCAATACTGTGTCTACGAAAGTAAAAGCTGTACGCCCGGGCTGGTCAGTCCAGGGGTTGTAATATCAAATCCGGTGGAGTGAGGGTCAAAGGAGGTTGAGGTGTCCCCACTTTATCACTCCTTCCACTGGATTTGATATAATGCAAAAATTTAAGGGAAAGAAAATCTCAGGAAAGCAAACTTCAGCAAGCGCGCGTGAAAGGTTATACATGAAACATCTCGCCCCTGATTTCGTATATACGCCGCAGGGCCTGCAATCCAACATGCTTATCTCCATTTCCGACGACGGGCACATTGCCGCTATCGCCAGGCGCCAGCAAGGGAGCGAAGTCACGGATGCGCTGCCCGGCATGGCGCTGCTGCCCGGCTTTGTGAACGCTCACAGCCACGTCTTCCAACGCGCTCTACGCGGGCACACACACCGCCCTCTCTCGACTCAGGATACGTTCTGGACGTGGCGCAACGCCATGTACGCGGAGGCGCAGCGCTTGAATCCCTACAGCCTCTATACGCTGGCGCTGCGCACATATCGCGAAATGCTGGCCGCAGGCTATACCAGCGTGGGTGAGTTTCATTACCTGCATCATCAGCCCGGCGGGCGGCCCTACGCCAGCCCGAACGCGATGAGCGAGGCCGTAGTGCAGGCCGGGCGCGATGCCGGTATCCGCGTCGTGCTGCTCATGACGGCCTACGCTCAGGGCGGATTCAACCAGCCACCGGAAGAGGGCCAGCGCCGCTTCTGCGATGCCTCGGTGGAAGCCTATCTTGAGCGCGTGGAAGCTTTGCGCGCCGCCGGAGCACCGGTTGGAGTCGCCCCGCATTCGGTGCGCGCCGTGCCGGAATCGTGGATGCGCGCCATCGTCGATTACAGCCGGGCGCAGCATCTGCCGCTCCATATACACGCCGATGAGCAGGTGGCGGAGATCGAGCAATGCCTGGCGGTGCATGGCTGCACGCCGGTAGAACTGCTGGCGCGCTGGGAGGCGCTGGGACCGGCAAGCACCGTCGTCCACGCCACGCACGCCAGCGCCAGCGAAATCGCGCTGCTGGCCCGCTCAGGCGCGACGGTCTGCGTCTGCCCGACGACGGAAGGCGACCTGGGCGACGGCATCGCCCCCTACGCCGAATTCGTCTCGGCCGGCATTCCGCTCGCCATCGGCGCTGACAGCAATACGCGGCTCGATCCCATCGAAGAACTGCGCTGGGCCGAATACTGCGCGCGCATGCGTTACCAGCGCCGGCGCGTGCTCGTCGCCGATGCGCTCGCTTCACCGGGGCCGCTCCTGCTTGACTACGGCACGCGGCGCGGCGCGCAATCGCTGGGCCTGCAAACGGGTATCATCATGCCTGGCATGCTGGCCGACTTTGTTGCCGTCGATCTCAGCCACCCGTCGCTGGAGGGCTGGAACGCCGGGCAGGGGGCCGATTTGCTGGATGTGCTGTTCTTCGGCGCCTCGTGCGATGTGATTGCGCAGACGTGGGTGCAGGGGAAGAAGGTTTTTGCCCGGGCATAGCAGCGCGCAGATGATTGAAAACGTTCAAAAACCTTGTATGGCGAAGGGATGCTGGCATTCTTTCGCCATACAAGGTTTCTCCCAAAGGCACCCGATTTCACCCGATTTCACCCGGTTTCGACACACGTTTTTCGCCGGCACTCGACATAGGCTCAGGATGACATGGGTGATGCCTTTCCCCTGCGGGGTCGCTCGCCCGGCTGCGGCTCCAGCGCTGGCTGCTCATCGATGAGGCGCAGAGCCTCGGCAATCGCGCGTTCGAGCTGCGGATCGACCCCTTGCGCGTAGTCCTGGGGCGCGATATCGATCTCGATGTCGGGATCAGTGCCGTAGTTTTCGACAGCCCAGCCGACATCTTTGAACCAGTTCGCGGATTCCGGCTGCGTCGTGTACGAGCCGTCAACAAGCCGGTGCTGGCCGAAATGGCCGACCACGCCGCCCCATGTGCGCATGCCAACCATAGGGCCGAGGCCCATCAGCTTGAAGCAGTGGCTGAAGATGTCGCCGTCCGAACTGGTATATTCGTTGGTCAACGCGACCATCGGGCCGCGCGGTGACTCCGGCGGGTATGGCCTCGGCTGACCCCAGCGCGGAAATTTATAGCCAATGCGACGGCGCGCCAGCTTCTCCAGCAATAGCCCCGAGATATTGCCGCCGCGATTCCAGCGCACATCGATAATCAGCGCGGGAAAATCGAACTCGACAAGGTAGCTGCGGTGGAATTCGGCGAAACCGTGTACTTTCATGTCCGGGACATGGATGTAGCCCACGCGATTCCCCGATTTCTCATGCACCATGCAGCGATTACGCTCAACCTGATCGCGGTAGCGCGCGGCCATCTCCTCGGAGCGCGAGATAGCCGTCACCGTGACGCTGCGCGTCTCCTTCGTTTCCGCCGCCTCGATGGTCAGTTGTACCTCGCAGCCCGCTTGATTGACGAGCAAGGACTGGGGGCTGCGCTGCGGGCTAACGCGCTGCCCATTGACAGCGATCACTGCATCGCCCACGCTTATATTGAGACCCGGCGCAGTCAGCGGAGAGGTTGCCTCTTTGTCGGTCGGGTCGCCCTTGATGATACGCGCGACGCGATAGCGCTGCGCCGCAGCATCGTAGCGCCAATCGACGCCCAGAAAGCCCTGGTAATAGTTGCGTCCCTGGCGATAGTCGCCACCGCCTTCGTAGGCATGCGAGGTCCCCAGTTCGCCTTGCAGTTCGTGAATGAGGTCCGAAAGCTCCGAGCGCGAACCGACGCGTTCAAGCAGCGGTGCGTACTGCGCGTAGATCGCGTCCCAGTCGACGCCGGACATATCCTCGTCCCAGAAGTGCTCGCGCTGCAAACGCCATGCCTCGGCAAACATCTGCTTCCATTCGGCCTCCGGCTGAACCGAGACCTTCACACGGCTCAGGTCGAGCCAGCCGCTTTCACGGCCCGGGTGATCATTGCCTTCGCGTGGCGGCTTCTCGCCGGCCTTCAAGACGCGTAAACGTTGGCGCGAGCGATAGAGCAGCCATTTGTAGTCGCGCGAAAGGGTGAAGTCGTTGACATTCTCGATGAGCCTTTCGTTCTTCTGGTTTTCAAGATCATAGCTCTCGATCCAGCCACGAAGCGGGTAATCGTCCGAGGATACAGGGGGTATAGGAAATATCAGGAAGAGCGCCTTGCCGCGTATCGCACGTACAGCAGCGTAGCGGGCCTCGCCTACCGGGAAGGGTATAACGCGCTCGGTAATACCCTCCAGATCGATAGCGAATGATGGCTCTGACCTGGCGGTCTCCTCTTCCTCCGCGCGCTCATCCTCCGGCGCCGTTTCCCCGTTCTTGTCAGATCCATTCTTCTCGCTGGCTGCCTCTGACTTCTTAGCGCCATTCTCAGTTTTGCCTGGCAGCAATTTTGATTCGCTGTGAAAGGGCGAGTGCAGGTCGCGGCGCAGCGTGATCGCGTAGGGCAGTATGCCACGGGGAAAGCTCCACTCGAATTGGAGCATATCGCGTACAGGACTGAAGGAGCGGTATCCCAGGAAATAGAGATACTTGCCATCTGGATCGAAAGCGGGCGAGACATCTTCCAGCACGGGTTTCGTGGCGAAATACGTTTCCCCGCTATCCATGCTGCCGAGCTTGATAGCGCGCTGCTGGTTGCTGGTGGCGAAGCTGTAGGCAAGCCAGCGCCCATCGGGCGACCAGGCAAGATCATAGATGGGGCCGTATTCGCTGTGATCAAGCAGGCCATAGCGCTGATTCTCTATATCGATGACGATGAGTTCATTGCGATGGTTGGCAATGGCGATAGCGTCATCGATGGGCGAGACCGCCGTTTCGAGCGGGCGCCCGAACTCGATATCCACTATGGTTTCGGGCTTACCGGCACTATCGGGATCGAAGATGACCAGCGCATCTTTTCCTGGCTGATCGCACACCGCAACGAGGCGCCGTCCATTGTTGAGCCATTCCAGGAAGCGATAGCGCACACCGTCCGGCTCGCCATATTGCAGCACAGCGCCCTCCCAGTTGCTCATGGCGAAGGCTTTGCCGCGCGTGGTGATGGCCGTGGCATAGCCCTGGGGATGCAGCGCGATGCTATCAAGGTAGTATTCAGCCGGGACGAACTTGCGATTAAGCTGCGTGCGCTGGCTGGGCAGGATGACATCCAGGCGCCGCGTCTCTTCGGCAGCCGGGTCGAAAAGATACAGTTCGGCGCCGGCCTGAAAGACCAGGCGCCGCCCATCACTTGAGAGGTGGCGCGCGTAGAAGTCCTGCTGGCTGCTATGGCGGCGCAGGTCCTCACCCCACGGCGTGCAGGAGTAAAGGTTGCCGATACCCTCATGATCGGAGAGGAAATAGATGCGCTCTCCCACCCAGCAGGGATCAGCAAGGTTGCCGGAGAGGTGCAGCAGGCGTTGAAACGTGCCATCGCCGCTGGCATCGCACCACAGATGTCCTACCCGGCCGCCGCGATAGCGCTTCCAATATGCTGGTTCATCGATATTGCGCCCCAGAACAACGCCTCCGTTGGGGCCGTAAGAGATGGCGTTCGCGGGACCGAGGGGCAATTGCTGGATGTGACCATTCTGGGGATCGACGGCATAGATTACCTTGTATTGATGGGTAAATTGCCCGGCGCTGCTGGCATAGAGGATCGTCGTGCCGTCAGGCGACCAGCCGAGGACGCGGCAGCCAGAATCGCCTTGAAAGGTGAGGCGCTGAGAGCGGCCACCCGATGCCGGCATTATATAGACTTCGCCAGGGCTTTCTTCATGGCCGACAAAGGCTAACCATTGACCATCGGGTGAAAAATGGGGATGGCTGGCCCTGCCCACTCCGGCAGTCAGGCGTTCGGCGCGTCCGCCCGCGTCTGAAACCTGCCACAGATCGTCCTCGGCAACGAAAACAATGCGGTCTTGATAGATGGTCGGGAACCGGACATATCCCTGAGCTGGCATCTTGCCTCCCCTTCTTCTATTGGACGACATTGTAGCACACGTGTAGAATCGTGTCGAGAGCAGTCAGGGGGAAGACAGATTAAAGACGACCGCAAGGGTCGTCTCTCCATTTTATGGACATCGGTGCGCACGACATGTAGAGACGACCCTTGCGGTCGTCTTGCTACCCCTCTGACCTCCTGGTCGTCTTGCTACCCCTCTGACCTCCTGGTCGTCTTTCTGCTTGCATAGCCATGCTCTCTTGCCAAAAATCGGGAACAGTGATAATCTCGACTTGCTATAATCCAAAAGAACGTTATTATAACGATTTGATTAAGAGGAGAACGCGTTGCTATGACGCAAACCGCAAAGGATCCCAAAAACTCGACAGCGAAACGCCATCGACCCGGACAGCGCCAGCAAGAGCGTCTACAGCGCCTGGAACGTCGAAAGCGCCGGCAACGAACAATCACGGCCAGCATCGTCGCCCTCATACTCATCGGCCTGATCGGCCTGGCTTACTGGCAGTATCAACAATATAACGCACGCCAGCAAGCGACGGCGAACGCGCACGCCACGGCTACCGCTAACGTTCATGCGACGAGCACCGCGCACGCCGACGCCACCGGAACGGCGCTGGCTCGCGCGACTGCGACGGCGAACGCGCAGGCGTCGGCCACCGCTATTGTGCGTGGGGAGCAGACAGCTTTCGCTGGTTCTAGCATCCCCTCGGCCGGTCCCGCAACGCCGCCGCCAGCGACGGGCAAGACGGTCACGCTGGCAGATGGACTCAAATATATCGATATCAAAGTTGGTTCCGGTCCGGCGGCCAAAAAGGGCAGCACTGTAATGGTAGAGTATACTGGCTGGCTGGAGAGCAATGGCAAAAAGTTCGATAGCTCCTATGACCACGGCGGCACGCCGTTCAAGGTCGCGCCTCTGGGCACTGCCCAGGTCATCCAGGGCTGGAACGAAGGGCTGATCGGCATTCAGGCCGGCGGCACGCGCCGCCTCATCATCCCGGCTGCGCTGGCCTACGGAGCGCAGGGAGCGCCGCCGACCATCCCACCCAACGCGACCTTGATTTTCGATGTCACGGCGGTCCTTGTTCAATAACAGCGCGCAGAGCTTTACCATTCCGAAGCCATTGACGCACAAAGCTCGCTAGCGAGCCTCACGCTCCCAGGTGGGAATAATGAGCGGGCGCGTGGATCAGCCGCGCGCCCGCTCATTATTCCCACCTGGGAGCAACGCAGTCGCGATATGTGCCTTTCAAGAATCGAAAAGCCCTGTAACAGGGTGAATTTACCCTTGACTTTTGAGCGAGCAGCAGGTATAATCGTAGCAATTTGAGAACAATTTCCCTGTACATACCTGGCCTGTTCACCAAAGTGCAGGCGTAGCAGCCGTTCATCGTAACCGCTGAGGATTGAAACGTCATGGTCTTACATTGCTGGATACAGGCGATACAACGCGCACGCGGGAGGGATATTTGCCTCACCCACAAAGGACAGAATGGGCCAGGTGCCATCTTTCAGGAATTCTATTTTTCCTCACCCCGTTGATTCGGGGGTGAGGAATTTTTTTTGCCCTGAAGCATCACTGAAGGGCGATCCAGCCGGCCCTGCCGGGCAGCGGATAATGAACCGATGACCTGTCAACCTGTTGTTATAGTTAGCTCGCAAATGATACAGGAGGCTCTATGAGTCAGGTACTCTCTCGTCCACAATACGAACTCAGCAAAATCGATGGCGATTTTCGTGGCAAAGACATCGTTTCATTCGACCAGTTTTCTCCGCACGATCTGCGCATCCTTTTCGCTTTAACCGGCGACATGAAGCGAATCGCCGTCAATGGTACGTCGTCGCACCTGCTGGCCGGCATGCTTGTCTCACTGCTCTTCTTCGAGCCATCCAGCCGCACCTTTGGCTCGTTCGCCGCAGCAGTCAAAAGGCTCGGCGGGCAGACTATCGAGATACAGAATCCGGCCAGCGTATCATCGGTCTCCAAAGGAGAATCCTTTGAGGATACCATTCGCGTCTTCGAGGCTTATTCGAATGCGCTGGTGCTGCGACACCCGCTCGCTGGCTCGGCGAAGCTGGCCGCCGAAACTGCCAGGGCAGTTCCCGTGATTAACGCCGGCGATGGCAGTAACGAGCATCCAACCCAGACGCTACTCGATCTCTACACGCTCTACGAACGCTTTGGCCGGCTCGATCATCTGGTCGGCCTGCTGGCCGGCGATCCGCTCAACAGTCGCACGCTACACTCGCTGATGCGTGGACTCTCGCTCTTCGAAAACAACACCGTCTACCTGCTTTCGCCGCGACAGTTACAGCTTTCGCGAGACGAGTTCCGCTACCTGAACGCGCGCGGCCTGAACATCATCGAGATCACCAGCGAGCGCGACATCCCGCGCGGCTGTCACTTCTGGTACTGGACGCGCGTGCAGAAGGAGCGCTTCGCTTCGGTGGAGGAGTATCACGCCGCCATGCAAGATAGCTTCGTCGTCACGCCGGCGCTGCTCGACAGGTATGCGAGCCACGATATGATCCTCATGGATCCGCTGCCCCGCGTCAACTCGGTTGATCCGGCCGTGGATGGGGACGAGCGCGCGGTCTACCTGCGCTCACAGATCAGAAATGGACTCTACACCCGCATGGCGCTGCTGGCGCTGGTGCTTGGAAAAGTGTAGGCATTCTGTGATATGGTATTATGATAAGCACCAGGATACAATGCACTGTCTTCAATTCCGCCCTGCAACGATGCAGATACGCTTACCGCACCGCTGGCGGTACGCGAGTCTGTTATCGTTGCAGGGCTTTTGACTGTCCAGGGAGTGAGAATGGCAACAACGTATAATCATGTGACTCATCACAATCTGTTTATTCAAGATCAGCCTGTGCCGGAGGCACCGCCCGGCGAGCGCCGGGGCAAGCAGCGGAGGGGAACGCTGCTACTGGAGGATGGAACGAGCTTTGAAGGGATCTCCTTTGGCTACGATGGCGCCGCCGCCGGCGAGGTCGTCTTCGGAACTGGCATGGTTGGCTATCCCGAAGCGCTCACCGACGCCTCGTTCAGAGGCCAGATCCTTGTTATGACCTATCCGATCATCGGCAACTATGGCGTACCCGAGCAATCCTACTGGGAAGATGATAGGATCCATGTCGCCGGGCTGATCGTTTCTAATTATATCGATACACCCTCGCATGCATCGAGCACAATGACGCTGGGAACGTGGCTGCGGCAGGAGAAGATCCCCGCCTTAGAGATCAAAGATACGCGCCGACTTACGCAGCATATTCGCACACATGGCTCGATGCTCGGCAAGATCGTCTTCGATGAAGATATTCCGTTCTACGATCCCAATATTGAGAATCTGGTAGCGCAGGTCTCGGTAAAAGAGGTGAAGCAGGAGGGCGACGGCGATATCACCATCGCGCTCATCGACTGCGGTATGAAGCGCAATATTGCACGCAGCCTGCTGGCGCGAAATGCGCGCGTCGTTATCGTGCCCTGGGACTGGGACCTCTTCTCGCCATCCTGCGGCTTTAGCTTTGACGGCATCGTGATCTCCAATGGCCCTGGCAACCCGAAGCTGCCGCAGAAGACGATCCAGACCATCCGCACAGCGCTTGAGCACGAGGTGCCCATGCTCGGCATCTGCCTGGGCCATCAATTGCTGGCGCTGGCCGCCGGCGGCGATACCTACAAGCTCAAATTTGGGCATCGCAGCCAGAACCAGCCATGTCTCTTGCAGGGAGATAAGCGCTGCTACATCACCACACAAAACCATAGCTTCGCCGTGGGCGTGCTGCCTCCTGGCTTTTCGCCCTGGTTCGTCAACGCCAACGATGGCAGCAACGAAGGCATGCGGCACAGCCACTCTCCATTTCTCTCTGTGCAATTTCATCCAGAGGCCACGCCCGGCCCGCTGGATACCGAATGGATCTTTGACTACTTCTTAGAGCGAGTGCAATCAAAAACGGGAGGTGCAGGAGGGAGGTAGACCTCCTGCCGGGGTGTGGGGTGTCCCCACTTTATAAACACCCTCTTCAATGGATTTGATAAAGATGGCAGAGACTGTGAACAAACTACGCAAAGTGCTGGTACTGGGGGCAGGGGCCTTAAAAATCGGGCAGTCGGGCGAATTCGACTATTCAGGCTCGCAGGCGCTTAAAGCCCTGCGCGAAGAGGGCATCTCAACGGTGCTCGTCAACCCCAATATCGCCACCATTCAGACCTCGAAGCTGCTGGCGGATAAAGTCTACTTCCTGCCTGTGACTGCTTTTTTCGTGGAAAAGATTATCGCCAGAGAGCGGCCCGACGGCATCCTGCTCTCATTCGGCGGTCAGACGGCGCTCAACTGCGGCATCGATCTGTTTCGTAACGGCGCGCTGGAGCGCTACAATGTGCGTATCCTGGGCACACCTATCTCGGCAATCATCCTGACCGAAGACCGCCAGGAGTTCGCGCAGCACCTGCACAGCATCGACATTCCCACGCCGCAGAGCAGGAGCGCCGAGACGCTCGAAGAGGCGCTGCGCATCGGCGAGGAGATCGGCTTTCCGGTGATGGTGCGTGCCGGCTTCGCACTCGGCGGCCAGGGGTCGGGCATCGCGCAAGATCCTGCCCATCTGGAACGCATCGTGAGCGGCGCGCTGGCCTTCGCTCCCCAGGTGCTCATCGAGCAATACCTGCACCACTACAAAGAAGTGGAATACGAGGTGGTGCGCGATAGCTACGACAACTGCATCACTGTCTGTAACATGGAGAACATGGATCCGCTGGGTATTCATACCGGCGAATCTATCGTGCTGGCACCGAGCCAGACGCTCACAAACTACGAATACCACACGCTGCGCGCCGCCGCGATCAAGATTGTCAGGAGCCTCGATATCGTCGGCGAGTGCAACGTACAGTTCGCGCTCAATCCCAGAACTTCGGCCTACTATGTCATTGAGGTCAACGCACGCCTCTCGCGCAGTTCCGCGCTGGCAAGCAAGGCCACCGGCTACCCGCTGGCATACGTCGCGGCCAAACTGGCGCTTGGCTACGCGCTCACCGATCTCACCAACCGCGTCACGGGCGTCACGCAGGCGTGCTTTGAGCCGAGCCTGGATTATCTGGTGGTGAAAATACCGCGCTGGGACCTGGAGAAATTCAAGGGCGTGGATGAGACCATCGGCACGGGCATGAAATCCGTGGGCGAGGTGATGGGTATTGGCCGCACCTTTGAGGAAGCCTTCCAGAAGGCGATCCGCATGCTCGACCTCGACTTTGAGGGCGTAACCTCCGAGAAAGCTTTTTCCGGCGACGAGACCGCGCGCGAGAATATCATCAGGTACCTGCGCAGGCCCACGCCCAAACGTATGTTCGCACTGGCAATAGCTATGCGGCATGGCATACCAGTTGAAGAGATTACAGAGATGACCGGCATCGATCCCTGGTTTCTCTATCGCATCAAGCATATCGTGGAGGCGGAGCAGGAGCTAGAGGCCGGACTGGAACTCGCGCCACCGCAACTCTTGCGGTTGAAACAACTCGGCATCTCGGATGAGCGCATCGCCGCACTGACCGGCAGAGAGGCGCAGGAGATTCGGGCGCTGCGCAAGCAGCTTGGCATCACACCTTACATCTTCCAGATCGACACGCTGGCTGGCGAGTTCCCCTCGGATACCAACTATCTCTACACGACCTACAACGCGCAGCACAACGATGTTGCGCCGCTGGGCAAGGACAGCGTGGTGGTACTTGGCTCCGGCCCCTATCGCATCGGCTCCTCTGTCGAGTTCGACTGGACCTGCGTCAGCACTGTCGAGGCGCTCAAGCGCTACAACAAACGCTCTATCGTCATCAACTGCAATCCCGAAACGGTCTCGACGGACTACGATACCTCAAACCGGCTCTACTTCGAAGAGTTGACCTTCGAACGCATCGCCGATATCTGCGAGTTCGAGTCGCCCGATGGCGTGATCGTCTCCGTCGGCGGTCAGACGCCCAACAACCGCGCGAAAGCCTTGCAGCGCTACGGTTTCCGGCTTCTGGGCACCGACGCGGCCAACATTGACCGCGCAGAGGATCGCAGCAAGTTTTCGGCACTGCTCGATCGGCTCGCTATCCGCCAGCCGGCCTGGGACACCTTCGTCGATCTTGAGGGGCTGACGCGCTTCGCGCAGCGCGTCGGCTATCCGGTGCTGGTGCGGCCCTCCTACGTACTCTCCGGCAGCGCCATGAACGTCTGCTACACGCAGGAGGACCTGGAGCAGTACGTCAGGGAAGCGGCGGCGGTCTCCCCGGAATATCCCGTCACCGTCTCGAAATTTATGCAGAAGGTGCGCGAGATCGAGATGGATGCCGTGGCACAGCGTGGCGAGATCAAGGCGTTCATCATCTCGGAGCATATCGAGAACGCCGGCGTGCATTCAGGCGACGCGACCATCGTGCTGCCACCGCAGACCATCAACGAGCGGACGCAGCGCCGCATAGAGGAAGTCGGACGAGCCATCGCGCGAGCGCTGGAGATCACCGGGCCGTTCAATATACAATTCCTGGCGCAAGATAACGAGGTCTACGTGATCGAGACCAACCTGCGCGCCTCACGTACCTTCCCGTTCATCTCGAAAGTGACAGGCGTCAACTTTATCGAACTTTTTGTCGATGCGCTCTTCCGCGAAGAGATCCCCGTCGTCCGCATGCCAGCGCTTACCTTTACGGCGGTCAAGGCGCCTCAGTTCTCGTTCGCGCGGCTGACGGGAGCTGATCCGCTGCTGCGCGTAGAGATGGCGTCAACGGGCGAGGTAGCTTGCTTCGGCGAGGATATCGAGGAGGCATACATCAAAGCGATCCTGGCGACAGGCGGCAAGATCCCCGCAAAGGGCATCTTTATCAGCCTGGGCGGCGGCGACAAAAAGGCGAAGTTTCTGGAGAGCGCGCGACTCCTGAGCACGCTGGGCCTCCCGCTCTATGCCACGGAGAAAACTTCGGCCTTTTTGCGCGAGCACGGTATCGAGACAACCATGCTTTACAAGATCCATGAGCGCAAAGCGCCAAACGTGCTTGACTGCTTCCGCGAGCATAAGGTCGACCTGGCGATCAACGTTGTGGATGTACATGACCGGCAGGAGGTCGATGATAGCTATGCCATGCGGCGCGGCGCCATCGATTACAATATTCCGCTGTTCACCAAGATCAAGCAGGCACGGCTCTTCGCGCGCGCGCTCGCTCAGAAGGATCTCGCGACAATCCCCATCAAGTCGTGGAATGAATATTGTTAACGCTATATTGATGGTGAGAAAAGAAGGAGTGCCGAAGCATGTCTATCGCGCTGATGGGGAATATCGTGCTGCCTGATCGCATCATGCCGGGGATAATCTATGTCGCGAACGGCACAATCGAGCGCATAGAAGAGGGTCTGGCGGGTGAGGCGGAGCAGACCTTCGACTTTCGCGGCCGCTATCTGCTGCCAGGACTGATCGAGGTGCATGGGCATATGCGCGAGCCTGGCCTGGAGTATAAAGAAGATATTCCGCATGGCACGCGCGCCGCCCTCGCCGGGGGCTACACAACGATCCTGGACATGCCCAACACGAAGCCGCCAACGACCACCGCTGAGCGGCTGGAGGAGCAGATAGGCAGGTATAGCGGCAGAGCGTACTGCGATTTCGCGATCAATATGGGCGTGGCGCGCGATGATATCGACGAACTAAAAATCATCGATAAAAGCAAGATTGCGGGCGTGAAGATCTTCGCCGCCGGCCACGCGACGGCGCTGACGACGATCCCACATCTTAGCGACCAGGCGCGCATCTTTGAAATTCTCAGCCAGCGCGGCATCATGGCCCTCGTCCACGCGGAAAATCAGGAATTGATCGACTACTTTACGCATCAATATCGCGACGTGCTGCGCAGAGACGACCCGGCGGCCTGGAGCGAGGCGCGCAATCTCGCGGTGGTGCTGACCTCGACGCTGGAGATGATCGCGCTGGCGAAGCAGTTCGGCGTGAAGCTCTACCTGCTGCATCAATCGGCGCCGGAGCAGTTCGCGGCGATAGAGTTTGGCCGCAGGATCGGCGTTGAGGTCTACGGCGAAGTGACGACGGTACACCTGGCCTTCAGCAGCGCCGATTACGCGCGCTATGGCAACCTGATTAATATAGCGCCCGCTCTGCGCGGCCCCGATGCTCAGGAGCAGCTCTGGCAACTGCTGCGCGCTGGCAAGATCGATACCGTCGCAACCGACCACGCCCCGCACACGCTTGCGGAGAAGCGCAGGGGGGTGTGGGAGATGGCTTCCGGGCTGCCGGGTATGCAGGAGGCGGTCCCTGTCCTGATTACCAGCTGGATCAGGCGCTTCGGCGAGCAAACGCTTGAAGAGGGGCTGCTGCGCATCGCGCAGGTGACATCGCAGAATATCGCGCGCATCTTCGGCTTCGCGCAAAAGGGCGGGCTGGTCGTGGGGAAGGATGCCGACATCGTGGTGGTGGATACGACACGGCCCTGGAAGGTGCAGCGAGACGATCTCTTCACGAAGAATCGCTGGTCGGTCTACGAGGGCATGGAGCTGCTGGGCAGGCCGGTGGCGACGTTTTTGCGCGGCAACCTGGTATATCGCGAGGGAAAGGTCATCGGCGAACCCCGAGGCCAGCGCATCAAAACATGAACGATTCAGTGCTGCCCCATGTCATCCTGAGCGCGGCGAAGGATCTCGCTGCGCGAGGCGGCAGCGAGTCCGTCTCATCCCGCGCGCCAGATTGTCATCCTGAGCGCGGCGAATGATCTCAGACCTCGAAAGGAGCAATAAATTATGAACGATCCCGCGCTGATGCGGATCTTCGCCGAGGCCGGTGCGATCATCAGCGACAGTCATTTCGTGTATAGTTCTGGCCGGCATAGCTCGGTCTATATCAATAAGGATGCGCTCTACCTGCACACCGAGACCATCTCGGCGCTCTGCGAGAGGATGGCGCGCCCCTATCACGCCGACGAAATCGATGTAGTGGTTGGTCCCGTGCTCGGCGGCATCGTGCTCTCGCAGTGGGTTGCGCACTACCTCAACCTGCGGCGTTCATCCGGCGAGACACTGGCGGTCTACGCGGAGAAAGAGGACGATGGCCCTCAGAAAAGGTTCGTCTTCCATCGCGGCTATGACCGCTATCTGGCCGGGAAAAACGTGCTGGTAGTCGAGGATGTGCTTACCACGGGAGGATCCGCGCGCCAGGTAATCGCAGCAGTGCGCGCGCACGGTGGCAGCGTGCTCGGCCTGAGCGCGCTCTGCAACCGTGGCAATGTGCAGCCCGCCGACGTGGGCGATGTCCCTATTCACACACTTGTCACCATAACGCTTGAGACCTTTGCCGCTGACGCGTGCCCTTTCTGCCGCCAGCAGGTGCCCATCAACACCGAACTGGGCAAGGGCCGCGCATTCCTCGCGCAACTTCGGGGAAGCGAATAAGCGAAGGGCATTCACGCGGCTCCGTCGCACAGGGAGGTATTTTTGATGTGTGCAACGCCGTCTATATGAGCAATGGGACGATTGCTGATCCGGCTTGTCTTATGTATCTTTATGTGCAGCAGGCGCGAAGGGCCTGCTGCACATAAAGATACATAAGACAAGCGAAGCAGGCGCGAGCATGTGTTGTAGTAACGGATGATAGAATAGAAGGAAAATATGAATTTTACAGAAAAATTGCTGGCCGCCTCGCGCCGGAACAACAGCCTGCTTTGTGTGGGACTGGATCCGGAGCCTGGCCGCCTGCCCGCAGTATTGCAGGACGATCCAGTTGAAGCAGGGATTGTGAGTTTCTGCCTTGCGATTATCGAGGCAACCGCTCCATACGTTTGCGCCTACAAGCCGAACCTGGCCTTTTTTGAGGCGCTGGGACCGCGCGGCCTGCAAGCCTTGCAGGAGATAGTGCGAGAAATACCGGAGCATATTCCAGTGATCGCCGATGCCAAGCGCGGCGATATTGGCAGCACATCGCGACACTACGCCGCCGCGATCTTCGATGTCTATGGCTGCGATGCCGCTACCGTCAATCCCTACCTCGGCTACGACAGCGTGGCCCCTTTCCTGGCCTATCGCGACAGGGGCATATTACTGCTCTGTCGCACTTCCAATCCTGGAGCGCGCGACTTCCAGGATCTACGCGTACAGGACGAGCATGGGCAGGTGCGACCACTGTATGAGGTAGTGGCACAGCGCGTCCAGAGCTGGAACGAGGCAGGGAACTGCGGCCTGGTCGCCGGTGCGACCTACGCGCAGGAGCTGCGCACGCTGCGCGCCATGTGCCCCGATCTGCCTATACTCATCCCCGGCATTGGCGCGCAGGGCGGGGATCTACAGGCAGCGGTTTCGGCGGGCGTCGATGCGCGTGGAGAACGCGCCATCATCGCCGCCTCTCGTTCCATCATCTACGCCGCCAGCGATCACCGCTACGCCGCTGCTGCTCAGGAGCAGGCGCGCGCGCTCCGTGATCGCATCAACGAGGTAAGATTGAAAGGTGCTGTTTAAATCCATCGTTCGTCCTGCACTCTTTAGCCTGTCTGCCAGTGATCCAGAGGTTGCACATCATTGGGTTATGAACTGGCTGGCATTTGCCTCCAGGCACCAGATATTGCTCAAAATCATTGAGACGGCTAATGGCTACAAAGCGCGCGCACTGGAACGAACTGTCTTTGGCCTGCATTTTCCTAATCCAGTGGGGCTTGCCGGTGGCTTTGATAAAAATGGCCTGGCACTTCCAGCGTTAGCCGCGCTCGGCTTTGGTTTTCTTGAGGCCGGTACTGTGACACGCTGCGCACAGGCGGGCAATGAGAGGCCGCGTATTATCCGTTTGTCAGAAGAGGATGCCCTGATCAACCGCATGGGCTTCCCAAACGATGGGGTCGATGCTATCCACGCCAGGCTCTCAGGACGCGCCCGGCCTGCTATTCCGGTTGGGTGGAGCATAGGGAAGTCAAAGATCACGCCTCAGGAGGAGGCGATTGAAGATTATCTCTATTCACTGCGCAAGTTGTACGACTTCGCCGACTTCTTCACCGTCAATGTCAGTTCTCCCAACACGCCAGGGCTGCGCAAACTCCAGGACAAAGAACCACTGGATCAATTATTGCAAGCAGCGGTTCGGGAATCCGAAGTTCTCGCCAGACGATGCGGCAGCAATGCGGCTAAACCAGTGCTGGTGAAAATAGCGCCTGATCTCACGCAAGGCCAGATAGATGATGTCATCGAGATATGTCTTGATCGTCACGTTGCTGGCATTATTGCCACCAACACAACGCTTTCACGCGAAGGATTGCGCGAGAAGACGACAGAAAGCGGGGGACTCAGTGGCCGGCCGATTTACCCGCGCTCACTCTCGATTGTGCAATACATTTGCAGGAAGCTGGATGGCAAAATACCGGTTGTCGGCGTTGGCGGCATCTTCGGGACCGAAGATGCGAAACGGATGTTTGATGCAGGCGCGAGCTTAATTCAAATCTATACCGGTTTTATCTACGAAGGACCTGCACTCATCAGGCGGATCAATTCCGCCCTCTCCTATTGAGCCTTCGCGCGGCGGAGCCGCGCAAGGCATGGATAATGTAGTGCGGGATTTGCGCTTCGCGCAAATCCCGCACTACATTATCCATGCTACGAGCGCCGCAGGCGCGAGCAAACACCGCTGAGAGCCATACGAGGAGAATCAATAAGATGGGAGAAGCCTTTCAGCCCAAAGGAGTAAGCCGGTAGAGCAGAAAGATGCACACATTCTCTGGAGGTGTTATGGGAACGGTCCCCTACACATACCATTGTCCCCGGTGCGATAATAGTTATGAGAATGCATCGTCCCCACGTATGTCGAGCTATGATGCTCAGGGAGGCAACCGTGACCGAAATACCCTTGCGGCAGCATATCGCACCGAGCGGCGAACCAATGACAGTGCGCGACCTTGCCTCGTGCCCGCCGCCGGAGCGCTGGCACGACTGGATGGAATATGACGCCAAAGCCTGGCCGCGCAAGGTCGAGCGCCACTATGAAATCATCCCCACTATTTGCTTCAACTGCGAGGCCGCCTGCGGCCTGCTCGCTTATGTCGATAAAGAGACCGGGCGCGTCAAAAAGTTCGAGGGCAACCCTTACCATCCCGGCAGTCGCGGGCGCAACTGCGCCAAAGGCCCGGCCACCATCAACCAGGTTAACGATCCAGAGCGCATCCTCTACCCGCTCAAACGCGTTGGCAAGCGCGGCGAGGGCAAGTGGCAGCGCACAACCTGGGATGAAGTGCTCGATACCTTCGCCAGCAAGATCCGCGCTGCGATTGTCGAAGGGCGGCGCGATGAGGTAATCTACCACGTCGGGCGGCCCGGGCACGATGGCTACATGGAGCGCGTGCTGGGCGCGTGGGGCGTGGACGCGCACAACAGCCATACCAACGTCTGCTCCTCCTCGGCGCGCTTCGGCTACCAGATCTGGAGCGGCATAGATCGTCCCTCGCCCGATCACGCCCATGCCCGCTTCATCCTGCTCATCAGCTCGCACCTGGAGACGGGCCACTATTTCAACCCTCAGGCCCAGCGTATCATCGAGGGCAAGATGAAGGGCGCGAAGCTGGCCGTGATGGATCCGCGCCTCTCTAACACCGCAAGCATGGCCGACTACTGGCTGCCAACCTGGCCCGGCTCGGAGGCGGCGGTACTGCTGGCGATGGCACGTATCATCCTGCAAGAAAAACTCTACAACGCTGAATATATGCGGCGCTGGGTGAACTGGCAGGAGTACATGGCCGCCGAGCATCCCGCCGAACCGCAGACGTTCGAGCGCTTCATCGCACTGCTCATCGATCTCTATGCACAATTCACGCCCGAATTCGCCGAGCAGGAGAGCGGAGTTTCAGCGGGGGTGATCGTCGATATCGCGCGCCAGATCGGGCAGGCGGGAACAGCCTTCGCCGCGCATACCTGGCGCGCCGCCTGCGCCGGCAACCTGGGAGGCTGGCAGGTCGCGCGTGCGCTCTGGTTCCTCTCGGTGCTCACCGGCAGCATCGGCACCCCCGGCGGCACGGCGCCCAATAGCTGGAACAAGTTCGTGCCCGCGCCATTCCTCAAGCCCACCCCCTCGCAGGTCTGGAACGAACTGCTCTTTCCGCCGGAATATCCGCTGGCGACCTACGAGATGAGCATTCTACTGCCATATTTTCTGCGCGAGGGGCGCGGCAAGATCGCGGCCTATTTCACACGCGTCTATAATCCCGTCTGGACGAACCCCGATGGCACGGCCTGGATCGAGATGCTTACCAACGAGCAGCAGGTCGAGCTGCATGCGGCCCTGACGCCAACGTGGAGCGAGACGGCCTGGTACGCCGATTATGTGCTGCCGATGGGGCATGCCAGCGAGCGCCACGACCTGATGAGCCAGGAGACGCACGCCGCGCGATGGATCGGTTTCCGCCAGCCAGTGCTGCGTGTCTACAAAGAGCGGCA
>DATGLE010000244.1:0-18895 GCA_035294325.1 Ktedonobacteraceae bacterium | reverse complement strand
CGGTATATTTGGCGAGCCTGGCGGCGGCGAGCACTTTGGTGATGGCTGCCGTCAGCGTCGTTTTGCCATGATCGATGTGGCCGATGGTGCCCACATTCACATGCGGCTTGGTCCGCTCATACTTCTGTTTCGCCATTTCCTATTCTCTGGCTCCTTCTGCAATCCAATCTGTACTGCTAAAATTGGCAGCTGGCGATCATGTGGCATGGTATAGACATGCAGCAGCCGTCTCCCGATGCCCTGATCGTCCGGTGTGGGAAACATTTCCCAGGAAACTTAATGCGTTGAGTTGAAGGGAATGACGATCATTTCAGAAGACGGCGGCACAGTTTTATACGTCCTACGCGGATTTTCGTGAAGATGGATCTGGAGAGCTTTGACAGCACCCAGCTCAAAACATCACTCAGAAACCACGGGAGCCCGTGATGGGAATCGAACCCATGACCACAGTCTTACCAAGACTGTGCGCTACCGCTGCGCCACACGGGCCAACCATACCATACAAGAAGATCTGTACTGGTGGGCAGTGGA
This sequence comes from Ktedonobacteraceae bacterium, assembly GCA_035294325.1. Lineage (GTDB taxonomy): Bacteria > Chloroflexota > Ktedonobacteria > Ktedonobacterales > Ktedonobacteraceae > DATGLE01. The sequence goes on along the minus strand of DATGLE010000244.1, from coordinate 18,364 downwards.
GGATTCGAACCTCCGAAGCTCTCGCAACTGATTTACAGTCAGTCCCATTTGACCGCTTTGGTAACTGCCCAGGTTGAGGAACGCGCTGTGTTCGCCAGTTCGTTCTGATTGATCGACGGACACATTATAGCCGACACTTTGTGCCATGTCAAGTAGTTTTTCCGCGCTCACAGCTTTCTACTTCTCTTATGAGTGAACATGAGCGAGATCGTTATAAGCGATTTCCTCTTTATAATCCTGGTATATGCTCATGCCTGCGCTGCTCGCCAGGTGTATATGAGCGGGTAGAAAAAATGCGAGCAGCGCAGCAGCGCCGCCGTCCTGTGCAAGCAAGGATGCCGGGCAGCAAATATACTTAATTAAAAAAAGGAATTTACATGTTTCGACAAACGTCGCTATAAAGTTGCTCAAAAAGGATTGCTTCTTGTACAAATTGCTGGTATAATCTCCAACGTTGGAGAAAATTAATACATCACCCTCACCGACTGTGGTTGCTCGCTGTCCGTAATGTCGACGGCGATCTGGACTTTTAAGGAATGAATGAGCGAGGTAGCTTCTATGGCAACGAATTGTGACTTCAGCCGTTCTTCTCTACTTAATGAACAGTACCAGCGTGAAATGGAACTCATAGCTGTTGCCCTCCAGGATGAAAGTCAAGAGGAACGTGAAGAGCGCCTGAGCCTCGTTGCGCGCTCCTGGCAGCTCACCACCGCCTGCTTTCACGCGCAGGCCGAGTCGAGCGAGGCGTCGGTGTATAGCCCGGTTGCTTTTGCGCGTCCGTAGTTTTTTGTAGTTTATAAAGGTATGTAATAGTAAATAGCCATGCCTCATCCACCTGAACTTGCACCGGATGCTCTGACCTATCAAACGCCTGTGCAGTTTGGCATGGTGTACTGGGTGAACTTTGGATATCCCGCGCTTCCTCCCGGCATCGAGGAGAAGCGCATCCTCGATTGGCACCCCGCTCTGGTCGTTTCGGGCGATCCATTTTGCCGCCATGCCGGCGCGGTGAACGTCGTCGCTCTTACCTCGTATCGCGGAAAGCTGCGTCCCTATCACCACCTGCTTTTGAAGCGCGATTATCCCCTGCTCGATACCGACAGCCTGGTGAAGACGGAATTGATGTATCCGGTGCTGCGTACATTGCTGGCCGATCAGTATGCCATTTGCCGCCTCAACGATGCCGACCTGTATGCGATTATGGGCAAGATCGCGAACAGCCTGGCGATTACCATGTTCTACACCTTACACTGAGAGGGTATCTGATGCTCAGTGTCCTCACTCTCTCGCGAGTCCTTAGCGCGGCTTCGCCGCGCAAGAAGGAGCATGTGCCGTGCAGAACAGGCTGGAAGGCGAGTGCCGCAGGTGCGAGCAAGCGCTGGCGCAAGAAATCAAATAGAAACTGCTTAATAGAGAAGGTGCAGAGTGACCAGAGAACAGAATCAGCTTCGCCTTCTACCCTCTGTTGATGAGGTGCTGCAATCCGCCGGCGGTCAACGCCTGGCTGCTCGCTTCTCTCGTGCACTGGCGCTGCGCGCCGTTCGTGCCAGCATAGCACAGGCGCGCGCAGCCATCCAGGAAGGCGCGCCATGCCCTTCATTGGAGGAACTGCTGACCGCCGCCGAGAAGCTGCTGCAAGAGGAACAGCGGCCATACCTGCGCGAACTCATCAATGCAACTGGCGTGATTATCAATACCAATCTGGGCCGCGCTCCGCTGAGCCGGGAAGCTCTGCTGGCGGTGCAGCGCGTCTCGGGCGGCTACTCAAATCTGGAGTATGACCTTGACGCCGGCGCGCGCGGTTCGCGTCATACGCATGTGGCCGCGCTGCTGCGCGAGCTGACGGGGGCCGAAGCCGCTATTGTGACGAACAACAATGCGGCTGCGGTCCTGTTGAGTCTGAGCGCTCTGGCGGCGGGAGCCGAGGTGGTTATCTCGCGCGGCGAGCTGGTAGAGATCGGCGGCGGCTTTCGCGTGCCCGACGTGATGCGCCAGAGCGGCTGCTTTCTGGTGGAGGTCGGTACGACGAACCGCACGCGTATCGCGGACTACGAGGCCGCCCTGAGCGAGCGCACGGCGTTGTTGCTGAGTGTACACCCCAGTAATTTCCTGATAACTGGCTTCACCGAGTCAACGCCGCTGCCCGCGCTGGCGGAACTCGCGCACCGCAACGGCCTCCTGTTGATGAACGATCTGGGCAGCGGCTGCCTGCTCGCCAGCGAGCGCTATGGCCTGGCGCATGAGCCGACGCCCGCGGAGAGCATCGCGGCGGGGGCTGATATCGTCTGTTTCTCCGGTGATAAGCTGCTCGGCGGGCCGCAGGCGGGCATCATCATTGGTAAGGAACACGCGATCAGGTCATTGGCGAAGCATCCTCTGATGCGCGCTCTGCGCATCGATAAGATGACGCTGGCCGCGCTGGAGGCAACTTTACGCCACTATCAGCGCGGCCAGGCCGAGACGCATATTCCTGTGTGGCGCATGATCGCCGCGCGGCCCGAACAGCTTGCCGCCCGCGCGGCAAGCTGGGCCTCTCATCTCCAGGTTCGGGGCATCGCGGCCAGCACACAGCCTGGCATGTCAACCGTGGGCGGGGGATCGCTGCCGGGGGAGACGCTGCCAACGACGCTGCTGGCCCTCTCCGCCACAGTTGTACCCTGTTCCTTAGAGGAACTGGCGCGGCGGCTGCGCACGCGTCGTACTCCCATCGTTGCCCGCATCTTGCGCGACGCGCTCCTGCTCGATCCCCGCACCGTGCTCGAAGAGCAGGATGAAGAGCTTGTGCGCGCGTTGGTTGAAACGATAAAGTGACATTTCGTTTCTATTTCCGTCAAACGTCTTTTTAGCGTTCCGCTCCTGTATAGATGCGCACATAGCTCCTGTAGCGCCGCTCGTCGATCACCTGGTCCCTCACGGCCTGGATGATAGCGCAGCCCTCCTCGTCGATATGCGTGCAATCCGCGTAGAAGCATTCTCCCAGGTAGGGGCGAAACTCGACGAAGCACCAGGCCAGTTCATCAGGTGCAATATCCCAGGCCGCCAGCGCGCGAATGCCCGCCGAATCCGCCAGCCAGCCGCCTCCCGACAGCGGATAGAGCTGCGAACTCGTGGTAGTGTGCCGGCCCTTGCCCGTCGCGTCGCTCACCAATCCTGTGCGCAGCGCCATACCAGGTTCGAGGGCATTCACCAGCGATGATTTGCCCACGCCCGACGGTCCCGTAAAGAGCGAGGTATGATCCTTCAATAAAGCGCGCAATTCTTCAAGGCCCTGGCCCGTCTTTGTGCTGGTCCAGAGCGTCGTGTAACCGAGCTTGCTATAGAGCCGCGCCGCCTCTTCTACGCGCGGCTCGTGCGGTAAATCCACTTTGTTGAGGCAGATTATCGCGCGCAATTCCGCCGATTCGCAGATAGTCAGATAGCGGTCCAGCAAGCCGAAATGCGGCTCGGGCTGCGCAGTCGCAAGGACGATCACAACCTGATCGAGATTTGCCAGTAATGTCTGCTGCCGGGCCTTTTTCGCCGTTGAGCCGGCATCTTTACGCGCCAGAGCGCTCTGGCGCGGCAATATTTCCTCGATCAAGCCTGTGTTCGCATCGAGCCGGCGCAGCTTCACATGGTCGCCAACCGTGAGGCGTGTTGGGGCTGGTGGTGATTCGTGCAGTTGTTTGCCGGAGCGTGAGTGCGTCTTGCCAGACGCCTTTGCTGTCTGGGCCTGTGTATAGCCCTTTTTAAGTTTTCCTCGTAGAGTACAGCGCAGCACGCCTTCATCGGTATAAACATCGTAGATGCCATGTGCGCCATGTAAGACTGTCCCGGTAAGTAGTGCCGGATCGTTAATCAATGCTTCCTTCCCTCCAGGAGAATAAAAAAACACGGTCCATGCAATGAATGCTTTGAGGTCTACCGTGCGGAGGGAATGAGCGTGCGCTCTCTCGTGCGAGATGACGTTTACCTGCCAGGTATCAGCATGCTTGCGAAAGGATACCGGCCAGGTAGCGTCGGCTCATAACCCCCGTGCCGGGTAGACAAGGTGCATACAAGCACAGTTGCCACGTAGATGTGCTTTATCATAAGTCTGCACCTCCTTAAAACTGGCGAGGCCAGGATTTGAAAAAAACAGCATACCTTAGCATAAAGGATACAAGAAGAGGCAAGAGTTTGTCAACGCTGACAGTAGAAAACTTCTTTGTTATCGCTGCGCTTCTTTGCCCCATCTGAGAAGAAAAACGTTAATCACTTCAGCGATCATAGTACAGGATGCGGCCACAGTTCGTGCATGTTTGCAGTTCCGCGCTGATGCGCACATGTTGCAGTTCACTGGGAGACAGAATCACGCGGCACCATTGACATGAACTCTGCTCCACTTTAGAAACAGCCCGGCCCTGCTTCGTGCGTCTCATCTTTTCGTAACGAGCAAGCAGGTCTTCCGCGATGCCTCCCGCCAGTTGATCGCGCCTGGCCTGAAGTTCCTGCCGCTGCGTTTCCAGGCTGCTGTGACGGGTAAGCAGTGTGGCGCTCTCTTGCTGCCAGGCTTCCTCTTCTTGCTTGAGCGCTTCCAGTTTGCGCTTCTCCATCTCTTGCAGTGCCTCCGTTGCATCGATCACTTCCAGGACGATATCTTCCTGGCGGCTCTGCTGCGCTCGCAGCCGCTGCACTTCCTGTTGCAGCGATTGAAGTTCCTTTGCGTTGACCACTGTGCCACTATAGAGGCGCTGCTCCTGTGCCTTGAGACGACGATTCAGATCTTCAAGCGTCCATTCTGCCTCTTTCTGCGTCTGTAAACCTGCTTGTAGTTGTTGCTGTGCGGTGTGATACTCTGAACGTAGTTTTTGTAATCTGGCGCTACCTTGAAGAGAGTTCGAGATCGCTTGCTGTTCGGCTTTCAAGCGATCCAGTTCGAGGTCGAGCTGCTGCAACCGGAAAAGTGCAGCGGCCACCTGTGTCGCGCTCATGGGCAGACGATTCCTCCTTTCTGAGCATACGACAGCGATGGGATCTGTCCTTATTGTACTGCCTGATTGCTGTTGATCGCAATAGCAGCCGTCCCTTGATGGCAGTATACTTATATTTAAGAATGTCTCTGATTCTTTGTGTCCTTGTCTTCTCTCACCGGGCAGCCGCATGGCTCCGCCACACAACCTCATCTATCCGGCGAGAGCCGCAGGCGCGAGCAAGCATAGGTGCTGGGAAAACAGGCGCGCTTTAAAAAGAAAGCGAGCGAGGAGGTTAAAAGTATGCAGGTTATTCGCTGGCAGGAGTCCACGCCGCCACAGGAGCAGGCATTGCGCCAGCGCATGCAGCAGCAAGGACTATCCCCCCACTCATGGTCGAACGGACCCGGCGATACTTACGCTGTGCATAGCCATAGCTATGAAAAGGTTCTCTATTGCGTGCGCGGCTCCATTCGTTTTGTGCTTCCTGATCAACGCGACGAGTCGGGCAGGGCGCAGGCTGTAGATCTCGCGCCCGGCGATTGTATGATCCTCCCGGCAGGTGTGCGCCATAGCGCTCAGGTTGGCGACGAGGGCGTGACCTGCATTGAAGCGCCGCGCTACTAGCTTTTGCCGCTCGTCGTCCCGGCTGTTCCGGCGTTGTGATATACTCAATCATTCGTTATTGACAAAGCAGGCCGGGTCTATTTTCGATGTAGAAAGGAAACCATATGGGACGACTTGAAGGACGAGTGGCCTTTGTTACCGGGGCCGGCAGGGGCATCGGTGCCGCTACCGCGCTGCGTATGGCGGAGGAGGGCGCCCGCGTCGCTCTCGCGGATATCGATAGCGAAGGCTGCCAGCAGGTGGCTGCCGAGATTGATCGTCTTGGCTCCGAGGCGCTGGTGACGCCATGCAACGTGGCCGATAGCGCGATGGTGCAGGACGCAATAGACAAAACGGCGGGCCGTTTCGGGCGCCTGGATATTCTGGTCAACAATGCGGGCGTCATACGCGACAATCTGCTCTTCAAGATGACGGAGGATGATTGGGATACGGTGATGAATGTCCATCTGAAAGGCGCGTTCCTGTGCAGCCGCGCGGCCCAGGCGTACATGGTGAAGCAGGGCTATGGACGTATTGTCTCGCTCTCTTCGACTTCCGCCCTGGGCAATCGCGGCCAGGCGAATTATTCATCGGCCAAAGCTGGCTTGCAGGGCTTCACGCGCACCCTGTCTATTGAACTGGGCCAGTTCGGTATAACCGTCAACGCTGTCGCGCCCGGCTTTATCGATACCGAGATGACGCGCGCCACGGCGCGCCGCCAGGGCCTTGATCCGCAGCAGGTGATGGAGGAGGCCGCGAAGCGTATCCCCGTGAGGCGCGTCGGGCAGCCGCGCGATGTCGCCAACGTCATCTGCTTCCTCTGTTCCGAGGAGGCGAGCTACGTTACAGGTCAGATTATTTACGTGGCCGGCGGGCCAGCGCGTATTTGAGTAATTTATAAGCATTATGGCTATGCGATGACGAGGTATAACAACCAGCATCGGTAAGGTAGAGCGTTGTCATGTCATTCTGAGCGGCAGCGAAGGATCTGATGGCAGGATGGAGATCCTTCGCCGCCGCTCAGGATGACATAACCGATCAAGGAGAAATAATCACACCTATGCATTCCCAGGAGCGCCGGCAGGCGATCATCGTTCTCGATTTTGGTTCACAGTACAGCCGCCTCATTACGCGGCGCGTGCGCGAGTGTCATGTCTATAGTGAGCTTGTGCCCGCGAGCGCGACGCTGGCGCAGTTGCGAGAGAATCAACATCTCGACATCAAGGGCTTCATTCTCTCCGGCGGCCCGGCCAGCGTCTACGACGAGCATGCGCCTGCCTGCGATCCGGCGATCCTGCGCAGCGGCTTGCCAGTACTGGGCATCTGCTACGGGATGCAGTTGCTGGCCCTGCAACTCGGCGGACACGTCGCGCCCGCTCAGGGGTCGCGCGAGTATGGCCCGGCCACCATCGAGGTGCCGGCCGCCGTCGCCCGCGATGAGCGGCTCTATCGCATCTTCGAGGGTATCAACACCTCCCCGCAGGGGGAGAGTGCGGGCGCGCCTGCCCTGTGCCTGCCGGTCTGGATGAGCCACGGCGATAGCGTCGATGAACTCCCGCCGGGTTTCAGCCTGCTGGCTCGCAGCGAGAGCAATCCTGTCGCCGCCATTGCCAGCCCTGAGGGTCTGGTGGGCCTGCAATTTCACCCCGAAGTGACGCACACTCCACAGGGCAAGGCCATCATCAGCAACTTCCTCTTTCGCATCTGCGGCTGTGAACCCTCCTGGACGCCCGGCTCGGCCATCGAGGAGGCCGTGACGCAGGTTCGCCAGCGCGTCGGCGGCGAGCGGATCATCTGTGGACTCTCCGGCGGCGTCGATTCGGCGGTGGCCGCTCTGCTGGTGCATCGCGCCGTCGGCGATCAGTTGACCTGCGTCTTCGTCGATACCGGCCTGCTGCGCGCCGGCGAGCGCGAACAGGTTGTTGAGACCTTCAGCAGCTACCTGCACATTCCACTGGTCGTGGTCGATGCACAGCAGCGCTTTCTGAGCCGCCTGGCCGGTGTGGTCGATCCCGAGCAGAAGCGCAAGATCATCGGCGAGGAGTTTATCCGCGTCTTTGAGGAGGAGGCGGCGCGGCTGGAGCGAGAGCAAGGCCCGATCACCTTTCTGGCGCAGGGCACGCTCTATCCCGACGTGATCGAGAGCACCAGCCACGATACGGCCTCGACGGCGACACGCATCAAGACGCACCACAACGTCGGCGGTCTTCCCGAAGAGATGTCGCTCAAGCTGGTGGAACCGCTGCGCATGCTCTTCAAGGATGAGGTACGCGAGATTGGCATCTCCCTGGGTTTGCCCGAAGAATGGGTGTGGCGCCATCCCTTCCCCGGACCCGGCCTGGCGATTCGCATCATCGGCGCTGTCGATGAGCAGCGCCTGGAGACGCTGCGCGCCGCCGATAAAATCGTTATCGATGAAATTCGCCGCGCCGGGATCTATCGCGAACTGGGGCAGGCGTTCGCCGTGCTGACGCCGCTGCGCAGCGTAGGAGTGATGGGTGATGGGCGCACCTATGCGAATGTGGTGGCCGTGCGCGCAGTGACAAGCGGCGATTTCATGACGGCGGACTGGGCGCGCCTCTCGCCCGATCTGCTGGCGCGCATCGCTCACCGCCTGGTCAATGAGGTACCCGCGATCAACCGCGTCGTCTATGACATTACTTCGAAGCCTCCGGCCACTATCGAGTGGGAGTAGCGCGGGGCATCTCCGATGATCGAATTTGAGATACTGGCGCGCGGCCTCTATCGCCCCGATCAGCTTGTGATCGACTACGATCCTTCCCTGCGCATGCCTACGACGCCGCAGATTCGGAATTGGATGGATCGCGTATGGCAGGAGAGGCTGGCGTTTGCGCGCGAGCATGGAGCGCGACTGTTCGACGGCGCTCTCTTTCGCTTCGTCGATGCCGGCGTGCGGGCTGATGGCACGCTGTGCGTTCTCGCGGGCGCTACCGGCTACAAGGAATACGTCGCGACGCGCATGCCAGAGTTCGCCCAGATTCACGAGCGCCGGGAACTGGGCAATGCGCTGGCGGTCTGCTCTGTGATCGAGACCAGCGATGGCTTCATCCTGCTGGAAAGACGGCCCGAAACGAGCGCCTATGCCGGGCGCTACCACGTCATCGGCGGCTTCTTCGAGCGTGATCGCGATATGGGTGCGCGCCCCGATGCGTTCGGCGCGATGCGACGCGAGATCCGTGAGGAGACGGGCATCCAGACAGTGGATATACGCGAACAGTATTGCCTGGGCCTCGTCTACGACCTGGCGCTGCCGCACGCGGAATTCTGCTTCGTCACGCGCCTGCGCATCCCGCTGGATGACGTACTGCATCAACGCACACCTGAAGACGATGAGATCGTGCAGTTGCACACTCTGCCCGTGAGCGGCGAGAGCCTGCGCGGGTTCGTACTGGCGCAGCATGGCAATATCTCAACGACGGGCGAGGCGAATCTCCTGCTCTATGGCGGCTGGAAGTTCGGCGACGGCTGGTTCGAGGAAATCATGAGATCCCTGTCATCCCTTCGTTCCTCAGAGCAGAGCCTCTGAGCGCTAGAGCCTGTCATCCCTTCGTTCCTCAGGGCAGAGCCTCTGAGCGCTCAGAGTGACATTCCCGATGGTGATCGATAAACCTCGTTATCGTAGAACTGCGCACGATTCATCCAATAACCTCTAGAGAAATGTTAAATCAGAAATTTGCCATGCTCGTAGCATAGCTCTCCATCGGCATAGACTTTGCCCTCGCGCAAATCGCAGACCATATCCCAGTGAATGCCGGACTCATTGGCCGCGCCGGTCTCCGGGAAGGATGCACCCAGCGCCATGTGCATCGTGCCGCCGATCTTCTCATCGAAAAGCGTCTCTCCGGTAAAACCCTTGATATTGTAGTTGAGGCCAAAGGCGACCTCGCCAAGAAAACGAGCGCCGGCATCGGTATCGAGCATGGCGTTAAGGAAATCCAGGCCGCGCCCGGCCTGGTTCTCCACAACCTTGCCTTCGCGGAATGTGAGCCGAACATCCTCTACCTGATGACCGTCGTAGACGGCTGGATAGCTGAAGCGCACCGACCCGTTGACCGAGTTCTCGATGGGGCCGGTGAAAACCTCGCCGTCGGGAAAGTTCTCCGTTCCCGCGCAGTTCACCCACTTGCGACCTCCAACATGATAGATGATGTCGGTATCGGGCGCGATGATATGGATTTCGTCGTGCTGCGCGAGGAAATCCGCGATGCGCTGCTGTTCCTGGTGGACCTTACGCCAGGCCGCTACCGGATCCTCCTGATCGAGCATTCCGGCGTCGAAGACAAATTTTTCATAGTCGCTCAGCGACATGCCTGCGTCCTGTGCATAGGCATGTGTCGGGAAGAGGGTGCCGCACCAGCGGTGTTCGCCTTTTGCCATACGCTCCAACCCGCGCTTGAAGAGGCCGGCGCGTGCCTCCCGTCTCCTGGCAATGCGCTCCGGGTCGATGCCGCTGAGCGCGCGCGTATTCTGCTCAGACCAGATGGTGAGCGTGGCATCGAAATATTCTGTCCAGAACTTATCGAGTTCGGAAACATGCGTCAGTTGCTCATCGCTGCTCTCGCGCAGTTCGATTTCCCGCAGGCCAGGGAGCGTGATATCGGTGGTAACATGCGCGCCGGCGCGCACCGCTTCACGGTAAACCTCGCGTATCAATGGCGCCGCGATATCCGCACCCTCAATGAGCAATTTATCGCCAGGCTTGATGCTGAGTGAGTAATGGACCAGCACCTTTGCCAGTTTCTCATGTCGTAGATCTGCCATGCCTGTTCGTTCCTCTCTTTTATGCAGGGATGCAAGGAGATGCTGCCTTTTCTTTACTTAACACTCTCCTCGGACCTTCCGCGCGGCTCCGCCGCGCCAGAGATGAGAGAGTGTCTGATCTTCGACACCCGCGCTGGCTTGCGCCTGCGGCGCTCTCCATCTTCGGCGCGGCGGAGCCGCGCGCCGACTCCATAGAGAAGGCGAGGATGCTGAGCGTCGGACATGCTCTGAAGTTCCGTATTGTAAAAAATGCGCTTCGCGCATTTTTTACAATACGGAACTTCAGAAGGCGAGCGCCGCAGGCGCGAGCAAGTGTGGGCGCCGGCATCAGGCACTCTCTAAAAACACAACACCTGTATAAGAATTATGCCTGTAAGACATCGAAATCTCACATCAGTGAAACATTTTATGCAAATTTTGCTATATTTGCCATACAAACCATTTACCCGGCGCCGCCTCATGTATTACTTTTTTGGAAAATTTCAATTTCGCAAATTTCTTGTCAAACGGCCTTTCTGTTTATTGACTTTTTCAAAGGTGCCAGTTACAATTGAAAAAGATAGCGTCGTGTTCTGACTAGGAGGCATCTTCATGGCTGTTGCACATACAGATGTTTATCGTCATGAGAACCTCGTCCGCAAGTCAATACAGATACCGTCAACGCAGCACAAGGAACTCAAAGCTCTCGCCGTTGAGCTGGATTCCTCGCTAGGAGACGTAGTGGAGACGATCATGGAACTCATGCGACAGGATAACTACCAGCAGTTGAAGTCAGCAATCATCGAAAAACGCGAACGTGCACTCTCCTCCCTCAATCATTCCCTCGACGAAGCCTACGCCTATCTTGGTTCTATCCCTGAAACACTCGAAGATGCTCACTTCTTTTTTGATGCTGGTCGTGAAGGTATGGTTGCATGAGTGACGAGGCCAGGCAAACACTGCCCAGCCCGAAGCACTACGAAGCGCGTTCCAATCCCTCCCCTCGCCGGGGAGAGATCTGGGATGTAAACTGGTCTCCTGGTCGCGGGGCCGAGCAGCAGGGGACGCGGCCTGCGTTAATTATTCAAAATGATAGGGGCAATGCGTCTTCCTCGTATCCCCTGACTATCGTCGCTTCGATGAGCCGCACCGAGCGCGAGTTGCCTCTTCATGTGCGCATCGCGCCGAACGAAGAGAACGGGTTGACAGACTATACCGATGTGAAGTGCGAACAGATAATGACTATCGAGAAGTCGCGCCTGCTGCGGCGGCGTGGCTCGATTACTCCTGAGGAACTGCGTCTCGTCGATGTGGCCCTGAAACTCAGCCTGAGCCTGCTGCCATAGACCCCGAAAAGCGCAACAACTTTCGTGGCCGCACGATTGATCGCGCTTTACCCGTATTATGTTGTCATGAGCACGATCAATCGCGCGGAAAGAATTCCTTGACCGCCACAGGAAAATCAGGGACTACCTGCGAGCGCAACATCTGCTCTCCACTGAAAACTCCTGCCGGGCGATATTCACCGCCCTCCAGAGTAAGCACTTCAACGCTGCGGGCCAGGGGATCGGCAATCCAGTATTCTCTGACACCGGCACGAGCATAGGCGTGGTATTTTTTGCTGCGATCATACTTCGCTGTGCCGGGCGATAGAACCTCGACAACGAGATCAGGAGCGCCAATCACGCGCGTAGGCACGATCTTCTCGATGCTTGCGTTGAGCAGAACCAGTACATCGGGCTGCACCACGGTATGAAACGCCAGTTCCACATCAAAAGGAGCCATATATATTTGTCCGAGTCCGGCGAACTCAACATATGTGGTCAGGTGATAAAAGATTCGTCCCACGGTTCTCTGATGCGATCCCAAAGGAGAAGCTGGGGCCATATAGAGCACTCCGTCGATAATTTCGTAGCGTCGCCCGTCATCGGGCAGGGCCGCGTAGTGGCTATATGTCCATTCTCCTTGCCGGGGACCTGGCACATGATCGGCGCGAATGATTTCACCGGGCTTCTCGGATGTCGTTGTCATCTCGGCTCTACCTTTCGTACTGAAAAAACGCTCTCTATACAGCACCCTTAATATTCCCTATCATTCCCTTCTTACAGCACAACCAAAAAAAGGTTATGCATCGCCTCCTTATAGTATAGCCACTCTTTGAAGGAACCGCTATCATTACAACACGCCCGGCGCCACGTGCCAATACTCAAAAATGCGTATTTATCAATCTCTCCGCCTGGAGAGTACCTGATTTCCGCCGCAAGCGCTTCCTCGCGCCTGCGGCGCTCGCCTTATTGCAGGATGTTGTGCGGTGAAGCCGCGCTGTGATTGATGGCTGGCGCCAGCCATCATCATTGGCTGTAGCGACGAGCGCTTCCCATGTGATAGAATCATAGTAGAATACTATATCCATACCCCAGGAGATAATAAGTCATGCAAAAGCAGACAGGAACAGTACAGGTAAAGCGCAATTTTCCAGAGATGCTCAAAGGCGGCGTGATCTGCGATGTCGTCAATGCGGAGCAGGCGCGCATCGCCGAGGAGGCGGGAGCCGCTGCGGTAATGGCGCTGGAGCGTGTGCCTGCTGATATTCGCGCCACCGGCGGCGTTGCCCGTATGAGCGATCCCGAACTCATCATTCAGATCAAAGAGGCGGTAACGATCCCCGTAATGGCGAAATGCCGTATCGGCCATTTTGTTGAGGCCGAGATCCTCCAGGCCATCGGCGTTGACTGCATCGATGAATCGGAAGTTTTGACGCCCGCCGATGAGCACTTCCATGTGAATAAACATCTCTTCTCGGTGCCCTTTGTCTGTGGCGCGCGCGATCTGGGCGAGGCCCTGCGCCGCATCGGGGAGGGCGCGGCCATGATCCGTACCAAAGGCGAGGCCGGTACAGGCAATATCGTAGAGGCGGTGCGCCATATGCGAGCCATTATGGATGGCATTCGCCGCCTGCAAAGCCTGCCAGAAGAGGAACTGATGACCGAGGCCAAAAATCTTGGCGCGCCTTACGATCTGGTGTGCGAAGTAGCGCGCACGGGCAAGCTCCCCGTTGTCAATTTCTCTGCCGGCGGCGTCGCGACGCCTGCCGATGCTGCACTGATGATGCGCCTGGGCGCTGAAGGCATCTTCGTTGGTTCCGGCATCTTCAAGTCGAGCGATCCCTTGAAGCGTGCCAGAGCTATCGTGCGTGCCACCACCCATTACGAGGATCCGCAGATTATCGCGGAGGTATCGCGCAACCTGGGCCAGCCAATGGTAGGCATCAATCTGGATGTCTTGCCGGAGCAGGAATTGATGGCCCGGCGTGGATGGTGAGCCGGGCAGTCTGCATCGGGATGGTAGATTGGTAATGAGAACACACAACTTTCAACCCCGTATCGGCGTATTAGCTTTGCAGGGAGATTTTGCGGCGCATTTACAGGCGCTGGCCGAACTGGGAGCGGATAGCAGAGCTGTCCGACTCCCTGAACATCTGGCCGATTTAGATGGTATAATTATACCGGGTGGTGAAAGTACCACCATCGGAAAATTGATGGTAGCATATGGTTTGCAGGAAGTATTGCAGAGGAAGATTCGGGAGGGGGTTCCCGTCTGGGGGACCTGCGCGGGATTAATCCTGTTGGCAAAGGAGACGGATAACGCGCTGGCTGGTCAACCCTTGTTGGCCTCCATGAACATTCGCGTTCGTCGTAACGCATTTGGCAGTCAGCGGGAAAGTTTTGAGACAGATCTATCGGTGCCTGTACTGGGCGAAGCGCCATTCCATGCATTCTTCATTCGTGGGCCATCCATCGAGTGGGTTGGTCCAGAGGTGGAGGTGCTGGCAGCGCTCGACGATGGAACTATCGTCGCTGTCCGAGAAGGAACCTTGTTGGGCACGGCTTTTCATCCAGAAGTGACACAGACGAACAGGCAAAGGGACCTGCGGTTCCATCAATACTTTCTCCGCATAGTTCAGGGCGTCAAAGCATAGGGGTGTACCGTGTAGCGTATGGTATGCGGCGCCTCTAACGACGCAGGAGCTTTGGATGATACGACCGGTCTTATATGTTGACCTGCCGGGCATCATCTACGCTATTGATCGACGCGCTCGCAGCAAGCAACATGAGTTCGCAAACTTTGTGTGCTGGCTGGAGCCGGTTGAGAGCCATCTGCCGCCACCGCCTATCCTCAGGAACATCTTTCCGCTCAATCCCGCGTCCCGCACATGGATTTGCGAGGATCACTGGCGTCTTCTCGGGTTCGCACAGGTCTGTGAACGGCCATCGCACAACGCCTGGGATATGTCTTACCTGGCCTCGATGGCGCATCGCGATGTCTCCAGCGAAGAGGTCCTGACGGCGCTGCTCGAATATACCCTGGAGATGGCGGCCACCCACGGTATCCTGCGCATTTTTGCGAAGGTCGAGGACGAAATTCCCGAACTGGATCTTTTCATGCGCACCGGTTTCCAGCGCTATGCCCGCGAACTGACCTACGTCTATGAGCCGGGCGCGCGGCCCGTTGAAGACGAGGCTCCTCTCCCTTCGTTGCGTCGCTGGAGCCGTCACCATGTATGGGGCCTGCATCAACTCTATCACGCTGTCACTCCGCAGCGGGTACAGATGGCGGAGTTGTTGGATAACAGCGAAGAATACGCTAAACTCAACGTCGGCTCACAATCGCCGTTCGCATCCCTTTTTGCGCGGGGGGATGAGAATTATGTATGTGATGTCGGCGTGCGTTTAGGCGCCTGGCTGCGGATTAGCCGGGGTCATGGCTCGGCGCCGCACCGCATCTTTCTGCATGTCCATCCTGAGCATGCGGAACTGGCCGAACCGCTGCTGCGCTTCGGCATCAGGAGACTTCAGGAGGTAGATGTACGGCGCATCTATTGCCTGGTGCGCGAGTACGACTCTTTTGTAATCGCCGCTCTACGTAACAGTGGATTTGAGCAAACCTCGACCAGAGTGTTGCTCGTGCGACATATGGCATTACTTGCCATGAGGCAGAGCACGGTCCCCCTGCTGGAGCAACGAGCGGCCTATGGCTTGAAGGGCCTGGGGACGGTCAATTCTCGCCAAAAAACTATGAGGTGATGAAACTGCCTATGCAACATGTGATCACTGACGATCTGGAGGCTCTGCTGGCTGCTCTTCCGCCCGGCATCCACGAGGCGGTCAATCGGCTAGACAACCGAAGCGAACTGCTGGAGATCGTGATGGACCTCGGACGCTTTGCCGAGGGCCGGTTCCCGGAAGGGGAGGTGATCCTTAGCGCCCAGCCTGTGACCTACGCCGACCTCGAGTACGTGGTCGAGCGCATCGGCGAGTTTGGCGACGATAACCGCGCAGGCATCGAACGCACGCTGCATCGTATCAGCGCGCTGCGCAACCGCAAAGGGAAAATCGTTGGCCTGACCTGCCGTATTGGTCGAGCGGTACTTGGCAGTATTGCCCTGATCCGCGATATCGTCGAACAGGGCCAATCCATCTTGATTCTTGGCCGTCCGGGTGTGGGGAAGACCACCCTGCTGCGCGAGATTGCCCGCGTCCTCGCGGATGAGGCTAATAAACGGGTGGTGGTGGTCGATACCTCGAATGAGATCGCCGGCGATGGCGACATTCCTCATCCGGGTATTGGTCGCGCGCGCCGCATGCAGGTGGCGCGCACGGCGGAGCAGCACGCGGTGATGATCGAGGCCGTGGAGAACCACATGCCCCAGGTCATCATTATCGATGAAATTGGCACCGAACTGGAAGCCCTGGCGGCGCGCACTATCGCGGAGCGCGGCGTGCAGCTGGTTGCGACGGCTCACGGCAATTCGCTGGGCAACCTGCTCATGAACCCGACGCTCTCGGACCTGGTGGGCGGTATCCAGACGGTGACGCTGGGCGACGAGGAGGCGCGGCGCCGCCACACTCAAAAGAGCATCCTGGAGCGTAAGGCTCCGCCAACCTTCGATGTGGTGGTGGAACAGCAGGGATGGGATGAGGTGGTTGTCCATCGCGACGTGGCCGACACGGTAGATAGCATGCTGCGCGGCCAGCCAAGTGTCGCCGAAGAGCGCACACGCGACGAGGAGACCGGGCGCGTCTCCATGCGCCGTATCACCACTGGCGGCATGGAGACGGCTGCGTGGGGCGTGGGCAGCCTGGGAGGCGCGCGCCCTGGCGCGGGGTTCTCTGCCAGCATGTTCGAGCGCTCTGATCGCTCCGGCGGCTGGGGACAACTGCGCCAGGTAAGCCACTCCAGTGGCAATGGCGCCCTGCGCAATCGCAGCCAGGCCCCGGTGCGAGCGCTGGCGCCAACGGGCACTGCTCCCGCCGATATTGAGCCGCGCTCCGCTGTGGTGACGGCGCTGGCGTCTTCAACGACGGAAGAGCTCTACCAGGGAACTGTGGCGAGCGCGGAGGCTCCGGCGCTCAAAACGCTGCGCGTCTATCCCTTTGGCGTGAATCGTGACCGCCTGGCCGCATCGGCTCGCAATCTGCGCGTACCGATCATCATCACAAAAAACCAGGATGAGGCCGATGCTGTCATGACGCTCAAGAACTACTACCGCCGCCAGCCCGAACGTTTGCAGCAGGCCGAACAAGATCACAAGTCGATCATCATTTTGAAGAATAATAGCGTTACCCAGATGGAGCATGCGCTGGCCCACATCTTCGCTATCCCGGAGGAAGCTCCGGCGGAAGAGGGACAGGAAGATGGCGGTGAAGGCGATGGCAATGGCTTTGACGATCCAACAAAACGGGCGCTATTGGAGGCCGAGGATGCCATTCACCAGGTGTTGAATAAGGGCCTGACAACGGCGGAACTCGCCCCGGCCAATGCCTATATCCGCCGCTTGCAGCATCAGATGGCAACGCGCTATAACCTGATCTCGCGCAGCCGTGGCAAAGAACCATACCGCCGCGTGAAGATCTTCCGCACCCGCGATTAGTCCCCTTAGAGGGCGACCCTTGTGGTCGCCCTCTAAGGGGACCCGTGTGGTCGCCCCGGGGATCGTGCGGTCCCCTTAGAGGAGGACCGCACGATCCCTTGTCTTTATTGGTCGCGAGCCTTACAATCTTTTTATTAATCTTTGATTAATCCTTCGCCGATTCTTCATACCCTTTGTCTATAGTAGAGATCATCAGATGTATAACCGTCATTGAAATGATGTCTGATGCTCAGCGTTTCTGGTCGTGCGGCTCCGCCGCGCCAGAAATGGATAGTGGTTATGCGAAAAATGCGCTTCGCGCATTTTTCGCATAACCACTATCCACCAGCGAGCGCCGCAGGCGCGAGCACGTGATTATGCCGAAAATTGGACACTCTCTGGAGAACAAAGGGTAACTAATGATAGAGGAATATATTCCAGACTTCCCTGCGCTTGCCAGGCACGGCCAGCAAGAGGAAGGCTGCCACGATAGGATGGGCGATGCCGGGCAGAGCCTTTCGGTGGTGCTGCCAGCTTATAATGAAGAGCAGATGATTGCTATCACCATCACCGATGTTCTTGAGGCTCTTAGCGCCTGGGGCAAAGATTTTGAGATTATTGTCGTCAACGATGGCAGCACCGACCAGACCGGCGCGATTGTCGCCTCCTTCGCCGCCGTCGATCCGCGCGTCAGACTCGTCACTCATGAGACCAATCAGGGCTATGGCGCAGCCCTGGTTAGTGGTTTTGCCGCCGCCAGCAAACAACTCACCTTTCTCATGGACGCCGATGGTCAGTTCGATATTGAGGATCTGCAAGCTTTCTTTCCATACATTGAAAAGTACGATGCGGTCATTGGCTATCGCATCAATCGCCAGGACTCCTGGATGCGCAAGCTTAACGCGCTGGGATGGAAACTGCTGATTCGCTGGCTGCTGGGCGTGCATGCACGCGATATCGATTGTGCCTTTAAGCTTCTGCGCACAGAGTTCTTGCATGAGCACCCGCTGGAGACGCGCGGGGCTATGATTAGCGCGGAACTCTTATATAAACTGGCGCGGGCCGGATGCAGCTATCGCGAAGTTGGGGTGCATCACCTGCCGCGTCTCAAAGGCCGCGCAACTGGCGCGCGGCCAACGGTAATTCTGCGTGCTTT
>DATGLE010000243.1:0-15371 GCA_035294325.1 Ktedonobacteraceae bacterium | reverse complement strand
TACGCCGACCTGGATGGCAACCTGCTGATCGACAATGATCCCTACGAGGGCGTGAAGGTGGAGAACGGCAAGCTGATCCTGCCCGACGGACCGGGCCTGGGCGTCAAGCCGCGCCCTGTGACTGCGGGAAAATGAAAGGGCGAGCAGGCATGTCATCCTGAGCGGCAGCGAAGGATGACATGCCCCAACGTGTTTGGCAACGTTCATTAATGCCCGAACAGCCAGCCGCCGTTGACGTTGAGCACCTCGCCTGTGACGAATGAAGCCCCTGGCGAAGCCAGATAGAGCGCGGCGGCGGCGATATCATCGACGTGTCCTGCTCGCCCCACGGGCGTCTGAGCGATGATGCCGTTCACACGCTCCTCCGACCATGCTCCCGTGAAGTTGGTGTTGGCGATGAAGCCGGGCGCGATGGCATTGACGGTGATGCCCTGCGGACTGAGTTCGCGCGCGAACCCGCAGGTCAGACCGAGCAGTCCAGATTTAGAGGCTGCGTAGATCGCCGAGCCGGGACGACTGCTGCCGGTGAAGGCCGCTATCGAACTGATGAAGATGATGCGCCCGCCGGGACGCCGCAGATGCGGGGCGACGGCCATCGTCATCAGAAAACTGCCTTTCAGATTCGCATCGATGGTTGCATCCCATTCGCGTTCGGCCTCATCGAGCGGCACACCGGTCAGGACGCCTCCCGTAAAGCCTGCGGCGTTGACCAGCACATCAATGATCCCGGCGCGCTCGACGATTTCGGCGACGGTAGTGGCAACCTGCTCCCTCTGGCTCACGTCAGCCCGATAGCAGGCAGCATGCGGTTCAAGCGCCTGCTCGGTTGCGCGCAATCTCTCCTCGTCGCGCCCGATGATGAACACGCGGTCTTGCACCCTGACAAACGCTTCAGCCATTGCGCGCCCCATACCGCTGTTACCGCCAGTGATGATAATGTTGCGTTTGTGTTGTCTATTCATAAATCTCTCGCTCTTCTATGTTATACAATTATCATTCCTGCTTAGAGGGATCCGGTTTCCAACACCATCACATGCTCGCATCTGCGACGCTCGCTGGATATATTTTATGCGGCGCAGCCGCGCATGGGATATCTTAGTGTGATGTGGCAAGGCGCTTCGCGCCTTGCCACATCACACTGAATACCCGACGAGCGCCGCAGGGGCGAGCCAGCACTCTCTCAGTCAGGGTAATATATAATTATCAAGATGTCCAATATATTATTCATAGCAAACTGATATCAGGAAGATATTAAAAATGGAGTTGCGGCACCTGCATTATTTTGCGGCCGTCGCCGAAGAGCTGCATTTTGGGAAGGCGGCGCAGAAGCTTGGGATGACCCAGCCGCCACTGAGCCAGCAGATCCAGAGACTCGAAGAGGAGTTAGGCGTGCAGCTTTTTCGGCGCACGAAACGGCGCGTGGAGCTTACCGAAGCGGGGCAGGCATTTTTGCCGGAGGTTCGCCAGGCACTGGCAAAGGTTGAGCAGGCGGTGACAGCGGCCCGCCGGGCTGGTCGCGGCGAGATTGGCAGGCTTGCGGTAGGCTTTGTGGGATCGGCGTCCTATGAGATACTGCCCGCGATGATACGCCGCTTTCACGAATGTTTCCCGGATGTAGAACTGGTATTGCGTGAGCTGACAACGAGCCAGCAGGTACGTGCGCTCCACGAGGGGCGCATCCATGTGGGTTTGCTGCGCCCGCCGGTATCAGATGGTACCCTTATGATCGAGTCCTTCCTCACGGAGCCGCTCATTGCCGTCCTCCCCGAAACCCACGCTCTGGCCGGGCAGCCAGCGGTCTCGTTGCAAGAGCTGGCTCGCGAGCGCTTTATCACCTTTCCCCGGCACCTGGGACCGGGCCTCTACGATCAGATCATCAGTATTTGCCAGCAAGCAGGCTTCAGTCCAGAGATAACGCAGGAGGCCGTTCAGATGCAGACAATACTGGGACTCGTTGCAACCGGCATCGGCATCGCGCTGATCCCTGCCTCCGCCCGCAACCTGCGCAGCTCCGGTGTTGCCTACAGCGAGTTACAGAGAGTACAGAGCGGCGTAGAGATGGCCCTGGCCTGGCGCAAAGATAATGCCTCGCCGACCTTGCGCGCTTTCCTGGGGATGGTTAGAAATAGCGTTGAGGAGGGATAAACACAGAGGCAGGCAGCGGCTTCCCGTCGACCTCTGCCTGCCTCCGCGCTCAAAGGGAGACACGGGCGTGGAGGCAAACCAGACGGAAGCAAGTTCCGTCTCTACATTTCGCACGGCAGGGAATGTAGAGACGACCCTTGCGGTTGTCTGACTTGTTATCCCTCATCTGGCTCAATAGCCTGAACTGGTGCCGGTGTTGGTATTCTTCGCCAGATCGATTGTTGCCACAAACCATTTGCCGCCAACGCCCTGACCGTTGGTTTGACCGGGCGCCTTATCGCCAGCAAAGGTATAGAGAGGATGGTCGTTATAGACGACCTGGTTGCCGTTGGCGTTCTGATAGACTTCCAGTTCGCCTGGCAGCTTCACGGATGCCGCCGGGCTGCCGCTACCGGTGAACAGGAGCGGGGGCCAGTTCTGTGCACAGCTGCCCGTGCAGGCGGAAGTAGTGCTGGTATCCGGCGTGAAGTAGTAGAGCGTCATACCCTTCGCGTCGGTCAGGATCGTCTCCGACTTGCCACCGATTGTCACCGTCGCGGTCTTGACGATCACTGTCGAGGTCGTGGTAGTAGGAGCGCTGGAGCCTGCCTGCAAATCAATTGTCGCTACGAACCACTTGCCGAGCTTTCCTTCGCCGTTGATCTGTCCCGGCGCGCTATCGCCGGCAAAGGTGTAGAGGAAATGGTCGTTGTACAACACCTGCTGGCCGTTGGGGGTCTTGAGTACCGATAACTGGCCGGGCAGTGTGACAGCGGCCGTTGGAGCACCGGAGCCGGTGAAGAGGAGCGGGGGCCAGTTCTGTGCGCATGTACCTGTGCAGGCGGAGGTAGTGCTGGTATCGGGTGTAAAGTAGTAGAGCGTCATGCCCTTTGCGTCGGTCAGGATCGTCTCCGACTTGCCGTCGATAGTGGCAGTTGCGGTCTTGATGATCGCCGTGCTGCTGGCAGCCTGCGGCGTGCTCGCTCCGCCCGTACCATAAGGACCTGAACCTGAGCCTGTACTCGTGGAGCTGCCGCAGGCGCTGACGAGCAGCGCGGCGACCATAGCGGCAGCAATGAAAAATGAGCGCTTCACGGTCATAAACAATTTCCTCCTCGATTGCAGCTAACACGCCAGATATACTCATCTACAGATAAGGATGACTGGATGAACGCTTGAATGCATTTGCTGAGTTGAGATAGAGCCATGATCTGGCTCGTTCTCTGTCCATTAGCATATACGCGAGGGGGTTACAATTGATGGTGCTGCACTATGTTATAATAGGGCAACGAGCGGCTAACCCGCTTGAGGTCCAGGAAGGCGCATGGGACTCTGCCCGGGGGCAGGTAATCCCCGGTTTCAAACATCACACTTTGAGGAGAATTATGCCAACACGTGAAGACGCATACAAACTGGTAACGGCCCATACAAAAAATGAGAATCTGCAAAAGCATATGTTTGCGGTTGAGGCTGCGATGCGCTTTTATGCCCGCAAATACGGTGAGGATGAGGAGCTGTGGGGGATGACCGGGCTGCTTCACGATTGCGACTATGAAGAGAATCCCGACCTGCATGTCCATACGCAGGTCTCCGCTCAGTGGCTGCGTCAGGACGGCTACGACGAGCGCATTATCTACGCTATCCTGGCGCACAACGATCTCAATCAGGCCACCCATCCGCGCAACAATCTGCTCTCCAAAGCGCTCTACGCCTGCGACGAGATTACGGGTATGGTGACGGCGACCGCCTCCGTATTCAAATCCCCATCAAAAAGATTCGCCAGATCTTCTACTTTCTCCGAGAGTATCCACAGCGCGTAAAGCGGCGCTTCCAGCCTGATCGTGCTGCCGCTGGCTATCTGAATATAGTGCAGCGTGGTTTCGTAATCCCTGAACAGGTAGTTCCCGTCCAGTTTTGGCATGAAATCCCGATAGCACACCTGCCAGGGAATCTCTTCCTTGAGCGCGTGTCCTCTGAAGGAAGGTGCTCTCCTGATATTTCTGGAACTGGCGTGGCTATGGATGGCCCTCCAGGTTCTGTCCGGCAACAGCCGCAACATTTCCACCCGCGAGGTATGAGGATAATACTCACGGAGAATGGCCTCTTCCTCCTCGCTTAAGATGTCGCCTCGCGCGGGCGTTACTTTCCAGAGGTAAGCAATGTCGATGCGCGGGCATATGGCATCGAGCCAGTCAATCGACAGCCGCAGCCAGTGGGGCGAAACCACCTCCACCTCTATCCGGTTGATGAGCAGGCTGAACGCTCTCTGCCTCTGAGCTAAATCAAACGTGGGCCATACCGCGTCAAAATTTCCGAGCAGGGAATGGAGTTGCGCGATCTCTTCGGGGCTGTCCACAATGCCGAGCTTTTTCATTTTTGCTTCCAGGCGCTCCTGGGTGAGCAATAATTCCTCCGCCTGCGCTTGCAGTTTGGCATAGAGCGGGTCTTTCTTGCTGGTATCGAGGCGCTTTTCCGCATTCTCCGCAAGCTGTATCTCAATCCCCCGCAACTGCTCATGGATGCTGACAAAATCCTCCGATTGCTGGTGATAGACCTGTTCCAGCGTTGCCTTGACTCTGCCCGCGATATGCCTGTCCTGGTCGGCCAGCGCTTTGAGGCGCTCGATAACCACGGCGTCGAATGCGGCCACCGGGAGGCGGAACAGTTTCTCGGTCAGGAGGCCGTCCGCGTGCAGGCTGCGCGCGACGTAATGCTCCTCGTCAATGGTGGTGAATGCCGTTCTGCCTGGGGAGGGTGGCGTGGCAATCAGCTTGCCGTGAAACAATCCGTCCGGCGGCGTTTCGCGGGTCTTGCGGATGCGGGTTATTCCCCGGTGGCTGTCCACTGGCTCACCCTCCAGCGTATAACCTTTGATCGCCGCATATCCTTCGGCGAACAGGGCGTAGTCGAGGATAGCGGGATGATGGTCGATGATCGTGTCCGGCTTGTCTTCGTCCGGCTGCCACCATCCTATATACATCTCATTGGTGAGCCAGCGCTTGATGACCTGCGGCCCGCGTGGTTTATATCCGACGCCGGGTATATGCGGCAGGTTGGTCTTGATGATGTACCGCTCCCTGTCTTCCTCCGGGATTTCCGGGAAAAGAAAAGCCTTCCGCGCCACTTCCCGGTTGAGCTTTCCCATGTCCCAATCGAGCGCCTGCGCCCTGAGCGCGAGTTTCCGAATTTCCTGCGCCCAGGGTTCATAGATGACGATGGCCTGATCCTGCTTCTTTCCCTTGACCGCAAGGCCGGGGGGCAGGTATCGCCCGTCATATCCCCCTTTATCCGCCTTGTTCTGCTTGCACTGGTTGGCATGTTTGATTGGCCCCTCAATATAGGCATAGGCTTCGCGCATCTTGTCCTGAAAGGCGCGGAGGTCTTGGTACACGGTAAAGTCATACAGCCTGGTCTCGTCATACTGTGCCACCGAGGAGATAGGAGGGACAATCAGTTTTATTTTCTTTTCTTCGGCAAGTTTGGTGAACGCGCCCACCTGATCCATGTGCTTGTTGCGGAATAACCTGTCTTCTCTGGCAAGGACGATAGTGCCTATTATCCCCTTATGGATGTCCTGATAGAGCCGGTCGAGTTCTTTCCGCTGGTCGATGCGTTTCTGCCCGGACACTCCGGCCCCCTCATCGTATAACCGCACGTCCGGCTCATGCTTACGATAGAGCTGCTTGCCGTAATCCTGTAATCCAAGTTGGGTTTCCCGGCTTTCCGCCTGCGCCGTATCAGCCCCGGTTTTTGACTGCCGCACCAGTACGGCAGTCGCCCGTGTCTCATCAATTTCCGGTAATGCGTCAGTAATGGTGGCAGGACGGTATTCCGACTGGCGGAGTATGAATGTGCGCGGTTGCGCCATCTCCTTTGGCTCCTTTCACGAACGGTCTGACGTTCCTTCGATTTAAGCCGGAGTGCATGAACTTTTCTGATCACAACTATACCATAAGAACAATAACCCCGGCTGCTGCGGCTTCGGCCTCAGATTTCCTGAACTTCGAGAAATTCTGTTAACTCATCCGCAAGGGCGAAACGACTCTTACTCGTCAACCATGACCCCCCTGACGTTGCAAAGCGCCTCGAAAAAGGCCCTTGCATCGCCCGGAAAATCGGGATTGAAGCAAAACCGGAGAGCGTGGTTGCCATGATACTCGACAACCGCCTCTCCTTTCTTCTCATGATCAATAGTGCGGTTAACCTCTACTCCGTCCGAGGTGCAGCCATCGTAGACTTGCATGACTGTTTTCCTCCTCATTTGTACAGATTGCGGTTAGCTATCCAGCCAGGAGCGCAATATGGATAGCTTCGGGATTATTTGGTAAGGTTGCGCTGTCACCCCCAAGAGAAACCTGCTGGACTCCCTGCATATGCAAGAGCATACTGGTTGCCTGTTGTCTGGTTTTTCCGGCCTGTCTTTGCTCCGGCCAGATGAGCTGGCAAAGCTCCAGAAGTACATTGCCTCCTATCTGGAAAAGCAGGTTGGCAGTGAAGGGTAAGGCCGCTTCCGGTCATCCTCCGTATTTAAGTATCAGGCGGCGGCATCGCCGGGGCCAGCGGCTGGATGTGCTATACTGGCACAATGAAGACAATTTCGCTGAATATATTCTGGAATGGAGATACGGGAAGGTATGCCTGATCGAGAAGATGCGTATCGGTTGATGACCGAGCATGTAAAGAACGAGAATTTACGGAAACATATGCTCTCCGTGGAAGCGGCCATGCGTTTCTATGCCCGCAAGTATGGAGAGGACGAGGAATTATGGGCGATGGCTGGCCTGCTGCATGACTGCGACTATGAGGAGTATCCCGACCTGCATGAGCATACGCGTGTCTCGGCGGGCTGGCTGCGCGAGCAGGGGTATGACGAGCGGATTATCTATGCGATTCTCGCGCATAATGATCTCAACGCCGATACCCACCCACGCAATAACCTGATGGCAAAGGCGCTCTATGCCTGTGACGAAATAACCGGGATGATTACCGCAACTGCCTTAGTCCGGCAGAAGACGCTGCCCGGCCTACCGGTTTCTTCCGTGCGTAAGAAGATGAAAACCAAAGGCTTTGCCGCCGGGGTGAATCGGGAGGATCTGGTGAAGGGAGCGGCGGAACTGGGGGTGGATCTGGACGAACATATCGCCTTTGTCATTGAAGCGATGAGCAGCATCGCGGAGACGCTGGGCCTGGCCGGTACTTCGGCGCTGGTCGCTGACTAGCGCCTGTTCGTAGAGGCCAGGTTGTCCAGCGAAAAAATACGCAGCGTCATTCCCTGGAGCGCTGCGTATTCCTGTCAGGCAGGCCGAACAGGGCGATGAGTTCTGGGAGGACGGCGGCCAGTCTTCTTGAATGGCATTTGGTGATGACGGCAACCGCCCTGGTGCGCCCCAATAAAAGTATTATCGGGCTGGAAGTCTCTTCGGTGCGTAAGAAGATGAAGACGAAGGGTTTTGCCGCCGGCGTCAATCGTGAGGATCTGGTGAGAGGTGCCGAGGAACTGGGTGTAGATCTCAACGAGCACATTGCGAATGTCATCGAGGCTATGTCAGGTATCGCCGACACGCTCGGCCTTGCCGGGCGCGAGACGGCAGATGTTTAATGTCGTCCTGAGCGCGGCCATGTCATCCTGAGCGACAGCGAAGGATCCGCACGCTCTCATCGGATCCTGAGCGACAGCGAAGGATGGCATGGCTGAGCACATCCAATTATGATGCAACAACGGCGAAAGCAACAACATCAATCGGCGCGCATCTTTACCGCCAGCGAGGTAGCGGAATTTGAGTATTGCCCCCTCGTCTGGTGGCACGAACAGTTTGAGCCGATGGCCCGGGCTGATACAGAGGAGCTTTTTGCGCGGCTGGTAGAGCTGGAGCATGAGCACGATGCCCAGGCCCCATCGCTGCCCGAATACCAGATGATAGAGCAACTCTTGCTGCGGCGCGGCGCCTTCGATACGGGCCGGCAGCAGCATCGCGAGCATGCCGAAGAAGTTGAGGAGGTCGAGGAGGAGCGCGTAAGTGCTGTTGGCGCTTCGGGCAGCATGCGCAGGCTGACGCTGATCGCTATAGTGATCCTCGTCGTGGCGCTCCTGCTCATCGTGGCCTCTTTCGTGCTGACGATACATTAGGCGGCGAAACGCAGATGATAACGTCTATGCTGCTTCCAATCGGACTTGGCCTGCTTCTGCTGGCCCTGGCGCTGCTCATCCTGCTTATCAATGAGCGGCGTTCTCAGCGCTGGCGCCTCATCCAGGAGCGCCAGCGCGCGCTCGGCCTGCCCGCCGGGGAGCTTGTCTACGAGGATGCCGACGGCCAGGGCGAGCCGCTCTCTTCCAGCCAGTATCCGCTGGTGGGCAAGCCCGATTACGTAGTTCAGCTTCCCGATGGCCGTCCCGTCCCCATCGAACTCAAGCTCGGTGTTCAGGATGCCACCGCCCCCTATAGCAACCACGCCGTGCAGATCGCCGCCTACTGCCTGATCCTCGAAGACTACTTTGAACTGCCGCCCACTCACGGCATCCTGCGCTATGCTGACCGCGAATTCACTGTCGAGTATACGCCCGCGCTGCGCAGAAAGGTGATTCGCCTCCTGAGCGAGATGGAGCGCTGTAGCGAGCAGCAGCCGCCGCCACTGCTGCGCCAGCGCGCTGCCAGGTGTCGCCTCTGCCCTTTCCAGCCCATCTGCCCCGTCGGGCGAGGGAAGTGACCAGCCCTTTTAGCAGCTAGCACCGCGTTCATGCCATCCACATAGCGAGAGCGTCGCCAAGTGTATTTCCTAGCGCGTGAACGAACATTCCGGGCAGGATGCTCTGAGATTTGTAGCGCAGCCAGCCATTGAGCCATCCCATAAGGGCAGGAGCAGTGAGCAAAGGCCAGAAATACGTCCCAATAAGCAGGACAGTGAGGTGAGGGAGAAGGAAAACGAGTGTTTGCAAGGCATTGCCCACCAGAAAACCACAGCGCCTCATAAACCATCCTCCCAGCAGTCCCCGGAAAAAGACCTCTTCTCCCAGCGCTGTGAAAAAGAATTCGTTTAGAAAGGCTATCCCTATCGAGGAGAAGCTAAGGCCCAGGCGTGCGTAGTAATACAGGGTAACTCCCTGGGGAGGGTGCCGATACAGATCCGGAAATACGAAAATCGCGATAAGGACCAGAAGACCGGCCGTTAGCAGGAATAGCAGCAGTGCCCATAGATAGTAGATAGGAGAACCGGGCTGCCAACCGAGAAGAGAGAGGATTTTATCCCAGGGCTGCCTCCTGAGACGAAGCACAACCAGCGTGACCAGTGAAGGCAGAAGCAATAGAATCGTCAGGAGATTGAATTGCATAGTTCACGCTCCTTCTGGCTGAATATCCGTTCATTCATCTTTACTATACCTCATCAGGTCGCTTTTGTCAGGTGTCAGGAGGAGCTTTCCCGCAAGGATCCAGAGGGGGTAAACCGCGTGAGCGTCAAAGACGGCCCGTTACGATTAGCCAGCAGGGGCGTAGCTCGCGAAAAAGTTCAGGATGCGCGGCGCCTCTGCCTCTCTGCCTCTCTCTTCATTTGACATTCACCAGCAGGCAGGCTACACTAGGCTCCAATCAGCATGTGACGTGTCAGCGTCATACTTTCGTGATCGAACCCTATCTGGCCCGATGTGCTTGTTTTTATGCGCCTGCGGCGCACCCGAGGCAAGGGAGGTTGCGGGCTGAACGCCGCAGGCGTTCAGCCCGCAACCTCCCTTGCCGGGCGAACCGCGCAGCGGTGAGTTGTCATGGGGACTTGCACACGGTATTATCTAGTAAAGCGAGAATAGTAAACATATGAGCACAGTGCATGAGGTAGTAGAGCTTACCGGCCACATTATCGATTCGTGGACCTTGCCGCGCGCCTGGGATACCATCATGGACCGTGGAGGGAACTTCGAGATAGAAGAGGTGCGCATCGGCAAAAGAAAGACCGAGACCAGCTATATCCGGCTGAAAATAGAGGCGCCCGATGATGAGATTCTTGAGCGCATCATGTCAGAGTTGCAGCAGTTGGGCGCGACACTGGTCAACGCCGAGGATGTACACACGGCAGCCGTCGAGCAGGATGGCGTTTTGCCGGCCCAGTTCTACTCGACCACCAATCTGCCCACGCAGGTACGCCTGCGCGGCCAGTGGATCGACGTGGAAAACATCGAGATGGATGTCGTCATCGTCATCGATAAGGCCAGCCGGCGCGCGTATTGCAAACCGATGCACGAGGTACGCACCGGCGATCAGGTCGTCATCGGGCACAGCGGCATTCGCGTGCAGCCATTCGAGCGCGCCCGCGAGCACGAAGCCTTCGCCTTTATGCAGAGCGATGTTTCCTCCGAAAAGGCGAAGGTGCTGGCGATTCAGGAGATCGCGCGCCATATGAGGGAGACGCGGGCGCGCGATGGCAAGATCCTCTTCGTGCTTGGCCCCGCCGTCATCCATACCGGCGCAGGCCGCTATGTGGCGGAACTGCTGCGCCGTGGCTATGTGCAGGTAATCTTTGGCGGTAACGCCATCATTACGCACGACATCGAGTCGGCCCTCTTCGGCACCTCGCTCGGCGTTGATCTGCGCAGCGGCGAGCAGGTTGAGGGCGGACACCGCAACCACCTGCGCGCGATCAATGCCATGCGTGCCGCTGGCTCGGTGGAGAAGGCGATAGAGATGGGCCTGCTGCGCGAGGGCATCACCTACGAGGCCGTCAAACACAATGTGCCAATGGTGCTGGCCGGATCCATTCGCGACGACGGGCCGATGCCGGGCGTCATCTCCGATATGCAGGAGGCGCAGCGGCGCATGCGCGAAGAGCTGCACGGCGTCGAGATGGCGCTGATGGTGGCCTCGATGCTGCACGCGATTGCTACCGGCAACCTTCTGCCCGCCCATGTGCGTACAGTGGTTGTCGATATCAACCCGGCGGTTGTCACCAAGCTCGCGGATCGCGGCAGCTTCCAGGCCGCCGGACTGGTCACAGATGCCGAACTGTTCCTGCGCGAACTGCTGGAGGCGTTGTCATAAGCATTTAGCCTTGATCTTTTGCACGCGCTCATTCAGGCCGCGCCGCTCGTTCACTGCCAGTTGGATAGCAAGGGGAGGAACGCGCAGGGCGTAGCCGCGCCAGGAAAGGCTCTCCAGCTGGCTCTCGGCGGTTGGGCCGAATTCGGTCACTCCCTGGTGATCGCTTTCGGGAATGGGCGCGCCGATCCATTCGATGCGTGCGTGCAGAAAGGCCCGGCCAAACCACCTGCTAATCCATCCTCGCGCATCCTCAACAGGCCCGACGAGCGCATCGAACAGGACTTCTCCTAGCAGGTGGGAGCCAGCGTCATCGGTAACGAGGTCAAGATCACCTGGCAGCACGTCCAGTCCCCGTACCGCTAACGCTGCGCTCCCGATCAGCCACCAGTGGATATCCTTTCCTTCCAGGCGTTGTAAGAGCGCCAGGAGCGCTTGATCCCAGGGAACGGGCCGAGCGCCGGCCTTTTGCAGTATCATTTCCTCGGCAACACGGGCAAACTGTTGATAAAAAACGTCCATGTGCGGGGCACTGGCTGGATAAACTATGGCAAGTCCATCTTCATAAGGAGTAAAGGCAAGATTGCGCGCACCCTCTTGCTCCTGGGAATCGAGGTCAGAGAGTATGAAATACGTTTTATCACCTGTTGTCCGGCTCGAAATTCTCATGTGTATTCAAACCCTTTCGCTTCTCTCTGGTTCTTTGGGATAAGTTCTTTCTGAGAGTATAGATTATTCTTCCTGTCATCTCCTGTCATATTTATAATGGCAGAAGCGCCGCAGATGTCATCCTGAGCGCAGCGAAGGATGACATTCAGGCTGCCGCTCAGGATGACGCTTTGCGCTTAAACGTTGACGCCTTACGCGAGCGCTGCTGTTGCGCGTGGCGCTCCTCTTCATACTGCTCGATATTGACAGCCAGGCCGCGCTCGGAGAGGATCTTCTGCGTCAGGTCGAGCGGGAAGCCATAGGTATCATGCAATTTGAAGGCTTCATTGCCGGGCAGTATGGTCTCGCCTTGCCGCGCCATTTGTCCCAGCGCTACTTCTAAATGCCGCAGGCCGCTCGCGAGCGTGAGGTGAAAACGCTGCTCCTCCGCTATCGTCCAGTCTCGGATGTTTTCGCGCTGGCTGTGTAGCTCTGGATAGCGCGTCCCCATCGTCTCGATCACCGCCTCGGCCACCTCGGCCAGAAATGGGCGCTCAAAACCGAGCGTTCGGCCTATGTAATCCGCACGGCGAATGATGCGACGCAGCACATAATCGCGCCCGCTATTGCCAGGTCGTATGCCCCCGGCGATCAGAAACGCTATGGCGCGGCTGTGATCGGCAATCGCGTTATAAGCCGCGTAATGCTCGCGATAGTGATCGTTATCGCTGCCGAGCTGCAACATTGTGCGCTGGATAATGGGCCGGAAGAGATCGGTTTCGTAGTCGCTTTTGACGCGCTGGAGCGCGCAGGCCAGGCGTTCGAGGCCCGCCCCGGTATCAACGCAGGGTCTCGGCAACGGTGTCAGTATCCCCCGCGCATCGCGGTTATACTGCGTAAAGACAAGATTCCACAGTTCCAGGTAGTCATCATCAACGTTGACGCCCTCGGCCCTTTGCGCATTGAGATTGTCGCCCAGGTAATAGTGGATCTCGGAACTGGGGCCGCACGGCCCTGTTTCGCCCATCGTCCAGAAGTTTTCGTCATCGCCAAAACGCAGGATGCGCCGCTTATCAACGCCAATTTCTTCCCAGAGACACGCGCTTTCGTCGTCTTCCATGTGGATTGTGATCCAGAGCCGTTCAACGGGAAGCCGAAACTCCTGTGTAACCAGTTCCCAGGCAAAATGGATGGCTTCTCGTTTAAAGTAGTCGCCAAACGAAAAGTTTCCCAGCATCTCAAAGAAGGTATGGTGGCGCGGCGATGGGCCAACGCTCTCCAGATCGTTGTGCTTGCCAGAGACGCGCAGGCACTTCTGAACGGAGCAAGCGCGCTGGTAGGATCGCTGCTCTATCCCGCTAAGCGCATCTTTAAACTGCACCATGCCCGCAGTCGTAAAAAGCAATGAAGTGTCGTTTTTCGGCACAAGCGAGCTACTCGGGACCAGGACATGGCCTTTGCGGACAAAGTAGTCCAGAAACGTTTGCCGAATGGTGTCGGTCATCATGTTGTTTTCTCCTCCGTATCTTTAAAATTGTATCTGATTTCTAGCCCAATCGCTTGCTCACGTCTGCGTCGCTCGCCTTCTGGAAGGTGTAGTGTGAAAAAGGCGCGCAGCGCCTTTTTCACACTACACCTTCTCCCTTGCGCGGCGGAGCCGCGCGAACAACAAGCGGGTATGCTGAGCATCACAGACAAAAAAAACGCCCTGAGCATTGCAACTCAGGGCGGGCTGAATAATTGCTTGTATTAAACCCGTGGTACCACCTGTATTGGAAGCCAGACACGAGCAGCGCAGGCTTCCCACTCATCAGGCACGGAACATTGCTGCCTGCCTGCTATCCTCAAAGAGAATAGCGCATTGGCACTCATTCGATGCCCTGCCCCGTGGTAACGGGGGGCTGCCGGCAAGAATTACTGGCCGCCGTAGCAGCGTTCACTCCGCATCGCGGTCCGGCGAACTTATTCTCTCAAACCGGACCAGAGGGAGGCATTCCATGTACTGTGAGATATCGGACTCGCACCAGCTCCGACTCGCTGAAGATCCGCAGTGACCATGTACTCGTCCCTCGCGACGACTTCTACTCTGGTGCATCAAGTATACCTGACGCTGCCCGATACGTCAAGGTGAGGCATCAACCTGGCTGACGATGGCCCCGACTACTTCTTCTGGAGCGATGTGATCGAAGAGGTCGCGCCCCTGTGGATCGTAGCCCTCTTTAGCGACGCCGGGGCGGAACGCGGTTTGTTCCTTGCGTCCCCGGCCCACGATAACCGCACGCCCCGGGTAGCCGTAAATGTCGGGATTCGTGCCGCCGAATATGGTAATCATTTTCACGCGGTTGCGTGGCGAAAAGCGCGGATCTTCGCCCGGTGCCAGTCGTTTGTAAGCAGCCGCTAAATGCATCAGTCCCGTATCGCCGGAGAGAAAGATATCGGCCTCATCGATCAAAGCCGTTGTCTCCAGCACTGTTGGCCTGGGTTCAGCCGGCATCAGCGAAACGCGATCCCCGAAGCGGGGAGCTAGCGCGTGCAGTAGCGCCTCGGAATGCACGGGATCGCTATAGCTGGGCAGAATGTGGGCAATAAGGCGGGGACGCTGCTCAAGTGCTTGCTCCAGAGCCGCTATCAGCAGCTTTGTCGGCGGTCTGCTCACAATAGAGGCGCTATCCGGCGCAACCAGCAGCAATGTGCACTGCTCTGTTGCCAGGTGCGCGCGCTCCTTGATGCTCGCCGCCAGCTTTATCGCCCGGCGTACCTCCTTCTCGCTGATATAGAGGATAGCATCTTCATCCGGGTCGGGTTCTGGCAGTTTGTTGCCAAAATATCTATCGACCATGCGCCTGATAATCACGCCTATGGTACCATGCGAGCGCCCATGCAGGCCGGCGGAGAAATCTTTTCTCAGCATCAAAAAGTCGGGATACATCATATGCGCATCGAGCCTGAAGTATAATTCGGGCGCCGCCATAGCGGGAAGAACGGCCTCATAGTGTCTATCGTGCAGGAACTGGGCCAGTTGCGCTATCTTTGGATCCAGAAATCCTATAACGCGTTGTTTCAGCGAAATCTCAGGCCAGAAGTTGGCATCGCTCTGAATAATGCGGTTAACACGCGGATCATATTTAAAGACTTCCGCCTGGAAGCGCGAACAGAGCACATCGATCTTCCCGCTGGCCTCGGGATCATTTTTGATAATCTCATCGATGGCCCTTAACCCTACCGAGACAGCATCGCCGATGCCAATATTGAGTGTGACCAGAAAACGGGGTGTATCTGTCTTACTGCCGAGTTCTGAGGAGATATCCTGCACCTGCCCGCTGGTAGAAGAACAGGGGACCAGCATAGTCATAAATTGATCGGTAGAATCCTCTTGTACTGTAGTTTTCATAGCTCTTCTTTTTTGATCCTGCACGTTCAGCCTGTACTTCTAGCCAGGCTACAAGCTCATCAAGAGCAAGCGGCCTCTATCCTAAAACACGCCAGGCGCCGGAAGAATGTAACACCATGTGCAAGTCTTCCTGACCACTCACCGCTGCGCGGTTCGCCAGTGTTTATAGAGTCTGCGGGCTGAACGCC
>DATGLE010000242.1:0-5007 GCA_035294325.1 Ktedonobacteraceae bacterium | reverse complement strand
CCGCTGGCCCTGCATATCATTCCTCCGGCGCAGTCGCAGCAGGATCGCATCAATCTCGAAGCGGCCATGCAGAGCCTCGTGCTCGACAAACGGCATCCGCTGGCTCTGGAACTGGCGGGCACCGCCGAGCAGCGCAGCTTCATCATTCGCGCGACCACGCAGAGCGCGCTCGATCACGCCGAGGCGCTGCTGCGCTCGCAATACCCGCAGCTTGAGGTTCGCCCGCTGCGCGAATACGAGGACCCTTTCTGCCTCGCTTCCTATGAGGCGGCTTCCGCCGTCGAACTGGTCGCGGCCAGGCCGGCGTATCTTCCGCTGCGCACCTGGCAGGATGAGCAGGGGAACGGGCAGGAGACGGAGGGGATCGATCCGCTGCTCGGCCTGCTGGCCGCACTGAGCAAGCTGCCCGAACGCACACGCGCCATCGCACAGATCGCGCTGGAACCGGCTCCGCCCGACTGGTCGCGCGATAGCCTGCGCAAAGCGGTGGAGCATCCGCTGGAGCCTGAGCGGCGCGCCGAACGCCTGGCTTATCAACGCGATATGTTCCTCAACAGGTACAGCGGAGAGGGCATCAGTACGCCCGCGCTCATCAGCATCGGCATCCTCTTCGGCCTCTACTGGCTCGCGCGCCGCTGGATCCCCGGCTGGCTGCTGCCGGCGCTCTGGCAGTTGGCAGCCGGGCGCAATCCGCACCTGAGCAGCTTGCAGATCTTGCAGATTGCCGGTTGGGGCGCCGGTCTCGCTCTCGCGTGCGTTTTACTGCCCTTCACAGTGGGATGGATCCGGGGCCTTTTCTTCAGCAGACCCATCTATAATATGCGCCAGGTCGCGCAACAAACCTCGCGCATGGCCTATCGCGCCAGAATACGCCTGTACGTTATCGGGCCGAGGATACGCACCTACGGAGCGGGGGAGCAGCCCGCGACGCGCTGGGAGCAACTGCGAGCTGAGCGTGAACAGGCCGAGGAGCGCCAGGAGATGCTGCTGCGCCTGGTTGCCGCCTACCGGCAATTTCACCAGGCCAGCGGAGCATATTTCGTGCCCAGGCGCATTACGACCAGAGAAACGCAACTGCTGCTCAGCCGCGATCCGGCGCGGAATCGTTACGGCTGGCAGCGGCATCTGCACAGTTCAAAACACCTTATTACCGTGGACGCCCTGGCCTCGCTCTGGCATCTACCGCCAGCCAGCGCCCTGCCCGAACTGGCCCTGGTGGAGCAACGGCGCGCGCGCACCATGCTGATCCCGCCGGATCTCTCGCGCGCGTCGGCGGGTCTGCCGCCCATTGGCTTTTCCGAGCACGGCGGCTACCGGCTCCCCTTCGCCCTCACGCCTCAATTCTTCACCATGCATACATTGATCGCTGGCAAGTCGGGCGAGGGCAAAAGCACCTGCATGGAGCATATTGCCCGCGAGGCCATCAAGCAGGGCGGCCTGATCCTGATCGACCCTCACGGAGACCTCTGCGAGCATGTTCTGCACCAGGTGCCACCTGAGCGCGCGGAGGAGGTCGTGCTCATCGACCTCTCAGATACCACAGCTTCTGTCGGCATCAATCCGCTCGACGTGACGCTGGGACGCAGCCGCGATAAAGCCATCTCGGACGTGCTCAAGACGCTGGCGCATATCTGGGCTACTGCCTGGGGACCGCGCATGGAGAACGCCTTCGAGATGAGCCTGCGCACTCTCTTTGAAGCCAACAAAGTGCTTGTCGCGCAGGATCCGCTGGAGGGGCCGCGACAGCAGTACACACTGCTGGATGTCCTGCCCCTGCTGACCAACGAAAATTTCTGTCACGCGTTACTCCAGTCCATCGAGGACGACTACCTGCACCGCTGGTGGCGCGAATACTACGAACCGCTCACGCTGATGCAGCAGCGTGACGTGATTAACCCGGTGATTACGAAAGTCGCCAAGTTCGAGAGCGTGATCGCGCGGCGCATTATCGGGCAGAGCGTTTCAACGCTCAACTTCTCCCAGATGATCGCCGAGCGTAAGATTATCCTGCTCAAGCTGGCAAAAGGTGTGATCGGGGCCGATGTCGCGGCTCTGATCGGCGCGACGATGCTGGGACTGTTGCAGATTACCCTGGAGGAACAGGGCAGCTTGCAGGAGTGGGGGCGCGTGCGCCTGCCCATCATTCTTGACGAATTTCAAACTCTGGCCGGCGTCGATTATGGCGCGCTGGCGGAACTGCGCAAATATGGGGCTACCTTTTTCCTGGCGACGCAATCGCTGGAATATTTGCAGAAACTGGACGAGTTCCTGCTGCCGACGGTGCTGGCGAACGTCAAGCAAATGATTATCTTCCATCTTTCAGCCCAGGATGCCGAGATCGTGTGCAAAGACCTGGGGGTAGAGGAAGAGGATATCCTTAACCTTGACATGCATACCTGCTACGTCAAGTTATCGGCATTGAACCGGCGCCAGCCAACGTTTTCGCTGCGCGTGTCGCCTCCCCCGGCGGGCGATTCCGTCCAGGCCGAGAGCATCCGCACGCGCTGCCGCGTGCGCTATAGCTGTCCCGTCGCTGACATCGATGGCAGGCTGCGCGATGCTATGATCCGCGCGCTGCGTTTAACGCCAACTCCCGGCTCTTCCCGGCAAGCGCCGCGCCCC
The DNA here is from genome assembly GCA_035294325.1 of Ktedonobacteraceae bacterium. GTDB lineage: Bacteria > Chloroflexota > Ktedonobacteria > Ktedonobacterales > Ktedonobacteraceae > DATGLE01. The sequence goes on along the minus strand of DATGLE010000242.1, from coordinate 2,385 downwards.
GCTCCTTCCAGAGATCAAGACGCCCCGCTGGTGCTCCCCTCTCTGAGCCTTGACGGAGCCTCGCCCGACGACAACACTTCACCGCTCGCCATCGAAGCGATCCCACATGGCGCGGTGAAGGAGGCGCGCCGGCGCGGCAAACGGGGGAGCAGATCGAGCAAGCGCGCCGAAAAGTACCAGATGGAGAGGCAAAAAAAGGGTGAGGTCGCGCCCACCGCATTCAGCGAAGATAACCAGGATGAAGACGAGGATGAAGAGGCGGAACTGTGGGAGATCCAGGCGCTGCGGCCAGATAAAGAGGATGACGAGTAAGGAAAGCGGGAGGTCCAGCAGGGCAGCCGCCCTTCTGGCGGGGCGCGGGGTGTCCCCGAATCATTTTTTCCATTATTCAAACGGATCTGGTATGAGAGAATGCAAACAGAATTATTGCTGTTTTGAGGGATGATGCATGGCAATGGCAGCAGTGCGACAATACTACTATACCTCGTATGTGCATGCCGCGACGGGCCGAGCCGGTTTTCAAATCAAGGCCATGTCGCCGGGACTCTCGCCGCGCGATCAGGCGCTGCTCGCGCGCCTGATCGACTACCGCATCCCTCCCGCGCTCGACGCGCGCGAGATCGAGACTCATCCCGTAGCCTTGCGCTACTATATCGATGATGATAGATGCATGCTGCTCTGTAGCCAGTCCTGCGGCGCCGATGAGTACAGTCGCCCGGGAAATTTCTTCGCTCATGCCCTCGTGCTGTCCCCGCAAAGCTTTGCCAGCACGGCGCCCATCCTCTTCTGGAAGAGTCCTTTCTGGCGCGGCAGCGACCCCGAAGAGCGCCCGCGGATCGCCAGCCTGCCCATCTTACCGGCGTTCGATGTCGCGCCTTCCCTTGATATCGCGGAAGTATGGCGCTTCCTCGAGCACGAGCAGCGGCGCGCCCTCCTGCTTCCGCTGCTCTGCGCCGTGGTCTATAGCAGCGGCACGCACCGGCGCATCATCATTCGCGACACAGCCGAGCACGTCGCCCTCTGGATAGCAGCCGTGAGCTATTTGCTGCCCCCGGCTTACCGGCCGCTGCTCACCTTTGCCACCTATCATCACGACCCGCGCCAGGCGCCATATCTCATCACCGGAACCAGCGCCAACTCCCTGTTCCACCCCACAGAGGAGGATCAGCGATCATATTTCATTCTCGATGGAGAGACCGGCGCCACGAGCGCTGTTGCCCTGTCACCCTACGCGGCTCTGGCAGCGGCAGCGGCGCATCCAGAGCGCTACGAGACGCTTTTGCCGCTCTTCACCCACGCGCGGCGCTTCCCGTCCCCCGTCACCATCGACGAGCGCCTCGACCAGCTCGCCCTTTACGCGCATATCCAGAACGGCGCCGGCGCGCTAACAGCCGGGGATGTGAGCGTCATCCATTGCGCGCTCAATGCTTTTGAGCAGCAAACAGCCTTCACTGAGGACGAGTGCGAGGAATTGCGCCGTATGGCACGGGCGTTGTATAGAACCAGGCAGGAGCGGACTTCTCCTGCCTTTCGTCGTGAGTACCGGCGCATCCTCGCGCTCATTGCCGCTCACCGCATACCGCTCGATGATAGCCTGCTGGAATCGTTTTTCTCGACGCTCTCCCTGGCCGATTTTTCGCTGGCGGAGCTTACGCTATGCGAGCGATATCGCAGCCATCCCGCGCTCTCTGATGACGCACGGGCGCGGGCTGGCAGTATTCTCGCGCTCTCCAGTGGCGAGATGAGTATGGAGCAGGCTGCGCAGTTGCAACATAGCCTTGCGCGCCTGCCTGAGCGAGATTTTATTGCTACGCTGGAGAACTGCATTCCTAATTTTTTCCGCTGCACGGTATCACAGGAGTCTCACCTGCGACTGGTACAGGCGCTCTTCTCACCTGCTCTGCCGCCGGCGCATACTGCCGCTTTCTGGCGAGTCTACCGCGACACCCTGCTGACGATGCTCCAGCAGCCAGCGCAGGTCAGGAAAGCCATCGACATGCTCGAATTCTGGTTCTCGCCGCCGGCCCGTATCCTGGCCGATGACTATATCGTGCAGCAATTCTTTCTTGCGCTGCCCTTATGGTCGCGTGCCGGGTACAACTACCAGGTCTTTAACGAACTGGCAGCGACGCGCCCCTGGTATCCGTCCATCCGCCACCTTTTCTGTCACCCTCAGCGCATCTCCCCGCTGGCCGCTTTCAGATTCCAGCTTACCAACGTGTGGCAAAGACAAACGCATCTGTCTAAAAAGCAGGATCAAGGCAAGAGGGGGCACAAACTGGCGAAAACAGTCTTTGAAGACGACATATGCGCGCTCTTCGCGGACGGAGTAAGTGCCGAAGAGCAGAGCCGGTGTGGGGCATTGTATACAGCGCTCTCCCCCAC
>DATGLE010000241.1:0-29373 GCA_035294325.1 Ktedonobacteraceae bacterium | reverse complement strand
CGTCAAAGTCTACCTCACTCCTGAGGGCACAAGCATCAAAGAGTCGCTGCCGCAGGCAGTCGGAGTCTATTATAACGTGCTGATGCGCGGATTCTCAGAGGAGGACCAGCAGGACTTCCTGCATAAGCTCCAGCAGATCGTTGCCAATGCTTCGGCGATAGCGCCCGATACCGGAGATCGCTTCCATCTGCTGCCGGACCGCTTCCGCTCTCAGAGGGTGTCTGGTGCTCAGTAGCCTGGCTCTCGCTGGCCGGGCGTTGGCGCGGCTCTGCCGCGCCAGAAATGGAGTTTGTAATGTGGGAAAATGCGCGCAGCGCATTTTCCCACATTACAAACTCCATAAGAGGAGCACCGCAGGCGCTTGCATAAGAAAGAAGGAACATCGTGAAAGATAACACTCAAGTTGCAACAGCTTCGCAGTCACCGATGAAGGCTGCTGCTCCGGCGATAGAGATGATAGATCTCTGCAAGAACTTTGGCTCGCTGCGCGCCGTGGACCATCTCTCGCTGACCGTGCGGCAGGGGGAGATCTTCGGTTTGCTGGGGCCGAACGGATCGGGCAAAACGACGACGATCAACATGGTCAGCGGCCTCAGTGCGCCGACCAGCGGCCAGGTGCGCGTCATGGGCTATGATGTGCAGCGCCAGGCGCGCCAGGTGCGCCAGATTCTCGGCACGGTGCCCCAGGAGACCGCGCTTTATGAAGAGCTGACGGCCTGGACAAACATGGATTTTCACGCTGACCTCTTCGGCATTCCGCGCAGGGAGAAGAGGGAGCGCATCACCAGGCTGCTCGAACTGGTGCAATTGCTGGATCGCAAGGATTCGCGCGTCGGCACCTTCTCCGGCGGCATGAAGCGCCGCCTGGCCCTGGCACGAGCGCTGCTGCATGATCCACAATTGATCTATCTCGACGAGCCGACGCTGGGCGTAGATGTGCAGGCGCGGCGCGCCATCTGGGACTACATCCTCGCCTTGCGTGAGCAGGGCAAGACGGTGTTGATAACCACCAACTATCTTGAGGAGGCGCAGGCACTCTGTGAGCGGCTCGCCATTATCGATCACGGCAAACTGATCGCCGTAGACACGCCCGATCATCTGAAGCAGATCTACGGAGGCAGCGTGATCGAACTGGATAGCGAGAGGCCGATCAATGCGCTGGCCGAGATCCGCGCCCTGCCAGGAGTTACAGATGTGGAGCAGGAGGGGACCCATCTCAAGATCACCTCCCAGGGCGTGAGCAACATCGTGCCGCAGATTATCAACATTATCACCCAGGAGGGTGAACTGCGCGATATCGCCGTGCGCGAGCCGAACCTCGACGAGATCTTCCTGCGCCTGACAGGAGCGGAGTTGCGCGACTAGGCGGGGTTGCAAGGGGCGGCAGCCCCTTGCCGGAGGTTTGGAGGTGTCCTCCAAATTCTTTTTACCCTTTAGATTTGGAGAAAGAGTTATGGTCCGAGAACCCATATATACCTTGCGCGTCATCTGGGCCTGCATGAAAAAGGACATCAAAAGCGCGCTGACGGAACGGGCCTTCACCATCATCAGCACGCTGGTGCCTTTGAACATTCTGATCTTATTGAGCCTCTTCGTCATTGGCGGCGGCTACGCTCCTACCGCCGTCGTCATGGAAGACACCGGCCCGTATGCGCAGCAGTTCTACCATGCCATGAGCACAGCGCACTCGTTCGTTCTGCAAAAGGTGAGCGCGCCGCAGGCCAGCGATCTGATGCAGAGCGGGCGCATCGTCGCCGTAGTCACGATCCCTGCCGATTTCGATGCGCGCATCCGCCAGAATCAGCCCGTGCAGGTGGGTGTGGAGATCAACAACCTCAATACCGACTTCACCAACGACATCCGGCGCGCGGTCCCGCTCTCTATCACGAGCTTCTACGCGAAGGCATTCCCGCATCTCGTTACCGTCGTGCCTGTTGAACACGACTTCTACCAGCAGGACACGGACTACATTCCCTACCTGACGGTCTCGATCCTGGTAATCGGCATGGTGCTGGGCGGCGTCCTGCTTTCGGGGACCGCAGCGGCGCGCGAGTGGGAGCACGAGACGATGAAGGAACTGCTGCTCTCACCGGCCAGCCGCTGGTCGATGGTGGTGGGCAAGATGCTGGGCGCGTTCGTCATCAGTTGCGCCTCGCTCGTGATCGTGCTGGCCGTGCTGATCTTCCTCATCGGCGTGTGGCCGGTGCATTGGGGCGAGGTCATCGCTTTCAGCGTCCTGACAATGACGATCTTCATTGCCTTCGGCACTCTGCTCGGCACGCTCTTAAAGAACCGCCAGCCGGTGGCCGCGCTCGCCTTTGGCGTATCAATTCCGCTTTTCTTCCTGAGCGGCGCATTCGGCCCGATCTCTTTTACGACGGTCCCGCTCCAGGTGCTGGCGCAGATCTTTCCAATCTACTATGCCATAGTCTTGCAGCAGCACGCTTTTCATAACTTCACGCTGAACACCTACGGGCTGGGAGGCAACATCCTGGTGCTCTGTGCCTACGCGCTGGCGCTGATTATCCTGGCTGCGATAGTCCTGCGGCGCAGCACGACAGCGCATTAAGAGAGTATCAGATTCTCAGCCCGGGAGGGCTGAGCAGTCGCGTGGCGGAGCCGCGCAATACGCGAGATGTGGCGAGCGCTGTAGGCGCGAGCCAGCAGTTGGATCACCCGAGCAAGGGGAGAATCGAGTTCATGAAATTGATAAATTTTGTGCGTGTGGTCTGGACTATAATGAAAAAAGACCTCGCCATCTGGCTGCGCCAGCCCGCCACGATGGCTGCGACCTTCCTGCCGCCGCTGGGCTTCCTGCTTGTGCAGGCGCTCGGCGCGGTGGCTGTGGGGCGCAGCCCTGTGGCCCTGGTCACACTCGATCAGGGGGCGAAGGGTGTGCAGATGCAGCGGATCTTTCACCAGGCCGACGTGTTCCGCATCACCGACGCCACGCCGCAGAGGGCTTTGATCCTGCTCCACAACATCCAGGTGATCGCCGTGATTACCATTCCCGCCGACTTCACACAGCGCGTCGAGGCCCACCAGCAGGCGCCCATCGAGGTCACGGTAAACAACCTGAACCTGGATTTTACCAACGATATCCGCCGTGCCGTGCCCGACGCGATTACGCAGTTTTACCAGGCGCAGGGCAGCGCCAGCCCCGTCAAGGTCACGATACACGAGCAGGATTTGCGCAGCCGCGACGTAGAGCTATTCCAGTACGGCGTCTTGCCGACCATCATCCTGCTGCTCTCGATCAGCGGCATCGTCAATGGCGGCCTGGCGACGGCGCGCGAATGGGAGGCGCGCACGGTCAAGGAACTGCTGCTCTCCCCTGTTCCGAGAGGCGCGATCATCGGGGGCAAAGTACTGGCGAGCTTTGTCACGACGATGCTTTTCGGCATCTTCGTGCTGCTGCTGGGCGATGTGCTGGGCTGGATACAGCCGGAAGGGATCTACTGGCTAACATCGCTGCTGGCGATAGCGCTGATCTCGTTGATGGCGGCGGGACTGGGAGTGGCGCTGGGCGCGGCCATTCAGCGCATACAGCCAGTGATCGCGGCCTCGGTCAACGTCTCCATCTACCTCTTTTTCCTGGCGGGCGGAACGGGCGTGCTCGCCTTCGAGCCGCTCTGGTTGCAGGATATCGCTAACTTCATCCCGCTCACCTATGGCCGGCACGCGCTGGAGATGAGCGTTTTCTACAGTTCATCCGATCTCTTCGCGCGCGACATGACGGTGCTCGCCATCTCCGCGTTGATCGCGCTGGCTCTGGGAACGCTGGCGCTGCGCCGCAGGATCACCACGGCCTAATTCTTCAATCCCCAGGGCCGGGCGCGGCGGCGCGCCTTCTGCGCCTCCTGGGGATTGCCCAGCGTCTCATACACATCGGCTTTGAGCTGCCAGGCGCGGGCATAGTTTCTGTCCATCTCAGTTGCTTCGTGCAGCGCATCCAGGGCGGCGCGGTTGTGCCCCAGGCGCAATAGCGCCTCGGCCTTATTACACCAGGCGACGGCGCTGCGCGGGTTCACCGTCAGCGCGCGGGTGTAGGCGTCGACGGCCCCCACGAAATCGCGCAGGAGGGAGCGAGCGTTACCCAGGCCGTTCCATGCCTGGAAACTGGCTGGATCGTGGATCAGAGCTTGCTCATAAGAGACGATGGCCTCTTCGGGCATATTCAGGTCCAGTTGCACATCGGCTTTGCCATTCCAGGCTGCTGCGTACTCGGGATCGATGGCGAGGGCGCGCTCGAAATGCACCAGCGCCTGCTGGTAGCGTTGCAGCCGCGTCAGCACCAGGCCGGCGCTCACCCAGGCCACGGCATTGCCGGGATCGATCTCGGTGGCGCGCTGGTACGCCTCGAAGGCTTTGCGGTAGTTCCCCTGGTTGTAGAGCGCCGTCCCCTTGCCGTTCCATGCGTAGAAATTGCGCGGGTCCATGCGCAGCGCCTCTTCATAGGCTTGCAGGGCCTGCGAGTAGTGCTGCTGGCGCAGGAACTGATCGCCTTCACGGCATTTCTCGCGTACACTGCCACTGGAATTCAAGCGCTGCCGGTGCAGGTTATTGACCGCGCGCTCCTTGCCCGTCCCCGATTGCACAGCGGGGAGCGAGGTTCCTGTCACCCCGCGCACATTGGGGATAGCCCGCATCTCGGGCGCGGTCTGCTTCACAGCGGGGATGCGCGTTTTCGTTGTGGGGCGGCAGGCAAAGTCAAAGGCGTGCATAAACTCCATCATGTCCGCGTAGCGATCTTCTGGCCGGGGGGAGAGGGCGCGCTGAATAACGTGATCCAGAGTGAGGGGCAGGTCGGGGTTGAGCGAGGAGACGGGCGGGATGGTTCCGCCGGGGTCAAGCGGATGATAGCCGGTCAGCATCTCATAGAGCACAATGGCGCAGCCATACTGATCGGTGCGCGGATCGACAATGCCGCTGGTCTGCTCCGGGGCCATATAGCCTACGGTGCCGCGCACGGTAACGGTCTTGCCAACGCGGGCGCCTGGCTCCAGCGAGCGGGCGATGCCGAAATCGGTAATGACCAGGCGGTGATCTTCCTGATGGATCAGGATGTTTTCGGGTTTGATATCGCGGTGGATCACCGGGCGTGGGCGTGTATGCGCGTAGTGCAGGGCGTTGGCGAGCTGGTAGAAATCGTGTACCGTCTCCTGAAAGGGCAGCGGGCCGTTGGCCTGGGCCATGCGGGTGCGCAGCGATCCGGCAGTATAAAGCGGCATGACGAGGAAGACGCAGGGGCCATCCTGGCCGTGATCGAGAACCGGGACGATGTTGGGGTGATCCAGCGTGGCGGCAATGCGCGCCTCGCGCAGAAATTGTTCGTGTTCGCCGGGCGTAGTCTTGCTGGGCAGCAGTACCTTGATGGCGATGCGCCGGGAAAGATTGCGGTCCGCGCCACGAAAAACCGCCGCGTAGCCGCCTTTACTGATAAGGGCATCCACAACATATCTCCCCATCAACGCAGTATGCAGCAATGGCAGTGCGCAGGCTCGACAAAATAATTCGCTGTCGCGGTTCTCATATCCACAATCGGCCTGATCGGCGCAGCGTCGCATTCCCTCCTCCGAATCGTAAAATCGCGTGAGCGCGTTACTAAAGAGCAAGAGGAGTTGTCAGGGGTGTCCCCAGAAAATCCTTGTGACTCTGCTCTCGCGCGTGCCACAGGCACGCGCGAGAGCAGAGTAAAGATTACACCTCAACGCCCTTTGTACGTTGTTCTAAGGAACGCGCCCATTCCTGGCACGAGAGCGCTTCCTGGTTGCGGCCAAGCTTTTCAAGCACGACAGCCTTGTTATACCATGCGTCCGGCTCATCCGGCGCGAAGGATGTCGCCTGGTCCAGCGCTGCCAGCGCCTCCTCCATGCGTCCCAGAGCAAAGAGCGCCAGCCCCTTGTTATTCCAGGCCGGGATATAGTGGGCATCGGCCGCCAGCGCGCGATCAAGGGCAACCAGTGCCTCTTCATGACGTTTCAATTCATGCAAGAGGCTGCCCTTATTATACCAGGCTGAGATCAGTCCGTTGTCCTGTTCGAGTGCACGGTCATAAGAGTGTAGTGCCTCCTCGTACATACGCAGGGCCGCGAGAACATTGCCTCGATTATACCATGCTCCCGCCAGTGTTGGATCGAGAGTGAGGGCCTGGTCGTACTCGGAGAGCGCCTCGGCGAAACGTCGCAGGTCGCGCAGGTCATTGCCTTTATCGAAGTGCAGTGTCGCGTTGCGCGGATCGATCTGTACGGCGTGCTCATGCAGGGCCAGCGCCGCTTCCGGCTGGTGCAGGCGGCGCAGGATATTGCCTCGCGTATCCAGCAGCGATGCGTTATTGGCGTCAAGGGCCAGAGCGCGATCAATCGCCATCAGCGCCTCATTGTAGCGGCGCAGGCTGTAGAGCGTATCGCTCATGGCCTGCCAGATAACGCTCTGAGACGGATCCAGCAGCAGCGCTTTATCAAAGGCCAGCAGGGCCTCTTCCGGCTTATTCTGCTCGGCGAGGGCCATGCCGCGCCCGCTCCAGGCGTAGACATAATTCGGGTCACAGGTCAGGGCCTGGTCGTAACTGCGCATCTCTTCCTCGCCGCGGCCAAGTTCGCGCAGTGCGCTGGCGCGCGAGGTCCATAACTCGGCGCTGTTCGGGTTCTGTTTGATGGCCTCATCGAAGGCGTACAATGCCTCTTCAGGGCGGCGCAGGCTCAGCAGCGTGGCGCCCCTGCCGCTCCATGCCTCGATGGATGCGGCATTTTGCGCACAGGCAGCTTCGTAGGCGGCAAGCGCCTGCTCGTAGTTGCCCTGCTCGTAGGCACGATGGCCTTCCGCCAGCCAGTCGCGTGCCGGCAATGGTGCGGTGGGCTGCGCCCTTTTCGGCTGAGTAGGGACTGCTATCCTCAACTGGGTAGACATGTCATCATCGTCGTCCAGATCGTCCAGTCCGTAGAAGGGTGTCTGCGCTCGTGACTGCTGGAAGATGTTACCACTGACGCGCGCGATGATGTTTGGACGCCCCACCGGCTGCGCCTCTGTAGAGGGAGATTCTGATTTTACCAGGAAAACGACGGGGCCATCCTGCCCGTAGTCCGTGACACGAATACTGCCGGGATCGTTGATACGTGATGAGAGTGCTACAGCCAGTTCCGCATCCTGTAAGAAGTCTTCCCGCTCTTTGCGGGTTGTATCTCTGGGAATGGGGGCGCGCACCGTAACTGGCTGCCCTCCATGTCTGTCGATAGCCTGTAAAGTGACCGTCCCCCGGTCCTTCCCTACGATACCCTGAATCTCGTAACGCCCTTGCAGAAAAGTTCCGCGCATGGGGATGCCACACTGGGCGCAGAAACGTGCTTTTTCGCGGTTTTCAAAGTGGCAGCCCTCTACATCTAAACACGTCCCCATTGGCGTCCGTCCTCCCTGTCCTACGCGTGACACTATACGATCACTAGCGATGTTTCCTCTACTGTAGCGAAATTGGCGCTGCTTTGTCAATAGTTCGCCTCGCCTGTCCTCAACAAACAAGGCCGCTTGTGTTATACTGAGTCTAAGCGGGGATGCTGATGAGACCGGCATATCGCGCTGGCAAACGAAGATACAACGGTATTTCGCGCTTTCTGGATTGGAGGTGAGCGCTATGTCACAGGCGCAGCAGCCCTCGGAAGGTCAGGAGCAGAGAGGGGGCGCAAAAGTGATCCTGCTGGTGGAGGATGATCCCAGTAACGCAGAGATGCTTAACCTTTTACTTCAGTCGGAGACGCCATATCAGGTGTTGAACTTTGCCTATGGGACCGAAGTGTTGCAGCGCCTGGACGAGATCAAAGCCATTCGCCCTCATCTCTTTCTCTTCGATTATCACCTGCCCGGTATGACGGCTCTGGAACTGCACGATCAGCTTCACCAGGTGAAGGAATTCGCGGATGCCCCGACGCTGGTTGTTACGGCGAGTATGCTCAATGATGAACAGGTCAAGAACGAACTCGCCCGGCGCCATATACACCTTTTGCAAAAGCCCTTTGAAATTGATGAATTTTTACGCATCGTTGAGCAGTTGATGGCTTGATCATAAGCTCTACCAGAAACTGTCATGCGCTGTGCGGCGTACAAACAGTACAGACGCCGAACGCGAGGAGGAGTAAAAGGCCAACCGGAAAGCAGGAATGTGCGATGGCAGCAGTACAAAGGAAAATCATTCTGGCAGTAGAAGATAAGCAAGAAATACGGCTATTTCTCTTGCTGGCTCTGAAAAAGACGCACCATCATGCTATTTTCCTTGTGCGGGGTGAGCATGCGCTGCGGCTTCTAGAGAATATCACTCCACACCTGCTTATCCTCAACTTTGAGCTTCCCGATATGATGGGGCTGGAACTCTATGATCGCATCCATGCAGTGGAGGGGCGAGAGCCTGTTCCTACTATTATGCTGAGCCTGAAGAGTTCTCTCCCGGATATTGGCAGCCGTCAGATTATTCTGCTCAAGAAGCTATTCGACCACGAGGAACTTCTGCTCGCGCTCAATTCCATGCTGGCGTAACATCTGAGCTTGCTCGCGCCTGCGGCGCTCGCTTTAGGTGTATAGTGTGGTGTGGAAAAATGCGCGAAGCGCATTTTTCCACACCACACTATACACATTTCTGGCGCGGCGGAGCCGCACGAACACCCGGAAGGCGCGGAAAGTCAGGTACTCTCTGAGCGACGGAAGCGCCGGCCTGTTATATAATAATTGCGGTATCCTCAAGCGGATCGACACCTCACCACCAGCCAGGCCGCACACGTCTTGAGGATTGCACATGAGAATGTCGAAATTGTTAACTGTTTTTGCCCTGAGAATGTTGTAGGGTTGATCTTGCAGTGGCTCGTCCCCTACATCCAGCATTCCATTCAATAAGAGGATGTACATATGCCTGCTTACAAAGATGTATTTGGTGCCCGTGCAGCCCTTGAAAGCGCTTTCGGCACCGTTGATTATTATCGGTTAGAAACGCTGGCCCAACATGGCATACAGGGCCTTGACCGGCTCCCCTTTACGGTCAAGATTATCTTAGAGAATCTGCTGCGTCATGCCGGCGGGGAACTCGTGACCGGGGAGGAGGTGCTTTCGCTGGCCCGCTGGACGCCCGGTCAGGCCGCGAGCAGCGGCGCGGAGTATCCCTTTCTTCCCGCGCGCGTCCTGCTGCAAGACTTCACCGGCGTGCCCGCCGTCGCCGATCTCGCCGCCATGCGCTCCGCCGTCGCGCGCATGCATGGCGATCCCCGCAAGATCAATCCGCTGGTGCCCGCCGACCTGGTAATCGACCATTCCGTGCAGGTCGATGCCTTTGGCTCGATGCTGGCCTTCGCTCGCAACGTCGAGCGAGAGTACGAGCGCAATAGCGAGCGCTATGCCCTGCTGCGCTGGGCACAGCAGTCGTTTGACAATTTCCGCGTTGTGCCGCCTGGCACCGGCATCGTACACCAGGTGAACCTGGAGTATCTGGCCTGCGTGGTCATGACGAAAGCCGATGATGGCGCGACAGTCGCGTATCCCGATACGCTCGTTGGCACTGACTCGCATACGACGATGATTAACGGCCTGGGCGTGCTTGGCTGGGGTGTTGGCGGTATCGAGGCGGAGGCCGTGCTGCTGGGCCAGCCCCTCTACCTGCTCACTCCCGAGGTGATTGGCGTGCGCCTGAGCGGTGCTCTGCCCGCCGGTACGACGGCCACCGACCTCGTTCTGACGGTGACGCAGATGCTGCGCAGACGCGGTGTTGTCGGCAAGTTCGTCGAGTTTACCGGCTCTGGCCTGAGCCAGTTAGCGCTGGCGGATCGCGCGACGATTGCCAATATGTCCCCCGAATTTGGCGCGACGGCGACGCTCTTCCCCGTCGATGCCGAGACCTTACGCTACCTGCGCGAGACCGGGCGCGATGCGAAACTGGTGGACCTCGTTGAGCGCTACACGAAGGAACAGGGACTCTTCCGCACCGATGAGAGCGCCGAGCCTCGCTTCGATGACCTGCTCGAACTCGATCTGGCAACGATTGAGCCGAGCCTGGCGGGACCACGCCGCCCGCAGGATCGTGTCCCGATGCAGAAGCTGGGCGAGGTCTTCCGCGCGGCTTTCGCGGACCGTCTCCAGGCTGCGAAGAACAACGTTACAACGGAGAATTCGCTGATCCGGCTCGGCACCGAGGGTGGGCAGGCCAATCCCGATCCCGTTGCCCAGACGCAGCATGAGCGGCAGCAGCTTGCGACGGGCAAGGACAATGGCCGGCGCAACGGGCATGATCGCGATGCGCTGGTGGAGATCGGCGGCGTGCAGACGCATGTGACCGACGGCTCGGTGGCTATTGCGGCCATCACGAGCTGTACCAACACCTCTAACCCTTCGGTGATGGTTGCCGCCGGCCTGCTCGCTAAACATGCCGTTGAGCGTGGCCTCTCCGTCAAACCCAGCGTGAAAACCAGCCTCGCGCCTGGATCGCGCGCTGTGATCGATTACCTGAATAATGCCGATCTAATGCCCTATCTTGAGGCGCTGCGCTTCCATCTCGTCGGTTTTGGTTGTACAACGTGCATCGGCAACAGCGGCCCATTGCCCGAACCGGTGGCTGAAGCGGTGCAGGAAAAGGACCTGGTAGTGGCGGCAGTGCTCAGCGGGAATCGCAACTTTGAGGGGCGCATCCATCCGCAGGTGCGCGCAAGCTTCCTCGCTTCTCCGCCGCTGGTCGTGGCCTACGCCCTGGCCGGCACAGTCGATATTGACCTGACAAGCGAGCCGGTGGGCGTTGATGTCAACGGGGAGAAGGTCTACCTGCGCGATATCTGGCCGACGCAGGAGGAGGTACGCGAAGTCGTCGCGCGCTCGATCACGCCCGAGGTCTTCGCGCAGAACTACGCGCACGTATTCGAGGGCGACGAACACTGGCGCTCCCTCTCGGACAAGGCCAGCGTGCTCTTCGACTGGGATCCCGACTCGACGTATGTGCGCGAGCCGCCTTTCTTCGAGGGTATGTCACTGGAGCCTGAGCCGGTAAAGGACATTCAGGGCGCGCGCGTACTCGTGATGCTTGACGACTCGATTACCACGGATCATATCTCGCCGGCGGGCAGCTTCTCAGCGAACAGTCCGGCGGGGCGCTACCTGATTGAGCATGGCGTTGAGCGCCGCGATTTTAATACCTATGGCGCGCGGCGTGGCAATCACGAAGTGATGGTGCGCGGCACCTTTGGCAACATCCGCCTGCGCAACCGCCTGGTACCCGGCAAGGAGGGGTACTATACCGTTCACCTTCCCGAAGGCGAAGAGACCACGATCTACGAGGCGTCAGTGCGCTACCAGCAGGAGGGGGTGCCGCTGCTGGTTATCGCGGGCAAGGAGTATGGCTCCGGCAGTTCGCGCGACTGGGCGGCGAAAGGTCCCTTGCTGCTCGGCGTGCGCGCAGTAATCGCCGAGAGCTTCGAGCGCATTCACCGCAGCAACCTCGTCGGCATGGGCATCCTGCCGTTGCAGTTCCGTGAGGGCGAGAACAAAGAGTCGCTGGGGCTGACGGGCCGCGAAGTCTATGCTATCGAAGGCATTGCGCAAGGGCTGAAGCCGCACCAGGAGGTGACGGTGAAGGTCACACGCGAAGATGGCTCGACCTTTTCATTCCAGACGATTGCGCGCCTGGATAGCGCCGTCGATGTGACGTATTACGAAAATGGCGGCATCCTTCCAACCGTAATGCGACGCTTGCTAAAAAGCTAAGAGAAGAGAGTCCAGGGAGGCTGCGCCTCCCTGGACTCTCTTCTCTTTAATACGCGGCGGTGAAGCGCCGGCGTACAAAACGTGGATTCTCCAATTCATCGACAAGCGCAGCGGCATAATCTTCGGCGGAAATGCGACTTTCTCCCTTTTCATCGGTCACGAGTTGCTCGGTACCCGTGCGGTACTTGCCGGTGCGCTCGCCTGGCGAGATGAAGCCGGCGGGACTGAAATAGGTCCAGTCAAGGTCCGCGCTACGATAGATGTCCAGCGCATCGCGCATGGCGAGCGCGCCGGGTTTCCAGGCCGGCGGGAAGTCGGGCGTATCGACGAGCTGTAAACCGGGCGCAACCTCCAGGCTGCCCGCGCCCCCAACAACGATGAGGCGGCGAACTCCGGCGCGAGTCAGCCCCTCGATCAGCGCGCGGGCCGCGTCGGAGTACGACTGCCCCGGCTCATTCACGGGCTGGCGAGTAGCGTTGATAACCGCATCGTGCCCGGCAGCAACGCGAGCAACGTCGTTGGGATCAAGCATATTGCCCTTTTCGACGGTCAGGTTCGGATGGGTGAGGGTAAGGCGCGAGGGGTTGCGGACAACAGCCGTCACTTTGTGACCACGATTGAGCGCCTCCTGCGTAATGCGCTGGCCGATCATACCACTGGCGCCGTAGACAACAATATTCATGCGAAACTCCTCATAATTATCCAGTCTGGTTGTTACATTCCAGAGAGTTTCTGATTCTCAGTCTCCTCGCCCTTCCTGCCAGGCCCTTCGCGCGGCGCAGCCGCGCAGCGTGAGCGAGCAAAGGTTCTGGAGATAAGACACTCCCTGGCATTATATAAATAAGCAGCTTACTAAAACAAAGCTACTTTACATTGTTGTAAACAGGTGATAGAAGCGCAATATTCCCCGGCAAATATACATACTAACTACAGCAGTAGTTATAGCCTGAACGTCAGTTTGTCAACCATTTCATTGACATCGCTCTGTAGCCTGTTTATAGTATTTTTGTCTATATTGTCCCCATAAATGGCTAAATAGTTAGACAGTGTAGTAATGTATACTGCTACCTTGCTATAAATTGAGGTCAGGATTGTGACTAAAGGACATGACTACGTAGGCCGGCGCATCAACAACTACCGCGTGGTGGAGAAGATAGCCTGTGGGGCATATGGGTGCGTATATAAAGCGCAGCACACCTTTTTCACGAACCGCACTGTAGCCGTTAAATTCATGCATGTAGCGTACCTGCAATCGCAAGAGGGGAGTGATCGCTTTCAGAAAGAGGCACGCTTACTGGCAAAGCTTGAACATCCTCATATTCTCAGGATCATCGATATCGATGTGTTCGAGGATATCCCTTACCTGATAATGGAGTATGCCTCGGGGGGATCGCTGCGGGACCGTCTTAAAAGCCTTGCCGGTCAGCCTTTGCCTGTAGAGGAAGCTCTGACGCTGCTATCGCAGGTTGGACAGGCGCTGCAATATGCGCATGATCTGAATATTATCCATCGCGATCTCAAACCCGAAAATATCCTCTTCAATGCCAGGGGAGAGGCGCTGCTTGCAGATTTCGGCCTTGCTACCGTTCTGAGTACCGTCAGTATCGAGGATTCTGATGCCTGCGGTACGCCTGCGTATATGGCGCCGGAACAGTTCAGGGCGAAGGCGCGTAAGGAGAGCGATCAGTATTCGCTCGGTTGTATCGCCTATGAGGTGTTTACCGGGCGGCGTCCGTTCCAGGCCGACAATGTGATCGCCATGATCTATCAGCATACCGAGAAGCAGCCGGCGGCCCCGAGCCTGCTCAATGCCGCGCTCCCCGCGCCTATCGAGCAGGCTATCCTCAAGGCAATGGCGAAGCAGAGGCGTGATCGTTTCCCTACAATCAGCGCTTTTCTCGAAGCCCTGCACGCGCCTGCCCCGGATGCCCCGGCTCCACGAATGGATGAGCCGGCGTCCCCACCTGCCGCGTCTCCATCGTATGCAACGATTCCTGTTGGACCGGAGCACGAGCCGCCCGTGCAGGCTGCCGATAGAGCGCACTGGAGTAAAGTGCAGTGGCTCAACGAGGGGAATATGCGCTATGAGGCCGGGCAGTATGCGGAGGCTATCATAGCTTATGAGCGTGCCATTCTTCTTGATCCCAACTCCGCTACCGCCTATAACAAGAAAGGGGAAGCCCTCCAGCGCAGCGGGCAGCACGAGAAGGCGCTGGCCGCGTATGAGCAGGCAATCAGTTGCGACGCTCACTACAAGGATGCCTGGTACAATCGGGGAAACGCGCTCTATGCACTGGGGCGCTACCAGGATGCGCTCACAACCTATGAGCAGACTATGTTTCTCGCTCCCAACTTTGCCGCCTGCTACAATGGCAAGGGCAATGCCCTCTGGCAGTTGGGGCGGTACGAAGATGCGTTGCAGGCATATAACCGGGCCATCCAGATCGATGCGACCTTTGCTGCCGCTTATAACGGCCGAGGAAACGCCCTGCGCGAACTGGGCCAGTACGAGGCGGCCCTTGCGGCCTACGATTGTGCCATGCAGCTTAATACGCAGGAAGCCATTTTCCATGATAACAAGGGCCTCGCGCTCTACCATCTCAAATGCTACTCCAGATCACTGGACGCGCATAAGCGGGCTATTCAACTTGACGCTGATAACGCGATCTTTTACTACCACAAAGGCAACGCGCTCTACGCGCTTAATCGTTACAATGAAGCCCTGGAAGCCTATGACCAGGCGCTGCGACTGGATGCACAGGATGCGCTTGTTTACATTGGCCGGGGGGCAGCGCTCTGCGAACTCGGCCGTTTTGAAGAAGCGTTACTGGCGTATGAGCAGGCTATTCGCCTGCAACCATGTGCCGCCGCCGCTTATAGCGGCAAGGGGGGCGCGCTTTACGGCCTCAAGCGCGATGAGGAGGCTCTGGCGGCCTACGATCAGGCTATCGCTCTGGAGCCGGACTCCAGTACCTATTGTGGCAAAGGGCATGCGCTTTACAGTCTCGGCGCCTACGAGGAAGCGCTGGCGGCTTACGAGCATGCCATTGAACGCTATCCCGCTTCTGCTCTGGCCCACAGGAAGAAAGGACATACGCTCTACAAGCTTGAGCGCTATGAGGAGGCTCTGGAAGCATATGAGCAGGCCGTTCAACTGAAACCGCAGGACGCCGAGTCCTACAAAGGGCGGGGAGATGCGCTGCGCCAGCTGGGTCGCTTCGAAGAGGCTCTGGAGGCATATGATGAAGCTCTCCAGCTCGATCCCCAGGATGCCAGCGTCCACGATAACAGGGGCGTCGTTCTCTGTGCACTCAAACGCGATGAGGAGGCGCTGGCGGCCTATGAGAACGCCATTCGCCTGCGCCCATGCGAGGCCAGCTTTCACAGCCATAAGGGCGCGGCGCTGCACCGGCTCAGGCGCGATGAGGAAGCGCTGGCCGTCTACGAACGGGCGTTGAAACTGTGCCCTGCCTGTAGCAGCGCCCATGTCGGCAGGGGCGCTGCGCTGCATGCGCTGCGACGCGATGAAGAGGCTCTGGAAGCGTATGAGCAGGCAATACAGCTTGAGCCGGACGCAGCCGCTTATACAGGCAAGGGGGATGCACTCTGTGCATTGCAGCGCTATGAAGAGGCGTTGCACGCGTATGAGCAGGCCATCGAGTTGCAATCGGCTTCGGCTGTCGCTTATACCGGTACCGGCAATGCCTGCTATCACCTCGGGCGCTACGAGGAGGCCCTGATCGCCTACGAGTATGCGGCGCAACTCGATCCGGCTTATGCTCCGGCGCACAACGGTATGGGTGAAGCCCTCTCCATGCTCAGGCGCTACGGGGAGGCGCTGGAGGCGTATACCTGCGCGATTCAATTGGACACCCTTAACCCTGCTTTCCACTATAACGCCGGAAAAACGCTGTATAATCTCAATCGAAACGAGGAGGCGCTGAAAGCCTATGAGCAGGCTCTTCGTCTCGACGCCGACAATGTGCGGGCCTACGAGGGCCGGGGAGATACGCTCTGGAAGCTTGGTCGTAACTCGGAGGCACTGAAAGCCTACGATCAAGCTCTGCGCCGCGATCCAGACGATGCGAAGGCGCATAATGGCAGGGGGAATGCACTTGTTGGACTGCATCGCAATGCGGATGCCCTGGCGGCGTATGAGGAGGCATTGAAACTGGAGCCGCGTAATGCGACCTTCTATAACAATAAGGGGCTGGCGCTGAAAAACCTCCAACGCTACAAAGAGGCGCTGGCGGCCTATAAGGAGGCGATCCGCATCGACCCGGGCGATGCCGCGGCTTATAATGGCAAGGGCCGCGTCCTCTTCGAGATGAAACGCTATAAAGAGGCGCTGGCAGCCTACGAGCAGGCCATCCGCCTCGATCCCGAGCGCGCGGTTTTTTATCATAACAAGGGCGATGCGCTGAAATATCTGGGTGGCTCTCTGGAGGAGCAGCATGCGGCCTATGAGCGCGCCAGGCAGCTTGGCTACTACGGGACCGCCCGGCGCGAAGAGGTCGCAGGGAGCGCAGTCGCGTCCCGCCGGCAATAAAATCGGGCGAGGGCGGAGGCAAGGCAGGCAGGTGCGGGCAGGACGGTGGTCAGGATACAACGGTGGGTCAGGATACGACGAGGGTTAGGTAAGACGGGGGTCAGGCAAGAGGGTGGGTCAGGTAAGAGGGTGGGTCAGGTAAGAGGGTGGTCAGGCAAGACGGGGGCAAGCCCCGTCTCTACACCTCGGCGTGTAGAGACGGGGCTTGCCCCCGTCTTGCCCTTGCCCCCGTCGTACCCTTGCCGCCGTCCTGCCCTTGCCCCCGTCCTGCCGACACCTCGGCGTGTAGAGACGGGGCTTGCCCCCGTCTTGGGCTTGCCCCCGCCTTGCCCTTGCCCCCGTCTTGCGCTGGCCGCCGCCTTGCCCTTGCCCCCGCCTTGCCCTTGCCCCCGTCTTGCCCTTGCCCTCATCTCACATAAACGATTAAAATAACAGTGTATGACCGAAATCCCATATATCTCTAAACGGACAATCGAACGCATGAGGGACGTGCAGGCGTTGCTCGACCGGCTTGATCCAGCGGGGCCGCCGCAAGCGCTCGTTGTCTCCGGTTCGCCCCGGCCACACGGCGATATCATCGTCTTCACCGGCTCATTCAACCCGCCGACGACGGCTCATATCGCGCTCATGAAGCAGGCGCAGTCTTTCATGCGTTCGCGGGGGCCGAGCCATCTCTACGCGGCGATGAGCAAGCATACCGTTGATAAAGAGAATGTCGAGCGGCCCACGCAGCTTGATCGCATTATGCTGCTGCAAACGCTTGTGCGGCGGCGTCTCGCGCACGCGGGGGTGATGCTCTTCAATCGTGGTCTGTATGTTGAGCAGGCTGAGGGGATACGCCGCTCTTTCTCAGGCATCAGGCGTATCCTGTTCCTGATCGGCTTCGATAAGATCGTGCAGATCC
Organism: Ktedonobacteraceae bacterium; assembly: GCA_035294325.1. GTDB lineage: Bacteria > Chloroflexota > Ktedonobacteria > Ktedonobacterales > Ktedonobacteraceae > DATGLE01. The sequence continues at coordinate 12,199 of DATGLE010000241.1, read as the reverse complement.
TCGATCCTCACTACTATGATGATCGCGATGCTTCGCTGCGCGAACTCTTCAAGTTAGCGGAATTGCTGGTCGCGCCGCGCGGCAACGCCGGCGAGCGCGAATTAAACGAACTATTGCAGCAGCCGCAGAATCGACAATTCGCTCGCTATATTCATGCGCTCCCGTTCGATGCGGCCTACCGTGATATTTCGTCTACGCGTGTACGCCAGGGGGCAAGCAAGGGGACGGACATGCAGGACGTGCCACAGGAGGTACGCCAGTTCATGCGCGAGACGCTGGCCTATGCGCCTCCTCTGCGCCGCAACGGCGAAGAGATCGACTATTATGGGGAGCGCATGCAATATCTGCAACGGCTGCTGCGGGCGCCCGAAAAGAAGATCAGGATTGCGAGAGGCGGAAGGTAAACACGCTCGCGCCAATCTGGACCGTATCGCCGTCGTGAAGGATGCAGCGCGACATCGCTCGCCCATTAACGAAAGTACCGGTAGCGGAACGATTGTCGGTCAGTTCGTAGTCTCCATCCTCCAGTTCGCGTATCGTGGCATGCACGCGGCTCACCGCCAGGTCTTCCAGGAAGATATCGCAGCCGCGACTGCGGCCAATGGTCATCTTCGCTGGCAATTCGAAGCTACGGGGTGCCCCGCGAGCGTTGACAAGCTCCAGACGTGCGATGACGGCGGGATAGAGATCGGGCGGCCGGCCGATGTGTAGTTCGCGCCCGCGTGACGTAGGAAGCTGAAAGGGCCTGGTCCCCTCGCTGGCAAAGAAGGTCAGGTGCGTGTTGCCAAAAAGCAATTGATCGCCGTGGTTGAGCAATTGTTGCGTGATGGGATAGCCATTGACGAAGCTATCGCCGCTGCCGTGGTCATCTCGTAATACGTAGCCATCGGGCGTCAGCAAAATGCTGGCCTGCCTGCGATGAACGGAAATATCCTCCAGAAAAATATCGCAGTCGCGACTACGACCTATCGTAGTACACTCTTTCCACAATTCGACACGCTTGCCAAGCAGATTGCCCTTCTGAATGACAAGGTATGCTCCCGGTGTATATTCTTGTGCCATGCGGCTTACTCGCCTCGGTGCAGAATGTTAACCTGTGCGCGTTGTAAAATGAAACATAGCCCCCGCTGTGTGAATGAGTATACTATGGAGAAGAGCCATTTTCAAGTCCCGTCCTGATAGCCCCTCAGAGAATGTCTGACGCTCAGCTTCCTCGCCCTCTCTATGGAGTGGTCGCACGGCTCCGCCGCGTCGAAAAGGGAGAGCGCCGCAGGAGCGAGCAAGCGAGGCTGTCGAAAATCAGACACTCTCTCAATGCCTCCGGCATATTTTCGGCAAAAAGATAAAAAGAGGAGTAGAGCCTGTTACCCGCATAATCTGGTCCTTATACCTGGTGGCATTCTCTTGATCTTTTTGTTGTAAGATATACCTGATTTTTTATTTTCCAAACAGGAGAGTACCAATGTCTATGGCAACGAATCAGCAAATCGTCGTAGATTATGATGTGCCGGCGCAAATGCGTGATGGCGTCATCTTACGGGCCAATGTCTACCGGCCAGCAGGCGAGGGCCGCTGGCCCGTTCTGCTCACGCGCCTCCCCTATGGCAAGGATTTCCCTATCGGCAATTCTGTGCTCGATGCTGCGCAGGTAGCGCGCCGTGGCTATGTCGTAATCGTGCAGGATACGCGAGGTCGTTTTGCCTCCGGGGGCGAGTGGGATCCATTCCGCAACGAAGCGCTGGATGGCGTTGATACCATTGAATGGGCCGCCAGCCTGCCCTATAGCGATGGCAATGTTGGTATGTATGGCGCCTCCTACTTCGGCTTCACGCAGTGGTCGTCGGCGGTACATCATCCGCCCGCATTGAAGGCCATGGTCCCGTATATCACATGGAACGATCCGCTTAACGGAGTGCTGTTTCGCGGAGGCGCTTTCGAACTGGGCAGTGCGGGAAGCTGGCAACTTTCAATGGGGCTTGATATGTTGATGCGTCGCTATGGCGATAATCCCGATCCGCGCGTTCTTGGCAGCGCTATCCGCACACTTGCCACGGAAATAGACAATCTGGGACCGGAGGGCTACTGGTCACTGCCGCTCAAGGACTTCGCGCCTTTGAAGCGCAGCGACGTGTCGCCGGCCTTTTTTGAACTCGTCCGGCATCCGATGGATCGCACCTATGCCGAGCCTATGACCATTCGCGGGAAACACGAGGGCGTGATCGCCGCGACCTTCAATGCCGGCGGCTGGTATGACATCTTCCTGCAAGATACGATTGAGAATTTCAAGATCATGCGCGAGCACGGCAGTACTCCCGAGGCGCGACAGAGCAAGCTGCTGATCGGTCCCTGGGTGCATGGAGGCGCGACCAACCCGGTCGGCGAAATTAACTTCGGCTTTGGCGCGACACCGGCTTTTATCGACTTGCAGATTGACTTTCAGAGTTTACAATTGCGCTGGTTCGATCAGTTCTTGAAGGGCATCGATACCGGCATCTTGAACGAGGCGCCAATCAAGATCTTCGTGATGGGGGCGAACATCTGGCGCGACGAGCAGGAGTGGCCGCTGGCGCGCGCCGTTGAGACGCGCTACTATCTTCACAGCGACGGCCATGCCAATTCGCTCGATGGCGATGGCATGCTCAGCGTCGCCGCCCCTGACAGCGAGCCTCCCGACCGCTACGATTACGACCCGGCCCATCCGGTAATGACGCGTGGCGGCGCGCTGTTGATGTCGCCGGAGTTTCGCGCCGGTCCCTTCGATCAGCGCCCGGTAGAGGGACGCGAAGATGTGCTGGTCTATACGACGCCGGAACTGGAGCGGGATGTCGAGGTGACGGGGCCGATCATAGTACACCTGTGGGCCTCTTCGAGCGCGCCGGATACAGATTTTGTGGCGCGCCTCGTCGACGTACATCCCGATGGCTATGCGCAGAACCTGACCGATGGCATCATTCGCGCTCGCTATCGCAATTTCGCGCGCGGCGAGGCCCCTTCGCTGATCGAGCCGGGGAAAGCCTACGAGTACGAGATCGATCTATGGTCGACGAGCAATCTCTTTAAGAAGGGACATCGCATCCGGCTGGATGTGACGAGCAGCAATTTTCCGCGCTGGGACCGCAATCCGAACACCGGGCACGAATTCGGCGCTGATAGCGAACTGGCGGTAGCCCACCAGACGATCCTGCATGACGCGGAGCATCCCTCGTATGTGCTGCTGCCGATTGTACCGGCCTGATAGAGATAGCTCTACCAGGCCGTGGACAAGAGAGGGGGCGAAAGGGGTACGTTACTATCTCATGCCTGGGCAGGAGGGCACCGGCCCTCCTGCCTCTCCCGCCAGACGCCTTTGTCGGCGCGGGAGTGTCTGGTCATGTGCCCTCGCCATTATTTCCTGACCAGTTGCAGTAGTTTCTCCAGGCGCTCCATAGACTCGGCGGCCCCTTGCTCCATTCCGGTCTTGAGCATTCCGTCACGGTCCTCGATTGTCTGGAAGACTATCTGGTCGGTCAGCTTTGTCTTGCTGCCCTCCTCCTCGAAGATCACCGTTTCCAGCAAGACGTGCCCGGGCATCCCTTCGAATTCAAAGGTATAGACCAGCCGTTCAGGGGCTTTCACTTCATGATATACCCCACGAAATGCGTATTCCTGGCCGTCATCGTTGCGCTGAATATATCTCCAGGAGCCTCCCTGCCTCACATCCATCTGGTCTACAGTGGTTGTCTCGCTTTTCGGTCCCCACCACTGCGGTATCAGCCGTGGATCCGTGTATGCCCTGTATACAAGTTCGCGCGGCGCATCGAATGTGCGCGTCATGATGATCTCTTGTTTTCCAGGTTCGGCAATAATGTTGAGTTTACTCAACGTGAATTCTCCTTCTGCATTCTATGTTCCTTTGCCTCGTACTCTTCTCCTGATCCTCGTTGCTCTGGAGAGAGCACTGCTTCGCTACAGGCAATGATACAGCCGCATTTTGAGATGGATCTGTAAGCTTGCTGAAGCGTGGCTGAGAAAGAATAATGGAGATAGTGTTAGGAGATGTGTTATATTTTCAGGGCGTTTATAAGATAGGAGCGATAAATCATGAGCGAATATCAGCAGGTGCTAACGTCGCTGCGGGCCGCGTATAGCCGTGAAAGCGCCATGCAGCGCAATCAGGCCGGAAAGGAACCCTGGAAGGTTGCCGAGCGCGAGAAGTTTCTCGCGCTTTTGCGACAGGAAGGCAAGACGACGCTGCTGGAGGTCGGTGCCGGCACCGGGCAGGACAGCCTTTTCTTCCAGGAGAATGGCATGCATGTGGTCTGTACCGATCTCTCCCCGGCTATGGTCGAGTTGTGCCGTGAGAAGGGATTAGAAGCATACGTGATGGATTTTCTGAGCCTGGATTTTTCGCCTGTCTCCTTTGATGCCATCTACGCGCTCAACTGCCTGCTGCATGTCCCCTCAAGTGGCCTGCCGGCGGTCCTGCGGAAGTTGCGCGAGTTGCTGCGTCCTGGCGGCCTTTTCTTCCTGGGTGTCTACGGCGGCGTTGAGCAGGAAGGAGTGTATGAGGATGACGCGCACAAACCGCCGCGCTTCTTCGCTCGCCACACAGACGAGTTCATGCTGCGGGCCACGGCTCCTTTCTTCGATCTCGTCTCCTTTAAAGCAATCCCGCTCAACGATAAGGACTTCCATTTTCAATCGATGATTCTGAGGCGCAGGGAGCGGCTATAGATCAGATTCAGAGGAGGCGTATGGCTGCGGGCAGTGCCCGCAGCCATACGCCTCCTCTGAACATTGTTGAGCGCCACAGGCGCGAGGAGGCCATCAGGGCCTGTGAATTATCTGCACTTCTCGCTCCTGCGGCGCTTGCATACTCCCTCAACTTCATGGCCCGCTTCGCAGGCCAGAACTCGGAGAGCGAGGGATAATTCACAAACCCTGTGCGAGGATGCAATAACCCCTTGTCGCCGGCAATGGGTTGTGCTATACTTTGCCCGTTGGAGACAGATCATGAACTGCTATCGTTTCATTGCTACATTGACGCGGAGCCAGCAGCAGGGCCAGCCCGATAGGAGGTCTGGTCCGCTTCGCCTGCGTTTCACCACCTGAGCCAGTAGCAGAGTATACAAGTCGCCAGATCTCTCATCTTAGAGATCTGGCGATTTTTTATGTCCTTTTCGCGCGGCGGAGCCGCGCAAGGGATAGAGGTTATTTTTGTGGAAAAATGCGCGAAGCGCATTTTTCCACAAAAATAACCTCTATCTGGCGAGCGCCACAGGCGCGAGCAATCACATTACAGGAGGGAAAAATGGATGCCAGTTTCTTTGTACGCGGCCTGCTGCCTGGCCTCTCGATTGCCGCCGTCGTCGGCCCGATGAGCATACTATGTATTCATCGCACGCTCGATAGGGGGCAGCGCTATGGCCTGGTTTCGGGCCTGGGCATTGCCACCGCTGATGGTGTCTATGGCAGCGTAGCCGCATTCGGGCTGACGGTAATCGCCAGCTTCCTCATCAATCAACAGCAATGGATTCGCCTGATCGGCGGCCTGTTCCTCATCTGCCTGGGCCTCAAAGCCATGTTTTCAAAACCTGTTGAGCGCTCAACAGGAACAGTGGTCGACAGCCTCTTTGCTGCCTACGTTTCTGCATTCCTGCTGACACTCAGCAGCCCTATGACCATCCTCTCCTTCGCTGCTGTCTTTGCCGGGATGGGAGTAGGCAGTGTGAGGAGCGGTGAAATCGCTGCGCTGCTGGTCGTGCTCGGTGTGTTCTCCGGCTCGGCCCTCTGGTGGTGCCTGCTGACGAGCGGGGTCAATCTACTGCGCAGAAAAGTGACGATGAGCCGGCTGCGGTGGATCAATCGCGGTTCGGGGGCGCTTCTTATAGCCTTTGGGATTGTGGCGCTCTCCAGCATAAGGTAGAGGCACAGGACGGAGAGGCGTCCTGTGCCTCTATCTGGCGATTAGTGAGGGTGGCCCGTGAGGAGCAGCATCACGATCAGGCCGATGGCGAGCAGCAGCAGGAGGACCAGTCCGATGACTATCCTGGCGAAGAGCGGCGAATGCAGTACCACATTCGCCGGCCTGGCCCCCGGCATATCCGCCGTCTTGATGGCCGAAATGGGCGCTGGCTGCTCCCCCGCCGCTTGCCACCCTTCCTTTGCTGCCAGCGGAGGCGTCTGTTTGCGCTCTCCTCGCTCTTCCACTGTCGCTATCTGAGCGACTGCGGCGGAGAGGGTAGCGACGGGATTGACATGCTGCGCCCTCCCCGCGACTTTTTCGAGCGGTGGCAGTGGCAGCGTTGTGGCCTCGTTGCGCCTATGTAAGACAAAATTTCGCGCCTCTCTGGCGATCTCATGTGGCTTATCAGAGCCGTTACCCTGCCCCTGTGGCATATGAAGCGATAGATGTTTCTTATGTAAAATATCGCTGTAAGCTTGTGCAAATGCCATAATGTTTGGATAACGCTGCTCAGGCTTCTTGGCTAATGCGCGCAGAAATACCTCGTCCAGTTCGGAGGGGAGCGCCGGGTTATGTACGCTGGGAGGTGTGGGGGGCGTGTGATGGTGATGGTGCAGGAGTTGAGCTGCTGTACCCTCGAAGACAGCGCAGCCGGTCATAAGCTGGTACATCATCACAGCCAGAGCGTACTGATCCGCTGAAGGTCCAACATGGACGGAGGTTGCCAGTGAGGGATCATCGAACTGCTCGGGGGCCATGTAGAGCGGCGTGCCCACGGAACGATGCAGCGAGCGGCCCGTGCGGTAGAAAGCGGCCAGCCCGAAGTCGGCGAGCAGCAGGTGCGGCCTGCCGTGCGGGAAGATATGTGCCAGGTGTGCGTAAGGCCCGCCCTTGAGTGGCCCGCGTTCGACGCGTATCAAAAAATTTGTGGGCTTGATATCGCGATGGATAATGCCGTGATCGTGAGCATATTGCAGAGCGGAGGCCGCCTGGAGCAGATAGTACCCGGCCTCCTCCGCCGTGATGGGCCAGCCGAAGCCGAACTGCTGCGTGCGCCGCTGGAGCCAGTTCCACAGGGAACCCTCGGGAAGATAGGGCATCACCAGATAGGTGATAGGAGGGCCATCCGGGTCGATAGTTTCTTCACCGAAATGATAGAGGGGCAAAATATGTTCATGTTCCAATTCGGCAACGGCGCGCGCCTCGCGCTCAAAACGGAGCGCGGCCTGCTTGCCCTCGGGAGTATTGGGAACAGAGCGTAGATCTCCGCATACGACTTTAATTGCTACTCTTCTTCCAATACGCGCATGTTGAGCTAAATAAATATCACCCATACCACCGCTCTCGATGAGCCGGATGAGCCGGTAGCCACCGAGAGTTTTCCCCACCAACATATTCATCCTGAAATTCCCTCATTATTATGAAAGGGTATCTGATTTCTGGCATCCTCGCTTGCTCGCGCCTGCGGCGCTCGCCTCATCTCGTTGATGATGTGAAACAATGCGCTTTGCGCATTGTTTCACATCATCAACGAGATCTCTGGTGCGGCTTCGCCGCACCAGCGCCCGGCGAGAGAAGATGAGAACGCTGAGCATCGGACAGCCCCTGAGGTCGGAGTGCTGTAATTAAGAGACAAAGGCCCCCCAACCCCGTATTTTTTCTCTCTCTTTCTAAAGATAGTATACTGTGGGCACAGAAATGACAGCGAGCAGGATAAGAAAAAGGTGCTATCGTTATCGCCTTATCTGGCGCAGAGCATCGTAGGCCGCGACGGTCAGTTCGGGACGCGTCTCGGCTGTGCGTTCCAGCGCGGGAATGGCCTCGCCATCGCGATACTGCACAACCTGCTGGCATGCCGCGCGTACCAGGGCATCATACGGATCGTTGAGCGCCTCGCGTACTGCCGCGCGACTGCGGGGATCGTTGCCTGCCGGATCGAGACGTTTGATGGCCTCCAACGCCTGGGTGCGCACGTAGGGGTCGAAGTCACCGGCGGCGCGCAGCACGATCTCCAGAGCAGCGGGATCACCCAGTTGCCCGCAGGAGCGCACCACGGCCGCGTAGACGATGCTGCCGGGAATATCGGCATCTCCCGGGGGAAGGTTATCGCGGCGCCTGGGAAGGCTGGCGCGCCGCTCGACATCTACCACGCGTTGTACAAGCTGGAGCATCGGCTGAACCGCGCGCCGATCACCCGAAAGGCCCAGCGTATCGCACATGGCGCCTGTTGCCAGGGCCTGCTTACGACTATCGAGCTGCTGGGTGGCGTTGATGCGGCTGATAAGCGTCGAGATCGCGCGCGGCTCACGCATCTCGCCCAGCACTCGGACTACTGGCAGCGTCGCCTCCGCTTCCAGATCGCTATCAGCCAGTTCTTGCAATAAGACATCGCGCCCCGGTCCGGCCATCCAGCGCTCAATATCGGGCATCATAGGCAGACAGCGGTAGACCGGCTCTACAATACGCGTTTCCTGTATTTCCTGGCGCGAGATGCTGGCCCAGTAGCGGCCAAGCAAGAGGCCCAGCCTGTGAACGGCGAGCGCGTTCTGCCAGGTTGGAGATCTGCGCGCGCCCTCAAAAAGTGCCGTCGCGACGGCGGGGAGGTTGCCATCGAAGACGGGCGGAATTGCCTGTTCGCCTCGGGCCGCAAGCTTCATGCTATCTTGCAGGACCTGTGCGAAGATGAGGGCGGCTTGCTCGGCGATGCGCGGGCTGACGTTATTGCTGCTGCGCAGGTAATTTTCCAGGGGAACGGCGCGGTAGATGGGAATGGCAATGTAGCTTTCCAGACCGCTTGCTCGCTCCAGGCCGCTTGCAATCAGCAGATCATAGAAACGCTCCTGCTTCAACGAAAGACACGCCTCCACCACGTCAACTCTGGCCCATCCCTCAGCCTCTCTGAGCGTGCTCATCAATGCCTGCAATGCCATCGTCGTGCCCAGTTTGACCAGCGCCTGTGTAGCATAGAGCGACGTGTTGGGATCGAGGGCGAGTTTTCTGAGCGTTTTAACGAGTTCTTCGGGCTTGACGCGGCCTTCTTTGAGGCCAGATTTGGAGAAGCCTATGGCCTTTTCCTGGCTGACCTGAGCGCCGTGTTTATAATTGCCGAGCATGAGAATGGCGAAACGCCGGGCGCGGCCGATCACAGTCTCGGCGGGGTTGGCGCCGGGAGGAAGATCCTCCGCGTCCGGGCGCTCGATGATCTTGAGCCAGACGGGAACCAGATTCCCGGCGCGGTCTATCTCCAGCAGAAAGGGGATCAATATGGACTTCCATTGCTGAACGGGGCCGACGTTGAGCAGGGGAATCATCTGCTCTGTGGTCTGCTCAAGGCTCTGGCCGCCCCAGCGCAGTCCCGTCACCAGTCGCGTAACCGCGCTGCGCAACTCGATCAGGCGCTCCTTGATCTCGGGACTCTCGGCGTCGAGTTCGGGAAGCGAGCGGCGTGCGGCAAGATGTTCAGCGGTGCCAGGGCGCTCCCTTGCCTGGGCCGAGAGCAGTGAGCCTGTTCTGACGGTAATACGTGAGGTTTCCTGATCGGCCTGCTCGGGCTGCTGTTTCTCTTCAACATACAACACTCCAGGCTCTGCTGCGTCACTATCGGGGGGATTGGGGAGTTGAGTTCGCTCAAGGTCGATATCAGACATACGCGCTCTCTATTCTTTCATCAGCTTTATGCCGGCGAATCGCAAAATAGCAACAACAATGCTCTATGCATACTGCCCCATTGTACCCTGCTCTGCCGTTGTGGTCAAGTGTTCGTGTGCGTGCGCGCTTTCCGCTGCTCTTGCCTGCTCGCGCCTGCGGCGCTCGCTGGAGAGTATGGTGTGGGGGGAAATGCGCGCCGCGCATCGGCCCACACCATCCCTCAGATCCCCGGATGTGGCGGAGCCGCGCGACTGCCCACAAGAATGCTGAGAATCAGATGCCGTCTCAATGCCGTCTGCTTCTTGGCCTCCTTCATATACTGAAGTATAGTGGCACTAATCAAGAAACTTTAATATTAGTGGTTGGAGGATCCGATGCTGACGGAAGCGCGTTTGCATGACCTGGCTCATCATGCTCGTAACCTCCTGGAATTGGAGGGGAGCGGGGTGAGCCTGCTCCTTGAATGCCCCGAGCCTGCATTACGTCACCCCCTGCTGAATATGTTCGCCTCGCTTGCCGGGCGCTCCTCGTCCTGCTATGGCTCGCTGCTCGACGTTGCTCTGCTCTCCAACGAACGCCTGTGGGCATGGTGCGATATGGCTATACAGACCGGGCGCTACTGTATCTATGCGCCACTGCCCGGAGAAAAGGGAGCTGCCGGCAGTATCGCCGTCGCGCCTCTCGAACGGCCAGCAGGCGTGCTTGGCTTCCTCCTGTTCGTTGATAGCCAGCCAGATGCCCTGCGCGACGGCGAACGCCTCCTGATCGAGCAATACCTGCCAACCATCGCGCGCTGTGTGGAGGAGGCGCTGGTTGATGCCTGTATGCTTCCGGCAAGCGAGGGCCACGGGCAGGATGTGGTGATCGATATGCAGGAGCAGAGCGAGTTTCTCTCGCTGGTAGGGCATGAGTTGCGCGTGCCATTAACGGCGATCAAGGGATACGCGGGCCTGCTGCAAGCCTATAGCGTTACCGAGCGGCAGCAGGAGGGCGCGGCAGCGGTAATAACCGCGGCTCGCCAGCAGCAATATCTCGATGTGATTGTAGAGCAGGCGAACCACCTGGAGGTGCTCATCGGCGATCTCCTCGATCTCTCGCGCCTCCAGGCAGGTCGTCTCGCGCTGCGCCCGATGTGGATTAATGTGGCGTATCTCTGCCAGCGCGTCGCGCAGCTTATCCAGCATCGCGCCGACCAGCAGGAGCCGGGGCGCTATTACATCCGCTGTCGTACAGATCTCCCTCTGCCTCCCGTCTGGGCTGATCCTGATCGTGTGCGGCAGGTCCTCACCAACCTGCTAGAGAATGCCGTAAAATATTCTCCCTCGGGCGGAATGATTGAAATAGAGGCATATGCAGCGCCATGTCCCGCCCTGATCGCCATCACCGTCCGCGATCAGGGCATCGGTATTCCACAGAAACAGCAGGGCGCGCTCTTTCAGCCTTTTACCAGAGTGACCCACACGGCAACGGCGCGTGTGAACGGCACGGGCCTGGGTCTCTATATTGCGCGCAAACTGGTGGAAGCGATGGGAGGGCGAGTAATACTGCAAAGCAGCGAAGGAAAGGGGACCAGCGTCACCTTTACTTTACCGGCCAGAGCACCTGGAAGCATGTCTTCGGTACATGAATGCTGTGAAAGAAAATCTATTTAGTAAAGAAGTTTTTGCTGGCTCGTTATTCAGCCCCCTTGCTAAATACAGTACAGTTTGTTATAGTGTGTGTGGAGACTTACACAGATTTAATGTCAGGTAAAGGGAGAAAATATGCGAGTCGGCCTGCTTGAAGATGATACCTCCATCCAGGAGATGCTTATGCTGATCCTGCAAGACGAAGGCTACACCGTCTCGGTCTACTCCGATGCGCAGGAATGCCTGGATGCCTTAGGAGTAGCTGCGCAGGATGGAACTTCTCCCCCCGTGGACTTGATGATTATTGATTGGCGCTTGAGCGGGAGTCTTTCAGGAACTGAAGTAATACAGCAAATTCGTAGTAATCCACGTTTCGCCTCTCTGCCCATTATTTTAACTACAGCCGCGACTTTCAACGATACCGAAGCCCTGCAACATCTGCATATTGCTCTGCTGGAAAAGCCTTTCTCCGTAGATGAAATCATCGCCCTGATTAATGATCTGGCGCAGCCCAGCCCCTCTTCGTAGTAAGAATGTGTCTGAAGTTCTGCCCCCGGCGCCTGCTCGCGCCTGCGGCGCTCGCTGGATGTGGCGGAGCCGCGCCGGCGCCCGGCGAGCGCACTGGGCAGCGGGCACTTTCTAAGAGAATGTCCGGCGTTCAGTATCCTCGCCCTCTCTATGGAGTGATCGCGCGGCTGCGCCATGCTGAAAATGTAGATTGTGTCTGGGCATAATGCTTGAAGAGCATTATGCCCAGACACAATCTATCCGATGTGCGGGGGAGCCACACCAGCATGTCTGGTTTTACTGAAGCACAGGTTTCGCGAGCATCCAATCTGGCAGTTCAAGGGGGTGCTTCATCTCGGGCGGCAGTGGCGAGATGTAGGACTTGCCTCTGGTGCGCTGCTCAAAATCGGCGCGCGCGGCCTGGCGCAGTTCCGCATCGGTGAGGATATCGATGCCGGTGGCGGCGAGCACC
>DATGLE010000240.1:0-3697 GCA_035294325.1 Ktedonobacteraceae bacterium | reverse complement strand
CTTCAGCAAAGTGAAGGGGATGATGGAAAGCCAGCAATCAAAGGCTTCGGGAAAAGATATGGGCAGTGGAGGGACAATCATGGCGGGCGCACCGGCAGTGCCGGGCATTCCCAGGGGGGAATGCCCGGCTAGCGAAGAGCTGATGCAGCCTGCAAAGCGTGATCGAGGTCCCACAGAATATCCTCGATATTCTCGATGCCAATGGAGAGGCGGATAAGATCGGGCGTGACGCCGCCAGCCAGTTGATCCTCTTCGGAAAGCTGCTGGTGCGTCGTGCTCGCCGGGTGAATGATCAGGCTGCGCGCGTCGCCGACGTTGGCGAGGTGAGAGAAGAGGCGCACGTTATTGATCACCGCCTTGCCTGCCTCGTATCCGCCCTTGACGCCGAACGTGAAGATCGAGCCGGCACCGCGCGGAAGGTAGCGTCGCGCGAGTTCATACGATGGATCGTCGGGGAGGCCAGGATAGTGTACCCAGCTTACAGCAGGGTGCTCTGATAGGAATTGTGCCACCTGCAAGGCGTTCTGGCAGTGCCGCTCCATGCGCAGCGAAAGCGTCTCCAGCCCCAGAAGCAGCAGGAACGAGTTGAAGGGGCTGATACAGCCTCCGGTATCGCGCAGCGTCTCGCACCTGGCCTTCATCGCGAAGGCGAAATCCCCGAAGGTTTCGTAGAAGCGCACGCCATGATAGCCCGGCGAAGGGTCGACGATGTGCGGAAATTTGCCGTTGTCCCACGGGAATTTGCCTGACTCGACGAGTACGCCCGCGATAGAGGTACCGTGTCCCCCGATGAACTTGGTCGCCGAATGCACGACGATATCGGCCCCATAGGCGAAGGGGCGGCACAGGTAGGGTGTGGCGAAGGTGTTATCGACGACCAGTGGAATGCCCGCCTCGTGCGCGATGTCGGCTACGGCGCGAATATCGAGCACATCGCCGCGTGGATTGCCGATGGTTTCGCCGTAAAGTGCGCGCGTGCGCGGCGTGATCGCCTTGCGATAATTCTCAGGATCGGTGCTATCCACGAAGATCGTATTGACGCCCCAGGTGCGCAGCGTCAGGTCGAACTGGGTATGCGTGCCGCCGTAGAGGCTGCTGGAGGAGACGATTTCATCTCCGGGGCGCAGCAGCGTCATCATCGTCGCCATCTGTGCAGCCATCCCCGACGCCGTAGCCACCGCGCCCGTGCCGCCCTCCAGCGCCGCGATACGCTCCTCGAAAGCCGCCGTGGTGGGATTCATGATGCGTGTATAGATATTGCCGAAGCGCTGCAAGGCGAAGAGATGGGCGGCGTGATCGGTATCGTCAAAGACAAAGGAAGTCGTCTGATAGATGGGCACGGCCCGCGCGCCCGTCGTGGGATCGGGCCGCTGGCCCGCGTGGACCGACAGAGTATCGAAGCCAAAGACATGATCGCTGTCAAGTTCAGGCATAATATAGTGCTCCTCTCCGGGGATAAGGGGGAAGCAGATCCGCCTCCTCTCCATGTAGAGTCTTTCTGGTTGCCTACATAGTACCACATCATCCACCGTATGCAGCAGTCATGCCGGGCCACGAATTCTCCGCGCTTCAGCGTCTATTAGCACAGATCAATGTGTCGGATTCCACGAGGCCATAGCTTGCTCACGCCTGCGGCGCTCGCCAGAAAGAGAGGGTTGTGCGAAACAGGCGCGACGCGCCTGTTTCGCACAACCCTCTCTTTCTGGCGCGGCGCTGCTGTGCGGCTATCCTCGCGGATGAGAGCGCCGCCAGTGAGACTGAGCAAACGTACTCTCTTTCTGGCGCGGCGCAGCCGCGCGACTATCCTCGCAGTGAGGGCGAGGATGCTGAGAACCTGGCATCTGGTAAACAAATATGGCGCGAGAGCGAAGAAAGGAGATCTTTGCAACTATGAGCGGAGGAGGCAACCATACTCAAGATCTTAGCCTGCATATCTGTGGGATTGCGAAAGATGGAAAACTGTGGCATATAAGCGGTCCGGTGCAAGCAACCGGGCCTGTATGGGGTTCCTGGGAAGAGGTGAATCCGGCTGGCGGGGCCGGCCCCTTCACGGATGTAGCCTCTATCAGTACGCGGCTCGGTGTGGGGGATACGGGAAAGGATAAAGTGCTGCATATCTTTGGACTTACCCGAAGTGGGAAACTGCTGCATACGAGCCGCCTTGAGCAGCAGAACTGGCAGCCGTTTGAGGACCTCACCTCATTCGTAGGAGGCGATTGGGGTAAGCTGCTGAGCGTGGCCGGCAATCAGAACAATGGGAGCCTCGATGTATGTGTTATTGTCCGTACAGAGCGTGGAGAGCAGCGCATTGTCCACATTGGCCGCGACACAAAAGGGAACTGGGGCAGTTTTGAGGACGTGGATGGTCCTCAGGCGGCAGGCTACCCTGGCTCCTTCATCAGCGCCGATTGTGTTTCCTTGATAGCTGCTTTCACTGTACAACTCCATGTTGCCGGTGTCACCAGCAATGGGAGGGTGTGGCATGCGCTGCACTTCGCGGATCCCCCCTGGCTGCCATTTATAGACGTAGAGTCAATGTCGGCGCAGGGTCCGCACACCGCTATGCAGGTAAGCATTGCTCTGGTCGAGGGGGGAGTGCATTTCTGCGTTCGCGCCAATGGTGGACTCTGGCATACGCTCCGCTTTCTGAATCCTCCGAAGTGGCAGCCGGACTTTGATGATGTGAAGGGGAAGGCTGGAAGTCCAGGCGCGTTTCGTTCAGCCGATTGTGCGGCGTCAGGTAATCAATTGTGCATCTGTGGCGTCACCGATGATAACAGGCTGCATTTTACAACCCTCTCTTCTGCGGTGCCTTTCCCTGGCTGGCAGCCGGTGTGGCAGCCATTCCAGGAGGTGAAGGTGAGCGGAGGCCCGGAGGCTCTTCAGGTCATCAGTGTAAGCGGCGATCCTATGCCCTGGGGATTCACAGGCGGGGCCACCGATCCGCGTTGCCAGCAGATCCAGATCAGCATTCAAAACGATGCGCTCCAGATCCAGGCTTACCAGCAGAGAAATCCGGGGGATCCGCGCATTGCCAGTCTGGAGGCCGACATTCAGGCTCTTGAGGCAGAATCCCAGCAGTTGCATTGCCATTAGCGGGAATCGGGTAATAAAAGTAAGGGCAGGCTTTACCTCTCGAGAGGCGAAGCCTGTCGTCGAATGTCATCCTGAGCGGCAGCGAAGGATCTGATGTGGCGGTGCGCGGATCCTTCGCTGCCGCTCAGGATGACAGGTCAGGGTGCTCAGGATGACATTCTCGAAGGCGTCCTTCGCTTGCGCTCAGGATGACAGGTTTGGGACTATGTTTACGCTGATAGGCTTGGCTCTGCCTTATCGCTCCGCATTGCTGCCCGTCTGTCATCCACTGACAGGAGATTCCGCGTAGAGCTTCTGTAATGTCTTCGCGTCAAAGGGATTCTGCCCGGCGGTCAGTTTCCGCACGAAAGCTTTACGCTCGTCGATCAATGGCTTGCCTATCTGCTCACCTGTAGCCCAGTCCAGATAGAATTTGAAATCGGTGATAGCTCCCTGCCGGTTTCCTGTTAGCGCCCGTGCCAGTCCCCGGCTGTCGCGATATTGACCATTATAGGGATTGATCGCGGTGGCCTGATCGCAAGCAGGCAAAACTAGCCGGGCGAATTGATCGAGGCTGCCGCTCCAGCAGACGTTGTTCAGTACATCGGCGTTGCCGAGTTGC
>DATGLE010000239.1:0-2029 GCA_035294325.1 Ktedonobacteraceae bacterium | reverse complement strand
GAGCAGCAGTTGAAAGCCCAGTCCGACCAGCAGTTTGCCCAGAATCACATCGGTGAACGTGGCGGGCGAAACCATGAGCATACGCAACGTCTTCTTCTCTTTCTCCTCAATCAGCAGGTTAGGAATAATTGAAATCCCCGTTATGAAGGACATGAGTATGGCAACCGCTGTATACATGCCGCCTAAATCGCCGATTACCGTTGTAGTGGTCGGATTGATGGTTGCCAGGGCAATAGTTGCAGGCTGCGGATTGACGATGCTCCTGGCGTAGCCGGTAAGCAACTGCACCACTATCTGACGGTCGATGTTGTTGATCTGATCACCATTGACATAAAGATTGATCTGCGGATGCCCGCCGCTGCGCAGGCTGCTCACGAAGTTGGCGGGCACCACTATGCCAAGCGCGTAGGGAGTGCTCTTATGTGTACCGTTCGGGCCGAAGGCCGCGCTCACGTCGCCCGACGAGCCGGCTGACGTAAAATGGGTATTGGTAAATT
Source organism: Ktedonobacteraceae bacterium (assembly GCA_035294325.1). GTDB lineage: Bacteria > Chloroflexota > Ktedonobacteria > Ktedonobacterales > Ktedonobacteraceae > DATGLE01. The sequence goes on along the minus strand of DATGLE010000239.1, from coordinate 1,532 downwards.
CGGTGCTGATGACTTTCTCCACTCCCGAATTGCCAGGATCGTAGATGAGCACTTCTGTCGTATGTGTGCCAAGCAGGCTATTGATGAAGAGAAACAGCACTGCAACGCCGATCAGTGATAGGAGACTGAACAGGGTAGACTTGTTCGCGAGTATATCCAGGGTATCTTTGCGCGCAACCGCGAGTATTGATCGAATATGCATGATTTCGGTTCTCCTTTATGCCAGGCGAACGCCGGCGACTTCCATGAAGACTTCTTCCAACGTGGCTTCATTTGAATGCACCGCCCGTACCATACCCAGGCGCACCCATTGAGCGAGCTGCGCCTGGTCGGTGGGATCATCCATGTTCAATGCCCTCTCGCTGAGCGTGGAGGCGCCGTTCTGGCTGCCCAGTGTAACGGTCAGGGTGCGCTTTCCGTGTGACAGCTTGAGGTTGCGCGGCGTGTCGTTGGCTACAATTTTACCATTGACGATGAAGGCGACGCGCTGGCAGAGCTGGTCGGCCTCTTCCATCAGGTGCGTGGTCAGCAGGATGGTCATGCCCTGCTGGCTAAGCTGCGCGATCATCTGGCGCACTTCGCGCGCGGCAAGCGGATCAAGTCCCCGGCTCGGCTCGTCGAGAAAGAGTACGTCAGGGTTGTGCAACAGAGCGCGCGCGATCATCACACGCTGCCGCATGCCATTGGAAAAGGTGCGAATGGGATCTTTCGCCCGGTCACGCAGGCGCACGATTTCAAGGACTTCATCGGCCCGGCGCGCCGGCAGGCCGTAAAGCTGGCAGGAGAATTCCAGATTCTGCCGCGCTGACAGGCGTTCGTAGAGATTCTGGTCCTCGAAGACCACGCCGATGCATTCCTTGAGTCGCTGGCGCCCCTTGACCACATCGTAGCCCGCGACGGATGCATAGCCCTTGCTCGGATCAATCTGCCCTGTCAGCATACGGATGGTGGTGGTTTTGCCGGCGCCGTTGGGGCCGAGCAGGCCGAAGATCTCGCCGCGCCTCACACTGAAGCTGATGCCCGATACGGCGTCCTTCGCGCCGAAGCTGCGGTAAAGATCCTTTGCCTCGATCATCAATTCGGGGTTTGTATATATTGACATAATACTCTATCTCCATTTTCAGAGTGCATTTGTTTCCGCCAGGCTCACATGCTCGCGCCTGCGGCGCTCGCCTTCTGGATATTGTGGTGTGCCACGGGCGCTTTGCGCCCGTGGCACACCACAATATCCTTCCCTTGCGTGGCGGAGCCGCGCGACCCCCCTCTCAGAGTCAATGCTGCGAACGCTTTTTCCTCTCCTGGTAGATGGCAAGCGCGAGCATAGCAAACGGGATGAACAGGAACAACGCTGATTGCAGCGTATACTTGAGCAGGTATCTCTCTTTGTGCTCCAGTTCGAAGGCCACCTCCTGATGGGCGCTCTTATGTCTCGCTATGCTGATGGCGTAAAGCAATAACGGCACGTAGTTGAGAGTAAGCCACAGGAAAAAGCAGCCCTGAGCGATTGTGAACAGCGAATGGACAGGTCTGAA
>DATGLE010000238.1:0-28780 GCA_035294325.1 Ktedonobacteraceae bacterium | reverse complement strand
ACTTGAACAATACTTGAAAATGCCCAGGGGGGAGTAAAAGGCATGGCACTGCAACAAGAGCGCACGGAAGATCCATTATCCCACTCGCCGGCGCATGCCTGGCACCTGCGTGTGGGACGCGATATTTGCGGCGACGTGCAGGCAGCGTTGGACCATGAATGGCTGGTTACGAACGGACTCGGCAGCTACGCCTCCGGCTCGCTGGCGGGCGCGACCACACGCAGCTATCATGGCCTGCTGGTGGCAGCGCTGCACCCTCCGGTTGAGCGCTTCGTACTGGTAACGGCGGTGAACGAGGAGGTGACGCTGCTCAACGGAAAACCTGTGAAGCTGGGCGTGAATGAGTACCAGGACGGCACGATTGATCCGCAGGGCTACCGCTACCTCGAAAGCGTGGCGCTGGAGGGCGATATCCCCTGCTTCACCTATCGCCTCAACGACACGCTCACACTGGAGAAGCGTATCTGGATGGAGTACGGCCAGAATACGACTTTCGTGCGTTATACGCTGCACGGTACGCTCAACGATGATGAGGGGCAGACTGGTGATGGGCAGAGGCAGGAGATCTCGCTGGCGCTGCTGCCATTCTGCCTCTCGCGCGACTACCACAGCTCGACACAGGGAGCGGACGACTGGCATTTTATCGTCGAGAATCAGGGCAACCACTGCCGCGTGCGCGCCTTCGACACCGCCCCGGCCTATCAGTTAGTGATGAGTCCCGCCGCGACCTTCACGCCGACCGGCCACTGGTACTGGCATGTTTTGCACCGCCGCGAGCGTGAGCGTGGGCTACAGGACCACGAGGATGTCTACCAGCCGGGGATATTCCGCATCCCCATCGCCCCCGGTATGCATGCAACACTTGTTCTCTCCGCCGAAACGGAGCTGTCGCGCGACTTCGGCAGCGTGCGCCACGAAGAGGCGGTGACGCGCGCCCTCGCCCGGCACCAGCAGCGCATCAAGCAATTACTCGCCGTCGCGGATCGCTCCACGGATACACTGCAAGAGAGCGACCCCGTTCGCGCGCGCCTCATCGTTGCCGCCGATCAATTCATCGTCGCGCGCCCCGACTACAGCAAAGCAACGCCAACCGGCACGCTGTGGCGCCTCTCGCCTGATCGCAAGACCATTATCGCCGGCTACCCCTGGTTCACCGATTGGGGACGCGATAGCATGATCTCGCTGCCCGGCCTGCTGCTGTGTACGGGACGCTACAGCGAGGCGCGCGGCCTGCTCAAAGCCTTTGCCTCCTTCACCCACAACGGGCTGATCCCCAACCGCTTCCCCGATAGCGGCGAGACGCCGGAATATAACACGGCGGACGCCACGCTCTGGATGTTTCACGCCATTGACCGCTACCTTTCGCTTACCGGAGACTGGTCGCTGCTCAAAGAGCTTTTTCCCAGGCTCGCCGATATCATCCAGTGGCATGTGCGCGGCACGCTCTACGACATCGGCATCGATCCTTATGATGGCCTGCTGCACGCCGGCATACCGGGCGTGCAGGTAACATGGATGGACGCGAAGGTCGACGGCTGGGTAGTGACGCCCAGGCGCGGAAAGCCCGTCGAAGTGAACGCGCTCTGGTATCATGCGCTCGCCCTGATGGAATCCTGGGCCGTGCATCTCTCGATTGACGCCGCACAGTATAGCCGGCTGCGCGCGCAGGTCGGCAAGCATTTTGCCGAACGCTTCTGGTATGCGGAAGGCGGCTACCTCTACGATGTCGTCGATGTCGATGGCCGCATCGGCCAGAACGACACAGCGCTGCGCCCCAACCAGTTGTTCGCCGCGTCGCTGAGGCACGATCTGCTCACCGATGAGCAGGCGGCCAGCATATTGCAATGCGTCACCGAACAACTGCTCACGCCGCAGGGACCCCGCTCGCTGAGTCCGCGCGATCCCAATTATCACGATCATTTCAACGGTGATCGCTGGCAGCGCGACGGCGCCTACCACCAGGGAACAGTCTGGCCCTGGCTGATTGGCGCATATTGCGATGTCTACCTGCGCGTCCACAACGACCCCGCCGCGCTGTCGGCCCTGCTCCGGCCTTTTGTCGCACAATTGTGGGAGGCATGCCTGGGAACATTAAGCGAGGTAGCGGAGCCGGAGCCGCCTTTTACGCCCGCCGGCTGCTTTGCCCAGGCATGGAGCGTCGCCGAAGTGCTGCGCTGCTGGCAAAACATGGCGCCTGGTACTGCTACGACGCAGTGAGGCATCTTCACCTGGCAGGGGGATCATCTTACCCTGCCTGAAAGATAAAGGACAGCCGGCGCTTTTTCATGGCGGTTTAATGAAGAGGCTATACACTAGCAAACATCGCATTGGTCGTTGTACACTACAGGAGTCGTGGTGTATGGCGATCAATGCGATGGTGTTTCAGGAAGGAAAACACGCCGTATGCGCATCCTGGTAGTTGAAGATGATCCACGTTTAGGCCCCAGTTTGAAGAAGGGATTAGAGGGGAGCCACTACGCCGTTGACCTGGTTCCCGACGGAGAGGACGCCCTGTTGATGGCTGCCACAACCCCCTATGATCTCATCATCCTGGATGTCCTGCTGCCCAATCTCGATGGCTTTGCCATATGCAAGCAGTTGCGCGAGCAGGAGAAGACCATGCCCATCCTGCTTCTGACCGCCCTGGATGCCGTCGAGCAGCGCGTCAAGGGCCTGGATCTGGGCGCGGACGACTATCTGGTGAAGCCTTTCGCGTTTAGCGAACTGGAAGCGCGCGTGCGCGCGCTCCTGCGCCGGGGCAGCCCGATGAAAAATCCCGTCTTGCAGTTTATGGATATCACTCTGGATACGAATACACACGAAGTACGGCGAGGAGAGCGCGTCATCTCGCTGGTCAACAAGGAGTACGCGCTGCTGGAATTTTTTATGCGTCATCCTCACCAGGTGCTGAGCCGATCAATGATCGCCGAGCATGTCTGGGATGGCGATACCGAGCATCTCTCTAACGTCATCGATGTCTATATTCGCTACCTGAGACGCAAACTGTGCAGCCAGAACGAACCCGATGTGATCTGCACAGTGCGCGGATCGGGCTATCAGCTCAAGGAACCGGCCTGACCATGCGTTTCAATACCTTGAGGAACTTTACCCCGCCGGGGATTCGTATGCAGTTGACCTTATGGTACACTATCGTCTCCGCCGGGCTAATATTGATCTTCGGCGCCATCTTCTACATGACGTTGGAGGGAATACTGGCCTCCAGTTTCGATACGGTCCTGCAACTGCGCGCGCTGCAAGTAGCCGAGGGCATTTCATTGATACATGGACAGCTCTCTGTGAAAAATGTCGTCAACGAACTGGCAGAACTGGACGCACCATCGGCAACCATCGACTATGACGATGATATTCCGCCGGATAGCGCCGAGCATATAGGGAACTACACACTGCCGGTGCGGCCCCCTGTCGATAAAAACATCCTGGTACGCATCTTCGATCTTCGGGGCAACATCATCTATAATAGCGGCAATTTCAACTACTTGCCCATACCCGCGATCAGTCTTAGCGATCCGCTCAAAGGCCATCCCTGGCGCGGCACGATTACCCGCCCTGACGGGCAGGAGGAGCGGATCTACAGCACCATGCTCGTGAACAGCAGGAAAACCGTCGGCATCGTTCAGGTGGGGCAATCGCTCGACCAGCTCAACGCTACATTGCAGCGTATTCTATTTGGCCTGTTTCTCACCACGCCTTTTATGCTCATCCTGAGCGCCTTTGGCAGCTACTGGCTGGCCGGGCATGCTTTCAGGCCGATCCACCGCCTCGCCTCTACGGCGCGCGAGATCGGGGCCAGAGATCTCCACCAGCGCGTGAGCGTGCCCCTGGCAAAAGACGAAGTGCGAGACCTTGCGATCATCTTCAATCAGATGATCGGGCGGCTGGAACGCGCCTTTACGCAGCAGCGCCGCTTTGTAGCCGACGCTTCGCACGAACTGCGCACTCCTGTAGCCGTGGTGCGCAACATGACCGAGGTCGCCCTCGCTCAGCCCGCCAGCACAGAGGATTACGTCGCGGTACTGCGTGAGATCAACGCCGAGTCTGAGCGCCTGGGCCGCCTTATCAATGACCTGCTGGCGCTGGCCCGCGCGGACGAAGGGCAGGTGCTTTTTGACCACGATCCGGTGCATCTCGACCTGCTGGCTACCGATGTGGTGGAGAGCCTTGAGCCGCTGGCCGCCGAGCGCAAAATGACGCTGCGCACAGGAACGCTCCAACCCGCTATCGTGCTGGGTGACGCGGCACGGCTGATCCAGGTCATCATGAGCCTGGTAGACAACGGGCTGATCTACAATAACGCCGGGGGCAGTGTCACCGTCTCTGTCGAGACCTGCGCCACGCATGCGCATCTTATCGTCGCTGACACGGGCATCGGCATCGCGCCAAAAGACCTTGAGCATATCTTCGAGCGCTTCTATCGCGCCGATCCCGCGCGCTCGAAGGCGCAGGGGGGATCGGGCCTCGGCCTGGCTATCGTTGACTGGGTGGTACGCGCACACAAAGGCACCATCAGCGTCGAGAGCGCATTGGGGCGCGGCTCGACATTTATGGTCACGCTCCCCCTGGCTGTCGAACTGGAAGGAGCAGTGGCGCCAGCTAAAGTCACTGTGAACTTACAACGATGACACTGACGTTGCCCTCACCACCCGCACGGTTCGCGGCATCCACCAGCCGACGAACCCGCTCCTGAGGCGCTCCCGGCTGCGCCAGCAGATCGGCCAGGTGTTCATCACGCACCATATGCCAGAGGCCATCGGTGCAGAGCAGAACCAGATCGCCAGGCTCGATCTCGCAGCAAAACGTATCGACGGGCACCTGGTAGTCGCGCCCGAGATAGCGATAGTGCTGGTTTCGTTTCGCGCTCTTATACACTTCATCAGGTAGCAGAAGCTGCGCGGCGACAAGATTGGCCGCCATCGTATGATCGGTGGTAATGCACTGTAACCCTTTAGTGGCGCTGTAACGATAGGCGCGGCTATCGCCCACGCTGGCAACGTAAAGCCGTTGTTTGTAGATCAGGGCAGCGGTCAGCGTGCAGGCCATATGCGTATCATAGTCGGCGTTGCAGTGATAGATCACACGATTGGCCTGGCGCACCGCATCTTTGATCCATTGCTCGATGATCTCGTCCGGCGGCGGCACGCCGCGCAGCGCTGTACTCGGCTGGCGCTGCCCTCCCGGCGAGAGCGTGTTGTGCTGCGGCGTGGCGTGTGAGCGCGAGCGAGGAGATATCGCCAGCAGGGGCAGCAGGATATCGGTCAGTGTCTCAACCGCCAGGCGGCTTGCTTCATGTCCGCCCGTCGACTTTCCCTCCGGCCCGCGCAGGCCATCAGCCACGGCGAAGAGGCCGAAAGGGCGTGGAGGAGGAGCGAGATTGACGCACAATCCCTGCACTACCAGCAGCATATCCTCGTTCTCCTGAGCCTGTTGTCCGTTATCGCTGAGATAACCGATCTGACACATATCGGAGATAACCGGCGCGGTCTCGTCAAGGCTGTGGCCGCAGTGACGGCAGAAGCGCGAGCTGCTGCGGTTCTCGCCCCCGCAGTTGCTACAGGGATTCTCAGGAACGATGGTGCGCACAATGACGTTGGCGTTGCTGGTCGCGGGCAGCGTGGAGGTGATGGTTGACGCCGACCAGATGTTCTCAGCCGCAAGCGCTTCATTCACGGCCTGCGCGAAAGCGCTCGCCGACTTGAAACGCTTGCGGGGATCGACATCCATGGCGCGCAGAATGGCGACATCCACAGACGGCGGAAGGGCGGGGTTTAACGCGCTCGGTGGCGGCAATTCTGCGGCGCGGCTTCTTACGACGGCCTGGAAGGGCAGCAATCCGGTAAACATCTGGTAAGCCACCACGCCCATTGCATAGATGTCGCTGGCCGGCTGCGCCTTCCCCTGCTCCTGCTCAGGGGCAATATAATGCTCCGTACCCAGCGACCAGCCCTGCTGCGTTAGAATTTTTTCCTGCTGCATCGCCCGCGCAATGCCAAAATCGGCCAGCACCAGGCGACCATCATCCTGATGAATGAGCAGATTGGAAGGCTTGATATCACGATGCACGATCTGCTGGGGATGAGCATGGACCGTATCGATAGCGGCGGCGATGTCGTTGAGATAGCGCTGCGCCTGCTGCGTGGGCAGCGGCAGTTCGCTTTTGAGCAGCGCTTTCAGCGTACCGCCGGTGATTAGCGGCATGGCAAGATAGAGCAAGTTGCCATCCTGACCGAAATTCAGTACCGGGACGATGTTCTTATGCTTCAACTGGTGAGCATAACGCGCCTCGCGCCGGAAGCGCTCTACCGCCGTCGTGATATCTACTATGTTGCTGGAGAGCGAGAGCACCTTGAGCGCCACCTGCTCCATCTCGAAGGTATCGCTGGCGCGATAGACCGCGCCCATGCCGCCAATGCCGATCAACGTCTCGATACGATAGCGTCCGGCAACAACGGCCTCGGGAAGAAGGCAGCGGCAGAACGGGTTCGTACACTGGACCGTCCCCGGCGGGTAATCTATCTGGCAGCGCGGATTGGGGCAACGTGGCATGGCATCTCTCTAAATATCAACCTGTAGCTCTTTTATCAACACAAATATTCTGGAGCTTCCTGCTACCATGATAGCGGCAGAGATCTGATATTGTCAAATTCCATAGTCTGATTTCCGGCGCCTTCGCATGCTCGCGCCTGCGGCGCTCGCCGGATGGAGTTGCGCGGCTGCGCCACGCCGGGGAGGAGAGCGTGCCTTCCTTCCGGCAGCAGGCGCTCCCTATCTGGAGAATATGTGGCGAAGCCGCGCGGCGCGCATCTTTCGCCACATATTCTCCATTCATTGCGCGGCGAAGCCGCGCGAGTGGCGAGCCAAAGAGCACGCAGAGACTCAAGTACCCCGTTAACGATGCTTCTATATGATATGATTCAGGAGGAAGCAAATCTACAGAGATAAGGAGAGCGCATGCCAACCCGCAAAATAGGACATTCGGACCTGAATGTTACACCGCTCTGCCTGGGGAGCAATGTTTTTGGCAGAACCATCGATGAGCGCACAGCCTTCGCCGTTCTGGATGCCTACGTCGAGGCCGGAGGCAACTTTATCGATACTGCCGATATCTACGCCAGCGGCGAATCCGAAGCAGTGATCGGGCGCTGGATGACGCAGCGCGCCAATCGTGATAAGCTTATCATTGCAACCAAAGTCGGCAAGCCGATGGCCCCCGATAAGCGCGGCCTCTCGCGCAGGTACCTTTTCGCGGCGGTAGAAGAATCGCTTAAACGGCTGCAAACAGATGTGATCGATCTCTATCAATCCCACGAAGATGATACCGGGACGCCGCTTGAGGAGACGATGGCGGCATTCAACGACCTGGTGCAGCAGGGCAAGGTACGCTACATTGGCGCATCAAACTTCACAGCGGAGCGCCTTGTAGCAGCCGAGCAGGTCAGCCAGCAGCACGGCTACGCGCGCTACGAGTGCTTGCAGCCGCTCTATAACCTGGTAGAACGCGAGGAGTACGAGAACGGACCGCAACAGGTATGCGTTGAGCACGAGATCGGCGTCATCGCCTACTATTCCCTCGCGCGCGGCTTTTTGTCGGGCAAGTATCGCCCCGGACAGCCGCTGCCGCAGAGTCCGCGCGCGCAGAGCGTGCAGAAGCTCTATATGAACGAGCGCGGCTTCGCCATCCTTGAGGCTGTGGATCGGATCGCGGCGCGATGCAACGCCACGCCAGCGCAGGTTTCACTGGCCTGGGTAATGGCGCAGCCCGGCATCACCGCCCCCATCGCCAGCGCAACCTCGCCAGAGCAGGTACGCGAACTGATGGGAGCCGTCACGCTGCAACTGGGCGACGCAGATCTGGCCGCCCTGACTAATGCTGGCAAATAAATGAAGTTTAATAAACCTGATGTGCTTGTTTTTGTGCGCCTGCGGCGCACGCCAGGGAATGGAGGTTGCAGGCTGAGCGCCTGCGGCGCTCAGCCTGCAACCTCCATTCCCTGGCGAACCGCGCAGCGGTGAGCAGTCAGGCAGACTTGCACATCCATAAATACTACCCTCTTTAAGAAGCAAGGATTCATAATGAGCCGCGCCCTCGCTACCGTCATCTTTGGCCTGGCCGCTTCTCTCTGCTGGGGAAGCGGCGATTTCTCCGGCGGCCTCGCCTCCCGCCGCGCTAACGCATCAAGCGTCGTGCTGGCCGCCTACGCGGTTGGCTTCGTATTGCTCACCGCGCTCGCCCTGATCTGGCGCGAGCCGCTGCCGGGATCGTTCGATGTTATGTGGGGCGCGCTGGCCGGCCTGGCCGGCGCGGTAGGGCTGATCGCCTTCTATACGGCGCTCTCAATAGGTAACATGGGCATCGCGGCCCCGCTCTCGGCGATGCTCACCGCCGGGCTGCCCGTCATCTTCGCCGCCTTTACCACGGGGCTGCCCAACCCGTTCCAGATCGGCGGCTTCATTCTGGCGCTGCTCGCTATCGGGTTGATATCGCGCCCGGAACGAGCGACGGGGCGACCAAAGGGCATCGGGCTGGCACTGGTGGCCGGCTGCGGCTTCGGTTGTTTTTTCATCCTCATCAGTCGCGTGAGTCATGGAGAGACTTTCTGGCCCCTGGCGGTGGCTCGCCTTACATCGGTGCTGCTGCTGCTGGTTATCGGGCTGATCCGGCGTCAGCGCGTGCAGCCTGCGATACTTACCATGCCCCTTGTGCTGTGCGCGGGGACGCTGGATGCCATCGGCAACGCCTTTTTTGTGCTCGCCACTCACTCGGGGCGCCTCGATGTCGCAGCGATTCTCTCATCGCTCTACCCGGCGGCGACGGTGCTGCTCGCGGTGCTCGTGCTGCGAGAGCGCGTTTCACGTATCCAGACCGTCGGCATTCTTCTTGCCCTGCTGGCCGTTCCGCTGATCTCAGTATAAATTACAGCCGTTGAAGCGCAATCCAGGTGCGAAGTGCAGGTACAGAGATTGGAACTCGCAGTAACATCAACAGACAGGACATCTTCTCAAAAATTGCTCTGGCAATTGCCCTAAAACTATGGCAGTGCCTGCCCTGCTTCTGATACAATGCAAAGGGGGAAGAGAAAATCCTTGCTGAGTACCCCTCAGAAGCCAGAAAACAAGAGAAATGGATGGCACAGCACATGGCAAACCTGTATCATCTCAATCTGCTCAAAAAAGGCGCAAAAGTCTGGAATGCCTGGCGAGCAAAACAGCGAGAGCTGCAACCAAACCTGGGGAGAGCCGACCTCAAGAATGCGAGCCTCTGTGGAGCCGACCTTCACAGGGCCAACTTCATTGAAGCTAACCTTTCAGGTACTCGTCTTTTTCAAGCCAATCTTAGCGAAGCAAACTTCAGCGGGGCCATTGTGAGTGGAGCAGATCTCAGACAGACTAATCTCTGTGGCGCGATATTCTACGGGGTGAAGCTCAATGGGGCCAACCTCAGTGGAGCGGATCTCTACGGGGCGCGGCTCTGCGGAGCCGACCTGCGAGGTGCGCTGCTCAACGGAGCCAACCTCGGCGGGGTTAATCTCGGTGGGGCCAACCTCAGCGGAAGCAGCCTCAAGGGTGTCAATCTCTGTGGCGTTAATCTTGTCGGGGCCGATCTTATTATGGCTGATCTCAGCCACGCGCAACTCGGGGAAGCCACGCTCTCCTGGGCTAACCTCAGCCGATCAGATCTGCGTGCCGCCGATCTTACCAGAGCGGATCTGAGCTGGGCGGTGCTGGCGGCGGCTGACTTGCGCGGGGCCAACCTGTGCGAAGCTAATCTGTACAGCGCCGACCTGCATGGGGCCAACCTCCGCCAGATCAACCTGCAAGGAAACAATCTCAGCCATGCCAACCTGAGTGCAGCTATACTCAGCGATGCGGATCTTACCCGCGCGCTGCTCGTCCATGCGAATCTGAGCGACGCCAATCTGAGCGGCGCCGACCTGAGCCGGGCTAATCTATACAGGGCCAATCTCTGCCACGCGGATCTCTACCGCGCCAGCCTCAGCGAAGCCGATCTCCGGGAAGGAAATCTGAACGCAACCGACCTGAGAGGAGCGGATCTTACCAGGGCGCTTCTGAACGGGGCCACACTTGACGGCGCCGATTTGCGCGGGGCGCTTCGCTGAGATCAGAAGTGTTAATGCGGGTTAACACTTAAAGCGGCTATCCCCATTGTGCGTAGCTGCGCGATGGTGAACTGCAACCAGCTTTGGAGAAGTCCTCCGGTGCGCAGCCGTGCGATGCTGAAAGGTAACAATCAGAAGCAGCGAGGTCACTCTGTGCGCAGCCACGCGCTTTATCGCGCCTGCGCCGGCCTGTAGAGGGCCGCCGGGCGCGATAAAGCGCGTGGCTACGAAAGGCGAGACCGAGGCGCGGGGATCTCGATCTCCGGCCAGTCGAGCATCATGGCCTGCGCGGTATCGCCGGGGCGCACCTCGGTGCCTCCCTCCGGGATGATTAAGAAAGCATTGGCATTGAGCAGCGAGGTGGTGATATTGGAACCCTGGTTGCCCGTGGTGCGAGCTACGAAGCGGCCATCGCGCCATTCTACGTGAGCGCGCACGTAATGGCGGCGCATGGCTCGATCCTGCACGCCATCCTCGACAACAACCTCGATCTGCGGCCTGACCAGGCGCGTATGGCCCTGCATCTTGCGTATCACCGGGCGACCAAATAGCTCGAAGGTGACGGCGCTGGAAACAGGATTGCCGGGCAGGCCGAGCAATGGGACGCCTTTGATATGCCCGAAGGCCACAGGCTTGCCGGGGCGCATATTGATGCGCCAGAAGTTGATCTCGCCCTGCTCCTGCATGATATCTTTGACGAGATCGAAGTCGCCCACGGAGACACCGCCGGAGGTCAGGATGAGATCGTGGGTAACGGCCGCGCTAAACTTTTCACGCAAGCTCTCGACGGTATCCCGCGCAACGCCCAGGCGATGAGGCTCCGCCCCGGCGCGCCGCACGGCTGCCTCCAGCAAATAGCTGTTGCTATTGCGAATCTTGCCCGGCTGCAAGGGCTGATCCACGTCGATAACTTCATCTCCGGTGCCCAGGATCGCCACGCGGGCGCGGCGCACAACGGGCACCATAGCCCAGCCGAGCGTCGCCAGCACGCCGATCTCCCACGGCCCGATCTCGGCGCCACGGCGCAAGACGCACTGCCCGGCGCGTATATCCTCGCCGGCAGGGCGAATATTGTTCCCCGGAGCGACCTCCTGCAATACCTCTACCCATTCGCTCTCGGGACCGTCGAAGCGCGTCAGTTCGACCTGGATGACGCTATCGGCCCCCGGAGGCACCGGAGCACCGGTCATGATGCGCATGGCCGTGCCTTCCTCGACAGGGCGATCTGCGACATAACCGGCTGCGACTCCTCCGGTGACGCGCAGGCGCGGCGGCTGCCCATCGCGCGGCTTGCTATCTTTGCTGAGGAGCGCGAACCCATCCATGGCCGAGTTCGCAAAGGGAGGAATATCTTCCTGCGCGATGATGTCCTGCGCAAGCACCGCGCCGAGCGCTTCGGAGAGCGGAAGCTGTACAATGTTCAGTGGCTCGATCTCGGATAAAATACGCTCAAGAGCTTCTTCTACGCTAATCATGGTCATCTTACCTTTCGTGGCAATGAAAGCCGCAGCAGAGCAGGCTGCAAAACAAAGAGGTCTGACATGGCTAAATAAGTGACGCCTGCCAGACCTCTCTGGAAATACTAGCGGAAATAATACCTCGTACGGGAGTCGAACCCGTGATCTCCACCTTGAAAGGGTGGCGTCCTAGGCCACTAGACGAACGAGGCAAGAACAACGCTTCATCTATTGCGCGCGCAACGACACCAGGATTTTATCGCATCGCCGGGGCTTTGTCAAGCCGGCTTTTTCTGGCCGCCTGATGGGCAGGTTGCGTCTCAAGGTTGACGCTGATACAATAGAAGGCAAGCAAAACTGGATTGTGGAGCGCGCTTTTGCAGACGCGCGTAAGACATGGGTCGGCCAACCAGGCAGTACAAGAGCATCAGCCGCCCGGGTATTCGAGGCTACGTTGAGAGATCTTATCGGTGCGGCATACAGCCTGCTATACATTCTCTGGCTCTACCTCTCTACGGGCTGGCGCTTCCTGCGCTGGCGGCTCCAGATTCAGTTTCAGTACCGGCAAATTGTGGAAAGTACATCTGGTGGCATGAAACGAACGTTGCTCCTTATTCGACATGGGCAAACTACATGGAACGTTGAACGTCGTCTCCCTGGACAGCTTCCAGGAGTTGAATTGAACGATACCGGGCGCAAACAGGCAGAGCGCCTCGCCGAAGCGCTGACGGTCCTGCCGATCAGCGCCATCATCAGCAGCCCGCTGGATCGGGCGCGTGACACGGCTGAGATCGTCGCGCGGGGGCGATCACTGGAGATACAACTGGAACCAGAACTGATGGATACCGATGTCGGCCCCTGGGCAGGACAGCTCATAGAGACGGTCAGCAAAAATGATCCAGGCTGGAAGGCTTACGTACAGGATCCCAGCGTGGCCCCGCAGGGCGTCGAAACCTTCCCCCAGGTCCAGCAGCGCGCAGTGGCGGCCATCGAACGCTGGTGCGCCAGAGAGGATATCGGGGCCTACCCCGCCTTTGTCGCGCATGCCGATGTCATCAAGCTTATAATTGCTCACTATACCGGCCTGGAAGCTAAACGCGCTGGCTCATTGATGATCGACAATGCCTCGGTAAGCATGGTCGAACTGGATGGCGAAAACCGGCCCCGCATCCTCGCCATCGGCTGGAGTCCCCATCCCGGCTGGCTCCATCCGCCAAAGCTGCCCGTGCCCAGCGAGGAGCAGAGCGCCAGCGAGGAGCAGAAGGCAGGAGAACAGAAGACATAAGTTACAGGGCATGATAAAGTGTTCTATTCGCGAGGGAAGGGATACAGAGCATGTTTGATCCGCGTGATCCTTATGAACGCTATTACTGGCACTATGAATCGCGGCGCCCGCTGTCCATAGCGCAGATCATCGCGCTCGGCAGCGTGGATGCCGAGACCGCTGCCCTCGTCTGGCTGCTGTTGGAGCACGGCGCATCGCTCACCGTCGCCGGCCCTACCGATCCTCAGCCGGGGATCGGCAAAACGACGACGCTGAACGCGCTGCTGCAATTTTTGCCCGAAGGGACCGCGCTAGCGTACATGTCCGGCATGTATGAAACCTTCTCATTTACTCGCCTGCCCGATATTGATCCTTCCACAACTTATGCCCTCTGCAACGAGGTCAGCGATCACCTGCCTATCTACATGTGGGGGCGCGTCGCCCGCCGCTATCTGTCACTCCCCGCGCGTGGATATCATATCGCGACCAGCGTCCACGCCGATACGATTGACGACGTGCTCTATCTCTATCGCCATGAGCTGCGCCTGAACGCGGAAGATATACGGCGCCTGGGACTCGTGGTGAATATCGGGCTGGCCGGGCGCAGCTACCCGGCCCGCCGCCGCTGGTTTACCACGCATTTCCTCCAGCCGGAGGCCGATCCGCGAAGACCAGAGGCTATCGTACCCATCCCGCTCTCCCTCTGGAACAATTTCGATGACAGCTTCGAGCATGCCGACCAGGCGATCCTCGACGATCTGGCGTCATGGGCCGGCATCTCCAGCCAGGACTTCAATGCCGCTCTTGAACGCCGCACCGAGCTGCTGAAGGAGCTTGCGCAGGGATCGGGCATCGGTGTCGCCGAGATGTACGATGCTATCAACGATCTGCGCTGCCGCGAAAAGCAGTCCTGAGAATATGCCTGCTTTTTGCCTCATCGCTGGCTCGCACCTGTCGTGCAACGCCCCGGCGAGAGAACGCCAGGGCGTTGAGAATTAGACGCTAATAAGAAATAGAATGCTTCGTGTGGCTTGTTTTTTAGTGATAGAAGCCCGGCGGATTTCCCTTTGAGGGGGCCGCCCAATAAACTCTGCTGTGAAGAAAGGAGGTTGCCAGATGCTCGCACAACCGGCCCGCACTAAATGCGCGAACGAAGGGCGCTGGCCCCGCATCTGCAATGAACGTCGCTAACAATCTTATAGGGAAGGAGCATAGTTGATATGCCATATTCTATTGCCATGCTCAGCGTTCATACGTCGCCGCTGGATCACCCGGGGCGAACGAAGGATGCCGGGGGCATGAACGTCTATATGCGCGAACTGGCAAGCGCGTTATCTCAGTACCATCACAACATCGATATCTTTACCCGCCGCACCAATAAGCACACGCCCGCTATTGTTCAACTGAAAGGGAATATACGCGTTGTCCATATCGACGCTGGCCCTGCATTACCTATTCCCAAACACGATCTCTATCAATATCTACCGCTATTCACCCGTAACATCGAAGAATTCAGGCGCAACCATGCCCTGCGCTACGATCTCATCCATAGCCACTACTGGCTCTCTGGCATCAGCGCACAGCATCTTGCCCGGCAATGGGACACACCGCACATTACCATGTTCCATACCCTGGCGCGTATGAAACAACTGGCGCACCCTGGCGAGCCAGAATCGCCATTGCGGGCCGAAAAAGAGCGCTGGCTGATCCAGCATGCGGATCGTATTATTGCCCCCACCGTCGAGGAGCGCCAGCAATTGATTCGCTACTATGGAGCAACGGTGCACCGGGTAGAGGTTATCCCTTGCGGCATCGATCTCAGCCTGTTTGCACCGCGCACCCGCGAGCAGGCGCGCACACAACTGGGACTGCCAGCGCAGCAGCCTATCCTGCTCTTTGTCGGCAGGCTCGATCCATATAAAGGCCCCGATCTCTTACTACGCGCTGCCGCCATGATGGAGCACAAGGCCCGCGTAGTAATTGCTGGCGGCAGACTCGACAACGACAGAGAATTGCAACAATTGCGCTCCCTGGCCGCGAAGCTGGGCATCGCGGACCGTGCACATTTTCTGGGAGCGCGCCCGCGCCACGAGATGCCGCTGCTCTACAGCGCCGCCGATGTGACCGTTATGCCCTCGTATCACGAAAGCTTTGGCCTGGCCGCGCTCGAGTCGCTGGCCTGCGGCACGCCCGTTGTAGCAACGCGCTCCGGCGGCCCGACGACGATTGTTCGTCATGGCGAGACGGGTTTTCTGGTGCCGCGCTGGGCAGGCTCTTTCGCGGAGCGGCTCGATACCCTGCTGGGCAACGCCGCGCTGCTGGCGCGTATGCGCGCTGCTGCCCGCGTTTCCGTGCTGTGTTTTAGCTGGGAGCGCGTGGCTGCACGGGTGGAGGGCCTCTACGATGAACTGCTTACCGAGGAACAATGCCTGGTCGCTCAATAGAGCCGAAGGACGAAACCTGCGCTGGTGTGCACAGCAGGAACACACCTTTTCTATCTTGTGGTGGGCACAGCGCTCTGCCCGGCCCGAGCGAGCCAGCAATCCACAACGCAGGTACCCACCTTTTCTATCTTGTGGTGTGGCACAGGCGCAATGGGCCTGTGCCACACCACAATCTATATTCCCGGCGCGGCTCCGCCGCGCGACATTCCTGAGAAGTTATAGAAAGGTTAAGATTGGCGCCTTCAAGGGTGGACTTTCACCGGTCTCTATGGTATAATCGTCTCAAATACCATAAGACATTGTAGTCTGAAGAACCTGGAGCCGGTCAGATGAAGACGGTTGCGGGGCTAGAGTGTTTGCACTCGGTTCATACCAGGGTGAGGTAGCAAGCATGCATATGTTAGTCTCAAAGACATCGCACAGGAAAACGCTGCTGATGGCTGCGACGACTAACACTGACCTGACCGATACAAAGACATAAACGCACCGGGGAAATATTGCCCTGGTGTTTTTTTATTTCTTTCGTTCATACGCTCACAGACAGCCGGGCTCATCGATTTATTCTTCATTCTTTGGGCCACTACTCTACAGAGCGGCGAGAGCCGATCAGAGTAATATTGCACGCACGAAAGGAGGGATGAAGATCCTTTACGAGCTGTCGGCGCGATTCATAACGTAGCCTTACACAATACCCCACGACCTACGGAGTAAGCTACGCCACGAAGCGTATAGAATAGACGATCAAGTGGACGCGGAGTGGTTTTTAGACTTCTTAAGGAGAAGACAAGATCATGAACTCAAGTATGATCAGCAAAATCGCGAAAGCCAAACGCTATGCGGAAGAACCGGAGCGGATTCAGTTCAAACGCTTCGAGGCCGAATTCCACGGCGAAAACGATGTCCACACCACCACTTATGACAACGGCGAGTGGCAATGCACCTGTCGCTTCTTCCACGATTGGGGGGATTGTAGCCATACGATGGCTATGCAGCGTGTGCTGGGTGTCACTATTCCCGCTGCGCACCGTCACGGTATTCCCGCCGGGATAGGCACCAGCCCCCTGGTACACTGACCCGGGGCCACCTATCTGCGCGCGGCGGTGGTATCCGCCGCCACTTCCACCATACCGTTTCACCAGCCATATCACAAAATACTCTGAGGCACTGACCTTACCAGACGCGATATCAGGTAACAGTGCCTCTTCGTTTTACAGCTTATCAGCGTCCTCGCGCTCCTGCCCTGACCGTTCGCGCGGCTCCGCCGCGCCAGGCAAAGAAGTGGTGTTGTGGCACATGTGCTTCGCACATGTGCCACAACACCACTTCTTTAAGGCGAGCGCTGCTGGCGCGAGCACACTGGCTGCCGGCAATTTTGCCACAACACCACTTTAAGGCGAGCGCCGCTGGCGCGAGCACACTGGCTGCCGGTAATCAGGCAAACCTTTAAAACAGCCCGTTCACCACCAGCACAAAGTACAGAATAATCATCGCCACGACCATGATGCCCGCAAGAATCCCTATGGTGATGAGATCGCGGCGCACGTAGGTAAAATGCTCCGCCGTGATGAGTGTGGCTGCGTTGCGCTGAGATCGCGCCCCGCCCTGGCGCCGGGCCGCGAGGCGCGCCGAAGCGCTCCCCTTCGCGGCGGGAACCGCCGCTTTCCCATTCGTCTTCTGGACCTCCTGCACGGGCGCGGAGGCGAGTTTCTCAGATATCTTCTCTACTTCTGGCGCCGGGGCTACGCTCTCGCTCGTCTTCTGCGTTTCCGGCTCAGAAGTTGTTACCGTGGCCGTCGATACGGCGGCCAGCTCGGTATCCTCCTGGGCCGCGCTCACCTCGCTGCTCCGCTCTCGCGGGGCGCTCTGGCGCACGAGTTCAATGTTTTTCTGTACCTTTGGCCGATTGCGTTGTGCCCCACCACGCGCAGAGCCTGATCTTTTTGGCATTATGTTGACTCCCTGCTCATCAGCCTGTGGAGAGTTTTTCCGGCTTCACGAGCCAATATTTTCTCTGCCGGAACGCCTGTCGCGCTTCCCTTCCGTTTACAGGCTCTTATAGCGCTTTCTAGTATCTCGCGCTTACCAGCAATTCCGCCACTATTATACACGAAAGCGAGGGTTCAGTCGAGTGCGTATGACTCTCTTTCCTGCCTTGACAGCCGCTGCACCCATGATACATAGTGACTATGTATTATGCAGTTAACCTGATACAGATATTTGATACGCCTGTGGTGCACCTGATAATGTGGAGTCTGCGGGCCGAGTGCCGCAGGCACTCGGCCCGCAGACTCCACACCTGACGAACCGCGCAGCGGTGAGCAGTCAGGCATTGTGCGTCTCTTAGCGCTTTTCCCGCTAAAGCGGAAAGGAGGAGGACAACATAACTATGACCACCACCCATGAGCACAATCACTCCGATGACACCTGTTGCGGCCCCGGCTACGCCTCGCCGCAGGAGGCGATGCAGGCCGAGCGCGAGAAAGTGCTCTATACCGTCGCTCTCTACGTGGGGACGGGTGTCGAGGAGCCTGATTACCTGGCGACCATCGATGTCGACCCCAATTCACGTACCTACTCTCAGGTGATCCATCGCACCCCTATGCCGCAGGTCGGCGACGAACTGCACCACTTCGGCTGGAACGCGTGCAGCTCCTGCCACGGCGACGAGAGCAAATCCCGCCGCTTCCTGATCGTGCCCGGCCAGCAGTCGAGCCGCATCCACATCATCGATACCTCCGATGAAAAAGCGCCGAAGCTGCATAAGGTCATCGAGCCGGAAGAGGTGAAGCAGAAGGTCGATCTGACCGCGCCGCATACCGTTCACTGCCTGGCCGATGGGCATGTAATGATCTCTATGCTTGGCGACAGCCAGGGCAACGCCCCCGGCGGCTTCCTGCTGCTCGATGAAGAATTCAACATCGCAGGCCGCTGGGAACATAAGGCCGACGGCATGCGCTTCAACTACGACTTCTGGTATCAGCCGCGCCACAATACGATGGTCAGCAGCGAGTGGGCCGCGCCAAAGACCTACGTCGGCGGTTTCAATCTGGATGACGTTGCCGCCGGCAAATACGGGCGCCAGCTCCACTTCTGGGATTGGTCCACGCACGAACTCCAGCAGAGCATCGATCTTGGCGAGGATGGCCTGATCCCACTGGAGGTCCGCTTCCATCACAATCCTGATAGCACGCATGGCTTTGTGGGAGCGGCGCTGAGCAGCAACATGTGGCACTGGCAGCGCTCCAACGGCAAATGGGAGGTCGAGAAGGTTATCGACGTACCATCGGTGGAGGTCGCGGGCTGGCCTTTTCCGGTGCCCTCGCTCATCACGGATTTCGTGATCTCGATGGATGACCGCTATCTCTATCTCTCGAACTGGCTGCACGGCGACATTCGCCAGTACGATATCAGCGATCCATCGCATCCCAGGCTGACGGGCCAGGTCTGGTGCGGCGGCCTGCTGGACAAGGCCGGCACCATCCAGGGGCATAAGCTTGAGGGCGGCCCGCAGATGCTGCAACTCAGCCTCGACGGCAAGCGGCTCTACGTGACCAATTCGCTCTTTAGCTCCTGGGACAACCAGTTCTATCCCAATCTGGCAAAGACCGGCTCCTACCTGCTTCAGATCGATTGCGATACCGAGCAGGGCGGCATGAAGATCAACGAGAATTTCTACGTCGACTTCGGCAAAGAACCCGCAGGGCCGGCACGCGCGCACGAGATACGCTATCCCGGCGGCGACTGCACCTCGGATATCTGGGTATAAGAGAATGCCTGCGCGGCTCTGCCGCGCAAAGGATAGAGGGTGTGGTGTGAGCAGGCGCGAAGCGCCTGCTCACACCACACCCTCTATCCGGCGAGCGCCGCAGGCGCGAGATTGACAACTATTCCCCACTGTGCTACTCTAAACGAGGCGAAGAAGGGCATAACACACATATCTCGACGCAAAGTGAGAGCAGACAGACGCGAGGCTAGCCCCATGCACGGCTAGCCCTTTTTTCTATATATTATCCGGTGGTTCATAGAGCCGCTGCGTGGCCGCGCGATTCATTGCGCTAATAAGAACATTTTACAGGCAAAAAGCGCGATAAATGACGCGGCTACGCACATGCATTATAGAGGATATCCTTATGGCACGCATAGTCGTCGCAATGAGCGGCGGCGTAGATAGCTCGGTTGCCGCCGCGCTACTCAAAGAACAAGGGCACGAAGTGATCGGCATTATGCTGCGCCTCTGGTCGGAACCCGGCGTGATCGAGGCGGAGGACGATGGCGTTGAGCGCGTCGTGCAGAATAAGTGCTGCTCCCTGGAAGCGGTGGATGACGCCAGGAGAGTTGCGCGCCAGCTTGACATACCCTTTTATCTGGTCAACGTCGAACAGGAATTTAAGGATAAGATCGTCGATTCCTTCTATGAGGATTATGTTGCGGGCCGCACGCCCAATCCCTGCCTGACCTGTAACCGGCATATCCGTTTCACCGTGCTGCTCAAGCGGGCGCTGGGCCTGGGCGCCGATTACCTGGCGACGGGCCACTATGTGCGTGTGGACGACCACCCCGTTACGGGCAAGCGGCGGCTGCGGCGCGGCCTCGATCCCGACAAGGATCAGTCCTACGTGCTGCATGTGCTTAACCAGTTCCAACTGGCGCACGCCTGCTTCCCCCTGGGTAACTATACGAAGCCGCAGGTGCGTGCGATGGCGGCCGAGCGCGGCATGCGCGTGGCAACGAAGGCGGAGAGCCAGGAGATCTGTTTTGTTGCGCAGAACGATTATCGCGGCTTCATTGATCGCTATGCAGCGGCACACGCGGCGGCAGCCGTCGCTGTCGGCGCGGGCGGGCGTGGAGAAGCCAGCGGGCAGCCGCTCATCACTATACCCAGGCCGGGGCCGATCTACGACCAGGATGGCCGGCTACTGGGACGCCATCGCGGCCTGGCCTACTACACCATCGGGCAGCGCAAGGGCCTGGGCCTTACCGCCAGGGAGCCGCTGCACGTGCTCAAGATCGACGCGGCTCAAAATGCTCTGATCGTCGGCCCGGCGGAGGCGCTGAACCGCAGTGAATTTATCGTCGGCAGGATGCATTACGTCAGCGGCGACACACCGGAGGAGCCGTTCGCGGCTCGCGTGCGTGTGCGCTACAAGGCTCAGGAGCAGCCTGCCCTGGTTACGCCCCTCGCGGGCAACCGCGTGCAGGTCCGGCTTATGCAGCCCCAGCGCGCCATCACGCCCGGCCAGGCCGCTGTCTTCTATGGAGGCGAGGATGGCGATGAGGTTTTGTGTGGAGGGATCATCGAGGAATGACCGATCAAGCACATATTAGAAATTTTTGTATCATTGCACATATCGATCATGGCAAATCAACCCTCGCTGACCGCCTGCTGGAGTATACCGGCACGGTCTCGCCGCGCGAACTGATCGAGCAGACGCTCGATCTGATGGACCTGGAGCGGGAGAAGGGTATCACCATCAAGGCGCAGGCCGTGCGCATGCGCTACACAGCGCTCAATGGCGAAGAATACGAGCTGAATCTTATCGATACGCCGGGGCACGTAGACTTTACCTACGAAGTCTCGCGCAGCCTGGCCGCCTGTGAAGGGGCGCTGCTGGTAATCGACGCGACACAGGGGATCGAGGCGCAGACGCTCGCCAACCTCTATCTCGCTCTGGAGGCCGATCTCACCATCATCCCGGTGATTAATAAAATCGATCTGCCCAGCGCCGATCCCGAGAAGGTGAAGCAGGAAGTTGAGGACGTGATCGGCCTGCCCGGCGACGAATGCATCCTGGCATCGGCCAAAGAGGGCATCGGCACACAGGATATCCTGGAGGCAATTATCAGCCAGGTGC
This sequence comes from Ktedonobacteraceae bacterium, assembly GCA_035294325.1. Classification (GTDB taxonomy): domain Bacteria; phylum Chloroflexota; class Ktedonobacteria; order Ktedonobacterales; family Ktedonobacteraceae; genus DATGLE01. The sequence goes on along the minus strand of DATGLE010000238.1, from coordinate 7,630 downwards.
CGCCGCCCGGGGGTGATCCAGAGCAACCGCTGCGCGCCCTCGTCTTCGACTCGCATTACGACGCCTACAAAGGGGTGATCGCCTATGTACGCGTGATTGATGGGCAACTGCACGAGGGAGAGCGCATCGCTATGATGGCGACGGGCAGCGCTACCGAGGCGCTGGAGGTTGGCTACTTCCATCCCCGCCTCGTTGCCGCCGAAGCGCTCACAACCGGCGAGGTAGGCTATATCGCGACGGGCTTTAAGAACGTAAAAGACTGCCGCGTCGGCGACACAGTGACGATCCCTCAGGCGCTCGGCCAGATCGAGGCGCTGCCCGGCTATCAACCGGCGAAGCCGATGGTCTTCGCGGGCATCTATCCCGTCGAGGGCAACGACTATCCACTGCTGCGCGATGCCCTGGACCGCCTCAAGCTCAACGATGCCTCGTTATTCTACGAGCCTGAGACCTCCAACGCGCTCGGCTTCGGCTTCCGCTGCGGCTTTCTCGGCCTGCTGCACATGGAGATCATCCAGGAGCGACTGGAGCGCGAGTACAATCTGGACATCCTGGCTACCGCGCCCAGCGTCGAATACCAGGTGACGAAGACCAACGGCGAGGTGATCCAGGTCGATAACCCTTCCGAAATGCCCTCTTTCGGCGAGATCGAGAAGATCGAGGAGCCGTGGATGGATATCTCGATCTTCTCGCCCTCGCGCTACATCGGCGCGATTATGGACCTGGTAACGACGCGGCGCGGCATCTACAAAGACCTGAAGTATATCGAAGCCGAGCGCGTCCTGCTCACCTACACCATGCCGCTCGCGGAACTGATCGTTGACTTCTACGACCAGCTCAAGTCGCGCACGCAGGGCTACGCCTCGCTCGATTACAGCTTCTCCGGCTACCACGAATCGGACCTGGTGAAGCTCGATATCCTGGTCAACGGTGTGCCCGTCGACGCGCTCTCATTGATCGTGCACCGCGACAAAGCCTACCCGCAGGGGCGCGCGCTCGTCGAGAAGCTGCGCGGGCTGATTCCGCGCCAGCTCTTCGAGGTGCCGATACAGGCCGCAATAGGCTCGCGCATTATCGCACGCGAGACGGTCAAAGCGCTGCGCAAGGACGTGCTCGCCAAGTGCTATGGCGGCGATGTCACCCGCAAACGCAAGCTGCTGGAGAAGCAGAAAGAGGGCAAGAAGCGCATGAAGATGGTCGGCAATGTGGAGATCCCGCAGGATGCGTTTATGGCAGTGCTCTCCCTCACCGAATAACCCTTGCCCCTCCGGCGCCTTTCTGGGAATGCAGGACAGGGGGAGCCAGCGACGGTAGATCCCCTCGCCCCCTGCGCTGCCCTGACCGGGAAGGGAAAAGGCTGCTGCTTCGCTTGCCGCCCTGACCGGGAAGGGAAGAGGCTGCTGCTCTGCTCGCCAGACCTGTATTGCCCTGACCGGGAAGGGAAAAGGCTGCTGCTTCGCTTGCCGCCCTGAGTGGGCAGTGCTCACCAGCCCCGCGTTGCCCTGACCGGGAAGGGAAGAGGCTGCTGCTCTGCTCGCCAGACCTGCACTGCCCTGACCGGGAAAGGAAGAGGCTGCTGCGGCAGACGAAGTTTGCCGCAGCAGCCTCTTCCCTTCCCGGTGCGAAGCGCCGTAGGCGCTGAGGTGTCTGGGAAAGACAAAGGGCCGGACATGTCTTTGTCCGGCCCCTCGTGTGTCTCTTTTTCTACACAACTCCTGTGTTACATCAACCCGGCCCTAATCCACGTAGGCCAGGGGAGTTATCCAAAAGTAATCAGAAAACCCCCTGTTTACCCCTGCCACTCCTAACGGCAGATTGCCACCAATACAGCATTGCAAGGCGCAATAGCACAGCTTGCAGCTTAGAAATCAGGACGTGGTCAGACGCTCAGGGGGAGCAATGTGCCCGCCTCTACGGGCCCTAGTTGTCAATCTGAAATACCATCCCTAGTAAACGAATTGGTTTCTTCATAGGCTTCATAGGGCCTCCTTTCGGGATTACCAATGCAAGGCCTTTAGCCATGTGCCAGAGTCTGTTGAGTTCTCTGGTGATATCCCTTTCTGGGAACGCTCTAAGTATAACATATCCAGGTGGGAATGTCAATGTAATCGGCTGCAATAAGCAAGGGGGCAGTGATATTCCAGATTGTAAACCGCTATACACAGCCATTCGATTATTTGACTCATCTTTACCGCCTTCACGCATCGCAACTGCGTTGCTCTCAGGAAAAGGGAGCGGGGGGGTGAGCGCCACGCGCTCACCCCCCCGCTCCTTTTTCCTGATGCACCAGGCTCGCCTGCGAGATCATATGAGCGCGTTTGATGCTGGCGCGGCTGGCTGGCTCCCTTTTCCTGATGCACCAGGCTCGCAGGCGAGCCTGGTGCCCCGTTACTTCATGTAGCGAGTCGTGCTCCCTCGCCGCTATGGCAAGTTTTCCTCTCGCGTGGATGATGGGTTCCTGGGATACGTCTCCCGCGTCTCAAAGGGGACTGCGCCGGTATCGTAGCTATCCTGCTGCCGCGCGAGATCTTCGCTCGACGTACCGGTAATATCGCGATCAGTGACCGGGGTTACGACCTTTCCGGGTTCCGCGTTGGGATTGTTATACATGGTCTCGTTCTGCCGGCCCGTTGTCGTCCCCCGAGCTGCCGCGCTCCCCTGACGGAACAGATAGTTAGACGATTCGGGATCGAGCGCACCCGCCGGAGCTTCATCAACCATGCGCGCGAAGTGCGTCAGATCATCCTGCAACACTTTGTCAAAACGGCTCCCGGCGCCCAGTTTCTCGCCAACATCGCCCAGAACGCCGGCAGGTGGATTGTAGTTGATGAAGACATCCACGCGCGTCTGATCGCTCCCACCCGGCGTAAACGTGACCTTGCCGAAGTTCTCCAGCCCGTTCGTCGAGCGCCATCCAACCTGGCGATCCGGGATCCACCCCTCGTTTACCGCATCCCACTCATGGCGGCCAACCACGTCGGCCACCCAGTGGCTGCGCTGATCGTCGTAGTAGGTGACTTCCTTCACAAAACTCATAAATTTGGGGAAGTCGTTGAAGTGCGTAAACAGGGCATAGACCTGGTGTACGGGAGCGTTGACGAGAACGCTCGCGTGATGTTCAGCATAGTTCTTTTGCATCTCTAAATTCCTTTCCTCTGTTCTTCCGTCCAGTAAACACGTTGGTAAGCATACCATAGCCGCTCCGAAAAATCAATAAATACAGTTGTTATTATCTAATTCTAAGCGAATATTTATATTCCTTAAAAATCGACACGATGAGATTATTTATAGCTGAGCCTGCCGGGCAGCGCTTCCCCGGCCCCTCAGATTGGCTGGTCGCGCGGCGGAGCCGCGCCAGGAATGTATATTGCTGTGTGGAAAAATGCGCTTCGCGCATTTTTCCACACAGCAATATACAGAAGGTGAGTGCCGCAGGCACGAGCACACGAGGGTTCCGAGAATCAGACACACTCGATAAGGTGAGCGCCGCAGGCGCGAGCAGGCCGGGAGGTCAGAAGTCAGGCACATTCTCAGAAGAAATCAGGTGTTTCCCTCACACAATATCCTGTACATGCCTTATTTGCACTCCCCCGCTTTCCGACCTATGCTATTGAATAGAGAATCGGGACCATCGGAATAGAAGCACAACAGAGAGGTGTTACATATATGCAGAGCAAGCATGTAAAGATTATGATCGCAGTGGTGATGTCACTGGCGATGATGAGTATGATACTGGCGGCCTGCGCTCGCCCTGGAACCACTTCGGCGAGCACCAGCAGCGGCAATGCTGGCAGTTCCAGCAGTTCCAGCAGTTCCAGCAGTTCCAGTGGCAGCTCATCGGGCGGTGCCACCGTCCACATGAACTCCACAAATTTTGAACAGAGCAGTGTGACGATCAGCAAGGGCAGCAGCCTGACTCTGGTGGATGATGCCGCCGTGATTCATATCATTCAGAACGGCTCCTGGGAAAATGGCAATGCCAAACCGGCCACCGAGCCTGGCGCGCCGAAGGTAAACCAGCAGTTCTCGGGCAACGATACTCATAGCATCGGGCCTTTCAATACCGCCGGCACCTTCCACCTGTACTGTACGGTGCATCCGGGAATGAACCTGACAGTAATTGTCAAATAGCTGCAAGGCAGTACAGAGGTCGGTTAACATACTCTCAGACAATAGGAATGTTGGACTCCCTGTTTTGGGTTTTTTTCGCGTCTAGTGTAATATAGAAATGAGCCTGATATCTGGCGTTCTTACATGTAACCTGGTACCGTAGAGGAACGTAATAAGCAGGAGAAGTCTTTGCGGTGCAGAGACTGGCTTCTCGTCTGAGATTGCAAAATGATAGAGCACATGCGCTAAATCACCCGCGTAGCCCGCTGGGGGTAGAAACCCAATTTGAGATTTGGAGAGGTAGCAACTATGTCAACCGCAACCCTGGACCCGGATAGCAAGCTGAGTCGCGCTCTGGAACTTGTCGGCTCTATCGATCCAGAGATCGCCGAATCGTATCCCTCACTGGAGGAGCGTATTTTAGCCCAGGCGCTGGAAAATGTGGAACTGGCCGAACGCCGGCTGCGCGAGATTCAGGAATTAGTGGGGGATCTCAGCGAAGTCCTGGTATGATGGCTGCATGCCAGCATACCAGGACTTCTCTCTGCCTGCTAATCAGCCAGAGATTTTTTTGGCGAAGGCGCGGTTTTTGGGAGTAGACAGGCCCATCAAACCGCACAGGTCATATCTAGCTCTGGATCGCGCACATCCTCTTCAGCAAGAACGGCTTCCTCCTCGCCAGTATCTTCGATCTGATCCAGCGCCGCCTGGATGATCCGCTCCACATCGGCCAGGCTATTGATGCGCACGAGTTCGTTCCGCACGCGTTTCGCGCCCGGAAAATGGCCCAGATACCAGCCCATATGCTTGCGCATCTCGACGAAATGATCTTCACCTTTCAGCCTGGCATGCACGCGCGCGTGTTCGAGGGCCATCAAAAGCCGCTCCTCGCGCGTTGGCACTACCTCCGGTAGATTCTCCGGCGTTGGCGCGATGCCGTTACGCAGCAGTTCCCTGAGCGTCTCTTTGCGCTGGAAAAGCCAGGGATTGCCGAAACTGGCGCGCCCGATGAGTACGCCGTTGACGCCGCTTGCGCGAATGCGCTGTGCCGCCTGGTAGAGCGTATGGATGTCGCCGTTGCCCAGGATCAGCGTGCTGGTCTTGCGCACGATCTCGGCGGCGGCGGCGATGGCGTCCCAGTTGGCTTCGCCCTTGTAGTGCTGCACCAGCGTGCGCCCGTGCAGGGAGATGACGGCAGGCTCCAGTTCGAGCAGTTCCTGCACCCAATCGGTGATCACAATCGAGTCGTAGCCCAGGCGCGTCTTTACCGAAACGGGGATAAGCCGGCGCTCGACGCTGGCTCTATCGCCCCATACCCGCACGCGGTCCTCATTCATCTGGCGAATGCGCTGGATACGCGCCGGGTCCATCTCCAGATCTTCCAGCGTCTGCCCATTGGCCCAATCGCGTACCCCCTGCTGCGTGGCGCGAATAATGGCCTTCGCCGTCTCCGGCATGCGGATCAGCGCAGCGCCGCCGCCCCTGTTGGCGATGGAGCGCGCGGGGCAGCCCATATTGATATCCACGCCATCGAAGCCCAGTTCGCAGACGACATGGGCGGCCCGGTAGAAGTACTCGGGGCGGCAGCCAAAAATCTGCGCCACCACCGGGCGTTCCGCTGGCGTATAGAGAAAATCGCGGAAGATGCGGTCACTGCCGCGCCACAGCCCCTCGACGTTCGTAAACTCGGTGAGCACCACATCGGGGCGCCCGTAGAGGCCGTGCATCGTGCGGCACGGGGCATCGGTCACGCCATCCATCGGGGCCAGGCCAATAATCGGTTGCGGGAGTCTATTCCAGAATGATTGCATAGCGAAATCTTTGCTCTATCTACTTTCCCATCTGTGGTTTTCTGTAATGATACACGCTTTTGGGGTGAGCGGTCAACGCCGCGCTCCACGATTCAGCCACCTTAGCCCCGCCGTATGTCTTCCCTTCGTTCCTCAGGACAGGCTCTGAGCCGCCGCCGCCTCAGTCCCTACCACATGTCATCCTGAGCGCCAGCGAAGGATCTGATGGCGCTATGCGGGGGATTTCCGCCGTTTCACCTCCGGGGCACAGAGGCGGGCCTGTCCAAGTCCCATTGCCGTTTTATGGCCCACCCCGCTGTAGAATGCCAGTAACGCCAGGAGATAGATCTGCTGGCGCACCGTCAAAGGCGCTCCGGGGCTGGTCGGCTCGTCGGGGCCACGCAACTGATAGGTGCAGGTGCCGACAAAGCCGCGCAACTGGTGCGTGGTGAGGTGGACGCGATGGGCGGTGAGGTCATAATCGATGATGACGATACCGTCCTGCTCAAGATAGGACTCGATGCGCTCCCTCTGGATCACAGGCGCCACTTCCGGCGGCGCGATATCTTCCCAGCGGCGCAGCAAATTTTGAAAGACAAACTGCGGCAAGGGCAGCATTACCTGGGAGGAGCCGTAGCCAACTTTCCTGTTGCCCCGATTGAAAGAGGTCAACGAGGCGAATTCGAGCGTGAAGGCGCCCTCGCGCCCGAAGCGCTTTTGCTGCGCTTCCTCGACCAGTGTCGAGAGCGAGGTGAAGCCGGTCCAGCCCATCGTATCATCGTTGGTCAGCATGATCTCTTCGAGCAGGAAGAGCTGCTTGCCAAGCTGGATGAAGGGCAGGCTGCTCGCTGTGCTCCTGGAGAGGCTGAACCGGGTGAGCGCACTGTAGAATAGAGGGAACAGCTCGCCCAGCAGCAGCGTGAGGCGCAGAGTATAGGTTTTTTGCGGATCAAGCGGCAGGTGGATATTTTCGCGCTCGGCGCGCAGATGGGGCTGCATGGACGGCGAAAAGTGCAGGCTGGAACAGGTGAAGAGGCGCCGCTTCTGCCCTTCGTGAAGCCAGTTCGCGACATCGGGAGCCGCAGCCCGCAGCCAGGCCATGAACGCGCCATGCACCAGCTCGCCCGAGAAGGGCATCAGCGTCCCCTGCTGGAGCGGGCGTAAGCGTAACAACAGCGCATACAGGCGGGCCGGGCTGGTAGGAGCATAAAGTGTTTCCATAAACGTCTCAATCCTTTGTTCTTTTCCTTTTTATCGAACTGCTAGCGGCGTCGCCGCGCCTCCTCGCGCACGGCTTGCAGATTGAGCAGTTCGGCCACCTCATAGGTTGTGAGCGGGCCAGGTCGCGGGCGCAGGCGCACCAGGGACGGAAAGTGGCCGATGCGTCCATGCAGTTCGGCCAGCAGTACGAAGGCGGCTGGCGCGTAGCCGGGCGGATTGATGAGCAGTGAACGCGTCTGCCACTCCTGCGGCGAGAGACCGGCCGCCTCGACGATGGCGGCGATCTGCGGCGCGAGCGGCTCTGCCTGCTCAATCTGCACCGCAATGGTGCGCACCTCCTCGATAGGCGTGCCTGCCAGTTCTTCGATCTGCGCGCACTGCTCCCGGGTGAGCGGGTGCGTAAAATTTAAGAGCAGCATCCTTCCTCCATCTTTTTCCCTCTAAGTATAACGGATTTTAAGTGCCGTGCATCATAAATTTCTCTGAAGAATTCCGAATGTCTTATGATG
>DATGLE010000237.1:0-7513 GCA_035294325.1 Ktedonobacteraceae bacterium | reverse complement strand
TCGTTCTCTTCCTCGCCGCCGAGCCAGTTTTGCGCCAGGCGCATTGTCGCCTGCGCCAGAGCCGCGTAGCGTTCCTCGTTTGTGCCCGGCGTCATGCCGGAGAGTTCGCTGTCGAGCCATTGCTGGTCCCTGGAGGAGAGCAGCGTGTGTACCTCGGCGCGATAGAGGCACTTCGCCGGGCAGTGGAGGCAGCCGGTGAATGGCCCCTGACGGCGCTGCATAAAGCGCTCGTAGCTGTCGGTAAACTCGTCGAGCGGCTGCGAGGCTTTTGCCACCGCCTGCTGCACGCGGCTCATCAGCTCTTCGGGATCAAGATCGGTTGATGTTCGCGCCAGGTCATAGCCATGTAGCAGGCCCAGCAGGCCGCGCGTCAGTGGCACGCGCAGTTCCTCCACCCGGGCATAGCTCCAGCCGAATTGCGCTCCGCGTTCGTGCATAAACTGCATGCTGCCTCGCACCATCAACATGCGCAGAATCGCATCATGCTCGCCGGGCGGCAGGTGTGGCATTTCTGCCTCGATCAGATCTGAGAAACGTACCAGCGTCTCGTAGACGTGGGCGGGACTCGACAGCATACGCAGCAGCAGTTGCGCCCAGAGCCAGCGGCAGCTTTCCGCGTCGAGCAGTTTGCCCGCCGTCTGATAGGTGAGGGGATCGGGGCCGCCGGATGGTGTGCGCGGCAGATCGTACTCGGTCAGGTCGGGAATGGCCTGGAACGGCGCAACAGAGGCGTACTCGCGGCTGATAAACTTGAGCTGCGCATCGATCAGTGGCGCGAGCCTGCGTTTGTAGTTCTCCATGCGTACCAGGTAGGCGTGGTCCGCGCCCTCGGCGTAGACGGCGGCCATGCCCGGCGTCAGGATGCCGAGGTAAGTCTGCTGCTCGTCGTTCAAGTTCATGGTGTGGCCGATGCTCCGGCGATCATCGTAGGCGATGAGGCGGTGCACAATTTTGAGATTGGTATTCTTGAGCACATCCGGCGCCAGCTTGCTCGGAATCTGCTCCGCTACCAGCACGCCCTGTCCATAGGCGCGCATCTCCGAGAGCATGTTGGTAAAGACCTCGATAGCCTGCGCGCGCGGGTTCGCCGACTCGACATCGACATAGGTAGAGGTGTTTTGCAGCAGGCGGTGCGCCTCCTCGATCACCAGCAGGTTTTGTAATCCTGCTGGCTGCTGGCCCGTGGCGGCCTGGAGGCGGCGATACTCGTAAAGTTTGGCGAGGAAGAGGCCCATCAGGAACGTTTTTTCATCATCGTTGCCGATATTCTCCATCTCCAGGATCGTTGGCTTCGAGAGCAGGTCTTGCATAGGGATACCGCGCGCCGTATCGAGCATCAGCCCCTTGGAGCCGATGCGCAGGGAGCCGATGCGCGCCTTCAGCCCGGCCTTGACGTTGCGCTCGACCTCATCGTGATAGCCCAGGCGCTCGGTTACAACCTCCACTTTGCGATAGAGATCGGTCAGCGTCGGAAAGATGGGATAGCGATGACGCTGCGACCAGTCCTGCACGCGCCGGTTGATGCCGCTGGCGATGTCCCAGCCCTTATCCTCGTAGACCTCGTGCAGCGCCTCTTCCAGCACATGTGGCATGGGAGCATAGAGGATGAAGGCGGCATTAAAGACGGCCTTGAGGAAGTCGATGTGGGTGAGCAGGGAAACGCTGCCCGGCTCGTCGTCGGTCTCAAACTCGAAGGGATTGAGGCGAAACGGGGCTACCGTCTCATTGCCCAGCGTATAGACGCGCAGTTCGCTGCGTGGGGCCAGCGCCGAGCGCAGCGCACGATACTCGGTCTTGGCCGGCTCGATCACCAGGAACGACTTGCCCGCCTCGATCACGCGATCCAGCAGGCCCATCACCGTCGTCGTTTTGCCGCTGCCGGTCACGCCTATCACTACTGCATGCTTGGCGAGCGCGTCCAGCGAGATGTTGAACGTACCGGGCATATCCCTGCCGTTCTGCTGAATATGGCCCAGCGGCAGCGTCATATCCTCCGGGGCGCGAAAATCGACATCGAAACGCACATAGTCCTGGATGGTATAGCCGGGGACCTCCTCGCGCGGAAACTGGATCAGCGTTGCAACCTCTGCGGAAGTCAGAAAGGTCGAGAAAGCTTCCAATGGCAGACCGTTCGGCTGGCAGAGCGAGGCGCGCAGCGGCTCCGGGCGCGAATCGGTGCCGGCCAGCGTGCCCAGCAGCAGCGAGGCGAGACGCCGCGCGTCGTGAGCCTGAGCGGCGCCAAAGCAGGTGCGCACGATCCATTGCCCGGTTGCAGCGGCCTGGTCAATGCGCTCCAGGTCGCGTTCGAGCAGGCGTATGAGATACTGCGCGCGATAGTTTACCAGGTCCCCGCTATAGGTCTGCGTCTGGCCGCCGGAACTCGTCGTTGTGAACTGCTGGCTCTCCTGCTGCGTCGATTGCCACTGGACGCGCGAACGCGAGGTAATCTGGGTGAGCAGATCGATGGATTTCATGCGATCCTCGATGACCTTGCTGCGTGGGCGTGGGTGCGCCTGCACGATATAGGCCCAGCTTGCGCCATGCATACCACGAATCACGCGCTCCAGCAGCGGCTGATCCTGCTGGCGCTGCGGATCGGCGATCTTCTGACCCTGCTCGTTGCGCAGATTACGACTGGGGATGCCTGTCAGCAGGCCCTTGATGAGACAGCAGGCGCGCAGGCGCTCAACCAGTTGGGATGTTGGCACCGGCTCCAGGATGATGCCAGGGAAGATGCCTTCCAGGATAGCGCGCGCGGTATCAGTATTTCCCAGGGAAATGAAAATAGAGAGTTCACGCGGTGTGCCCAGCATAACCATCGTCAGATCGGCCTGGCGCTGGTTATGGGCGCCGATTACCAGGTCGGTCATGTGCTGGGCGAAATCGACAACGCTTGATTCGCTCCAGAAGTCGGCCAGCCCGCGCACGGCAAAGAAGCTCTGCTCCTCGTCGTCAAGAAGGTCCGCCACCGCAAAATCGCCTGGAGCGGCACCTTCGAGGTGGAAGCGTTCCAGTTCAGCAATGAGCTTACCCAGTTTATTGAGCGATTCGATATCGAAGCCGGGGATCATGCTTATCTCACTCACGATAGTCAGTAATTTTCAACATATCCTAATTGCGGCGACGATATCATAGAGGCGCAAAAATGCCCAGGGGGAAGGAGGGAAAGTTTGTGGCGTCCTGCCGTAAACGTCCCTGCTTCCCCCTTCTTTCGCTCAGCGAGATGAGCTATAGTCACCGGCATATATGTGGACAGCTTTCCTTCGTTTGATAAGGAATGCATGTCCGGTTCCCCGCACTTTCATATCCTATCTCATTCGCTGCACAATCATGAGACCTTATTTTTGGCAGTCCACCAAGGAGGTATCCGATGCGCTCGCTTTCACGCACACTCATTGAAATCCTTGTAGCCATCACAGCGTTTCTGACGGTCGCCGTCCTGTTTCATCTGGGAGGGAACGCCTGGCAGTTTTCGGAGTTAACAGGCGCGATCATCGGCGGAACGCTGGCGCTCTGGGCCGTCTGCACCCCTATCCGCGCTGGAGAAAAGGTCGAGCCGTGGTTAGATCGTGAGCAAATTGCCTGGGTACTCATTGCCTGTGGAGTTCTCATGTGGGGATTTGGAGAAAGTATCTGGCGCTACTATGTGCTCAATCATCAAAGTCCCTTTCCTTCTCCTGCGGATATTGGCTATTCTTGCTTCCCCCTGTTCGTCTTTGTCGGTCTATTGCTCCAACCCTCCCCTCAATCCGATCGCGGGCGCAAGTTTATCGTGCTCGATAGCCTGATCGCTATGGGTTCGATGCTGGCTATCGGCTGGTATTTGCTGCTGGGTGCGAAGGCGCTGGATTCGAGCGAAGACCTTCTGGCAAAGTTCATTGGGCTCTACTATCCTATCTCTGATATAGCGCTGCTCTGCTGCGTCGTGCTGCTGATTTTAAGGGGCCAGAGGCGTGCAGGGCAGACACGGGCAATGGCACGCCGCGCTGCCTTCATTGTGGTGGGGAGTGGCATCTGCTTTTTTATCATGTCTGATTTTCTTTTTAACATCCAGCAGAATGCAAACACTTATGTAGAAGGCACCTGGATGGATCTTGGCTGGCTGTGGGGCCTGGTTACAATCGGTCTGGCCGCGTACCTGCGCCGTTTCCTGCCAGCTACCTCGACGACCATATTTGTCCATCGTCTACAACAGCAGGCTGAACGCGCTTCGTTTGGTTTTGCCCAGCTTGTCACCTATGGTCTGGTGGCCCTGCTCTTCTTTGTACTGGGACTCAATATTTTCTCGTCAGACCGGTTACAGATGGCGCTGCGTCCTGTACTCTTCTTCTCTACTGTCGGGGTAGTAGGATTGGTGGTGTTGCGCCAGATCCTGACGATTATAGATAACGAGCAGCTGGCGCAGCAGCAGGCGGAGGCGCTTACGAACCTGGCGACGGCCAATCTGCATGTGGAGGAGCAGGCGATGATGATTTCCAGGCGCAATATCGATCTGGAGCAAGGCATTCACCATCTCAAGGAGGTGCAGGCAAAACTGGCGAATGGCGACTTGCGCGCTCGCGCTCACCTGACCAGCGGAGAACTCCTACCCCTCGCCATCAGCCTCAACCTGATGGCTGAGCGCTTGATGCACCTGGAAGGGGCGAACGCTTATGCCCGGCGATTGATAGAGACCATCGACGAACTTGGCGCCGCGCTTGAGCATTACCGTACCGGTAAGGCGTTCAAGCTGTCTTCCTCAGCTGCCCAGTTCCCTGAAATAAGCCGCCTGCTCCTGGCGATGGGTTTGCGAGATCTGGCCGGTCCCGTCTATCCAAACACGAAGCCCGGTGGAGTAGAACAGCCTACGCCGTCGCGCCCGTTATCCACGCCGCCAGAGGCTCTGGATCGCTCCTTGCATGCGCGGCCGCAGCCCGCGCCATCACGTCCGTTCCCCCGCCTTAACAGGCCAGAGCAGCCGGGCGGTCCACCATCGTCACCTGCTGTGCATCTGGAGGGCGCATCCAGAGAGAGAACCGAGCCGCTGATCGATGAATTCATCCATAAATTGAGGAAGAGTGATACTCAATGGGAATAGCTCTTTTCCCATTGGCGCATTGTATTCTCGGGAGCGCCGCGAGAGAGCCGCAGCCAGGTGACAAAGACCGCTGGCCCGAACGTGAACTGCACAGGAATGAAGCGCGCCTGCATGTGCAGCAGCGTGAGCAGAGCCGGCACCCCGACCGTTGGAGCGAGCACCCCGAAGAGGGCAACAATAACGATTGCACTGATCGCGCCATGCCGGCCAAATCCCTTATAGGCCGTGCACGTCACCAGTGTGAACATCAGCATATCGCCGATGCCCAGGTAGTTCTGATAGCCGTCCAGCGTCATGCCGAACGAGAGGTTGAAGGCCAGCCCCGCGAGCCGCATGCTCAATAGCGGTGTCAGCGGAATAACCCAGATGAAAAATGCGTCGTAGGCGCCGAGCAGCAGCGAGTACCAGGCGACGTGTACGAAGCGCATGCCGTACTGCGTATTGATGTTAGCTGCGACGATGACGGTGAAGATCAGCAGGGCATCGTTAGCGACCAGGTGCAGCGCCGCTGCCGGCGCCCAGCCAGTATGCTCCAGTGGGGATGTTCCCACGATGGCCGCCAGCAGGGTAAGCGCGGTGCCCCACACAAGCAGCCTGGGCAATAGCGGACTCAATCCCGTCTGGAGCGTGCCTAAAAACGTCAGCGCCAGCAGGATGGTCAGGATGAGCGGCGGCAGCACCAGGTAGAAGACGGGCAGCAGGAAGAGGCTGATGAGCAGGGGAGCCAAGTCGCTGCTATCGAAAACGCCCAACGGTGGGCGCGGCATGCGTACATATCGGAAGTAGAGCAGGCCCCCGCCAACGCAGGCGCAGGCGATAGCGGCTGTACTCAGGACACTACTAAGGGTTTGAGCAAATAACGTCGCGGCCATGTCCGCATGATCCTTTCATGAGTAGAGCACGTCTGCTGCTGCACGGAAGGCCGCTGCGCCTCCTGCTCCTGGACCTGGTAGCGCCATTGATCGGCGCGCAGCGGCCTGAGCATACGCTCCTGCTCCACTGGCACCGGCTCGATGGAGCAAATGGGCAGGCGCGCCTCCCAGAAATGGGCCAGCAGTTCGCGGCTGCTTAATCCCTTGAAGGCACGCGCCGGGAGCTTGAGCGCGATGCCACGCGGCGTCACGGAGGCGTGGAAACGCGCGGGCCAGGGCTGCGTGGGCAGGGATTCGATGGCCTCCACCAGATCGCGTGTCGTGACGCGAAAGTTTCCTACGGTAAGCATATGTTCTGCCCTGCCGAGGATAGGCGAGGTAGCGGGAAGATGAGCGAGTTCGCAGTTCAGCGCCTCCTGCGCGATGGGGCGCACCACGTCGCGTGTATCATAACGCAACAGTGGCATGCAGAGACGATAGGGATAGTAGGGTGTTACGACCAGCGTCGCCAGATCGCCAACCGCCGCTGGCGCCCCCGTCTCCAGGGAAAGCGTCTCAAAAAGCGCACGCGCAGCATCGAGATGCAAATGTCCTTCGCGGCAGACCGTAGCGCCAGCAGGATCGATCTCGGTCATGCCATAGCTCTCTCTGACCGGCGCGCCGAAGGTCTGCATTGCGGCCCGCGCCAGACTGGAGGAGAGGATTTCGCCGCTGCAATCAATACATCGCAGATTGAAGTCGCGCGGCCCCAATCCTCGCGCACGCGCTGCCTGGAGCAGTTCGGCCAGGTAGCCTGGATAGGTCATTAGCACCATGGGAGCCTGCGCACCTGTGGTGAGCAATTGATTCAAACTCATAACAGGCGATACAAGCCCTTGAAGATTGATACGCGCATCAAGCAGATCGGCCATCTCCAGCAGCGTGTACGTATTGAGGGGCGACAGCAGCGACAGATTGACATGGAAGTAGCTTCGTGGTTCGTAGAGATGCAGGGTATAGGCGCGCATACCGGCCAGCGCCGGTCTCAGTTGCGCTTCCTCGCGCGTAAGCCAGATTTCGACTGGGAATCGGCCAGAACTGCGCACAGAGAGAAACGGGTGCGCTCCCCGCGCCAGAAAATCTTGTTGAGCCAGCAGCGCGGCCTTTGTCGTCACGGGCAGGCGCGCGAGGTGCGCTTTCTGGAACTTTTCAGGCTGCAAGGAATGCGCGGCAAATAGTTTCTGATAATAGAGCGAGGTACGCGCGAGATATTTTATCGTCCGTTTGAGCGCCAGCTCCGCCATATCCTCGTCAGGTGCTGTTCCGCCCAGCAATTGTTGCACATCATCGCCGAAGCTGCCGAACTCTTCGAGCGTGTGTGTGGCGGCGCGCACAAGCGCCTTCATGTTTCCCGGATTCAGCGGTCTGCCAAACAGGGTAGCAAGTTGCAAGCGCTGGATGCGTATGCCTGTACCGAACATCGACCCCTCTCTTTCCTTCACCAGGAATTGCGCATTAACCTGAAGAGTAAATGAATGCGTATTCCTGATGACCTTTTTACAGGTCATCAGGAATACGCATTCAT
>DATGLE010000236.1:0-5340 GCA_035294325.1 Ktedonobacteraceae bacterium | reverse complement strand
CCGGATGGGCGCCTGCGCGGCGACTTCGCGCAGATCGGGGCCGTCAGTGGCCGCATCATTTGTCGCAACCCCAACCTGCAACAGATCCCGGCCCATGAGAAAAACGAAGCCGAAAATCTGCGCTGCTGCTTTATCGCACCACCAGGCTATCGGCTGCTCAAGGCGGACCTCTCCAATATCGAGTTGCGGATTCTCGCGGAGGTCTCCGGCGATGCGGTGATGCTGCGCCTGTTCGCCGAGGGCCGCGACTTGCACGCCGAAACGGCGAAGTTGATGTTCGGATTGCCCCCCGATACCGACACCAGGCAGCGCCAGTACAAAGAGGGCGTCTCCATGCGCGATGTCGCCAAGACCATCAATTTCGGATTGGCTTACGGCATGGGCGCCCAGGGGCTGGCGAACCGCATCGGGGTGCCGGTGGAGACGGCCAAAGCGCTCATGCGGACCTACTTCACGACGTATGCCGGGGTTGCCGGATGGCTGCGCAGCACCGCTCGTCAGGCTTTGCAGCAGGGCTATGCCGTGACGCTGGCAGGCCGTCGCCGGCCTTTTGTTGTGACGGAAGGTATGGATACGGCGGCTCTTGGCACGCTGGAGCGCTCGGCGAAAAATCATCCGATCCAGGGCACCAACGCCGATATCCTCAAACGTGCCCTCGCCCTGCTCTACGCGGAGCTGCCCGAGGCCGTGCATATTGTGCTGGCGGTGCACGATGAGATTGTGCTGGAGTGCCCGGAGGACCTGCTGGAAGAAGCAAAGCGCATCCTCAAGGATGCGCTGGTACGGGCCTGTCGCACGTATCTCAAGGTCGTGGCTATTCCAGAGCCGGAGGTCATCGAGGCATCCTACTGGAAGAAAGAGTAAGCGAGGGACACCCTGGAGGAACAACGCATGAACATCTACCCCTGCGGCTATTGCGTACACGGCCCGCTCATCGAGGCGCTGATGCAGCAAGATCTGAGCCTGCTGCTCATCGACACCAGATATAGTCCGCGTTCACGCATCCCTGGCTGGTCAGAGGCCGCCTTGCGCCGCCGGTTCGGGGAACGGTATCGCTGGACAGGTGAAACGCTCGGCAATGTCAATTATGCGCGTGGCGGACCGATTCGGCTTGCCGATCCAGCGCGAGGGATCGCTGACTTGATCTGCTACTTGCACGAAGGGCACGCATTAATTCTACTGTGTGGCTGCCGCGATTACGCCTCATGTCACCGTCGGCTGATTGTGGAACGGCTGGTAGAGCAGTTCCCCGCAGCCACGATCATTCATCCTGAGGCCCTACCAGCACCCGGCACGATTAAGAGCCTCGCGGCGGCCAAGAATATCCCTACCGATGGCCCCCGGAAGAAGCCAAAGAAGCCAGAAATTGGCTCGATATTGCATTAGATACCATCCAGGGGTAATAATCCCCTGCCTGATGCAAAGCTAGCAGCGCTCGAAGGAGAGAGCAGGTAGCTTTGTGTTCCCTGCGCATCAGCCTCCAGCAGGGAGGTCTGGTCAGCACGCCTGCGGCAACGCTGACCCATCCTCTCGTCGCATCAAACACGTCCGCCGATGATTCAACCAGAGAAGGCTTCCCTGGCTTTCTTGTTATCAAGGGTGCTCTTCGATGAGCAAGGCATTCTCTGCCTACCAACGTATCAGCGCTTTCGCTTTGTACACATCACCTTCCTGCTCTGTGGAAGTGTTGCAGTATTCAAATCATGAAGAGGAGGCCGCGCGTGGGATCATGCATATGCGGAAATCCACTCCCAGAGCGAAGCGGTCCTGGCCGGACCAGGCAGTATTGCTCAGATCGCTGTCGCAAACAGGCGCAGCGCGAACGGGAAGCCTGCGAAGGTGTCACGAAATCGCCGGTCACGAAATTGGAAGATGTCCGCTTTTACTGCGGCCTCTCCAATCGGTACTGGTCCTACCATCCCGCTCGTCCTGGTCCCTATGCCTGTGTGGCGCCTATGTGCGGCAAGACACAGGCGACGCAGACCATGAACTATGTGACGCTGCCAGATGAGACGGTGGCCGTGCTGCTCGATAGCTCCGCCTTCTCCGATAAACAGCGCCTTTCGTTTGAGGAGGCACGTAACCGGCAAATCGCCCATGCCTATCGCTTCGGCTATGCCTCCCGCGTGAGTCATGTCGCCTCCTATGATCTGCTTATTGATGAAAAGTGGCGCGATGGGGAGCGCAGTAAAATCCGCTGGTCGCGCGAGGAAGCCGAGGAAGCTGTGCGCGAGACGGTGGCGGCGGCCCACTACCTGGCGCGCCAGAGGCGAGCGCTGCGTGGCGCCTACGGGCATCGGGTGGGCTTAGCGCTGTCGGCGCAAGGCGTCGAGGTGGGACAATACCTGCGCTGTACCCAGCAGATTGTCTCACTGCTGGAGGATGGGGATCTCTTTGCTCTGGGCGGCTGGTGCATCACCGGACTCTTGCCGGATGCGATCTTGCCCTCGTTCTGTGAGATTATGAGCGAGGTTATCCCCTATCTCGGAAAGTCAGGAGTAAAGCGGGTGCATATCTGGGGCGTGATGTTCCCGCAGGCGCTGGGCTATCTGCTCTACCTCTGTGACCAGTACCAGATCCAGCTTTCCACTGATAGTTCTGGACCGGAACGCTATCCGACGCTGGGCCAGTGGGGTTATAGCTCCTGGAGAAACAACGCCTACCGTAAGCCGCCGGTGTTTTCATCCTGCCGCACGGTTGATCAACAGGGAAATCGCTTGCCAACGTGTCCGCCAGCCCTGCGATGTCTCGGCCAGGAGCGGATTCGGCATGTGCAACTTACGCGAGAATGGCTCGCTGATTTTCGATCCCGCGAAGCAACCCTCTATCGCCCGATAGTGTTGCCAGCCTATCGGCAGCTTTCCTGGATGGAGGCGGCGGGATAAACGCGGGCGAAAGATTGAAGTTCAGGATGCGTGGTAGCGCTCGAAATAGCGTCTCCTGCGTAGTATCGTAACGCGTCTTTTGTATCCTCCCGGAGGAAACGCATGTCACAAGAGGCATTCTCTGAGCAAGAAGCGGCCTATCGGCGCGGCTGGCAACAGGGCTTCAACGAAGCGGAGCGCATCATCCTCGATATGCTCTCTGCCGGCTATGAGCGCGGCAAGATCAGGCAGCTCCTCGCCATCTCTAACGATCAGTATGTAAGCCAGTGGCGCGAAGAGGGCGATCTCACGCAGCGAGAGCTATATTCAGACTGTGATATTGAGCAACTCGAAGCCATCGCTGCCACTCATCATGGCTATGATTGGCTGCTCACTGATGCGTGAAGATATCCCTGAGGCGCATCTTTCCCTTCTGCTCCCCTGACATCCGCATGGCGGGGCTGGCGAGCCTTTTCCCTTTTGCTGAGAACCCATCTGTATCGTGACGAATCCGCTGCTCTGTAGGACCGCGCGGGTTATCTCCCTCCCTGCCGTGTTCACCATTACCGCCAGTTCTGCTTTTCCCTGGCACAAGTGCGCCTGAAAGGTCGCAGTGGCCGGCAGAGGAGGCCATGAACCATCCATTTTTTACCGTCGGGCAACGTTATCGGACGGCCTGTCTGACCGCCCCTATCACTTCACACATCAGTGAAAGGAGAACGATCCATGACGCAACAGACACAAGCGGTGAGCACCCAGGTAGACCAGCTTGCCGATCAGATGCTCTCGCGCTATCAGCAGGAGCAGCGTGAACAGCAGCAGCGCAACGCCGCTCTCCAGGTGCAGCACGAGCAGCAAGCCATCGCTGTCCTCCAGGCGCTCATCGCGACGGAGATCGAACCGGAACTGCTCTCGGTACTTGGCATCACCTACGTTGTTCGGCACAACAGTTCCGGCGTGGCGCACGCGGAAGCCGTCCTCGCCTATGGCGGGATCACCTGGTCTATCTCCCAGGAGGAGGTTCGTCGGAGCGATATGCCCTGGCGCTGGTCCATCCGCGCGGAAAAGGACGAGCCACACTGGTATAACCGCGAGGATACCCGCCTCTCCCGGTCGGCAGAACCGCAGACGCTGCGCACGGTTCTGCTCTTGCAGTTCGGGCTGCGCCGAGAGCAGCTTCGGCAGGAGGCTGAGGAAGCGGCGCGCAAGGAAGAACAACGACGCCGGGTGAGGGAAGAAGCGCAGGCGGAGAAGGAACGCGAGGAGCACGAGCGGGCGGAACGTCTGGCGCAGGCGAAGCAGGAAGATGCCATGTGGCGTGCGCAGCTTGCGGCGCGCAAGCGGGAGGCCGAAGCCGCAATGTGGCGCTGGCCGGAAGGCGCGCAGGTCGCGCTCTACCGCCTCACCTACACCAGCGGCAAAGTCTATGGAGACGAAGGGGAGCCGGTCATCCAGCAGGAGCAAGGCTGGTGCGCCTCCGACCATCTAGATGAAGCGGGCTATATCCGCCTGGAGCCTGTGAGAAGGTACACCCGAAGCTATGCGAGCAAACCACGCGAAGTCAAACTTGATCCGGCACGCCACGCTCCGCTGTGGGAGCGCATCATCGTTGGCAGCATCGAGGAGCTGCCCGGCGAACTGCGCACGGAAGTCCGGGTGAGCCTGCCCAACGTCGTCTCGTGCTGCGATTATGACCTGGATGGGGCGTACCGCCTGCGCGAAGTCGAGGAGTTGGGCCGTGATGAGGACCCCTATAGCGAACATGTTGGCTACGTTCCGCTCCCCTGGATACGCGCATTAGTTGAGCAGGCTGCGCAGGCCGAAAGCTAGAGCGCAGCGAATCACGTCTAGCCTTTTCCTCCACGTTGTATCGTCCATTGATCCCTCACTCTGAAACAAAGGAGCCATCAACTATGAGCCTTGACGCATCTCTTGACGCCCTCACAACGGCGCTACATCTCGAACAGGAGGCAGGTCTGGTCAACGGACTTGACGATCTCTCCGCGCGTAAGCTGCGACGCGAGACGATCCTGCGGCACTGGCAGACGGTCCAGGCCGCCCTCAGTCCCATAGAGCAGCAGATGCGAGACCTCCCGAGCCTTCCGCCCGACGCCCAGATCCAGTGGGCACAGGCGGTGCTGGCTCTTCCCAATCTCGCCTTCATGGAGATCGATACCACCGGCCTCCAGGCCGACGATGAGATCATCCGTTTTACCCTGATCGACCGTCATTTCGTCACCCTTGAGGATGTCCTGATCCAGCCGACGACACGGCGATTGAGTGCGGAGGTCAGCCACATCAACGGCATTACGCCGGAGGCGCTTGCACGCGAGGGTTTGCCGATTGCCGAGGCGTGGCAGCGTATTCAGTCCGCCCTCACCGGACGCTACGTCATCAGTTTCGCCCAGGACTGGGATCTCAAGCAATTGAAGGCGTGTGCCGAGCGCCATAAGCTCCCGCCCGTGATCGTGATTGG
>DATGLE010000235.1:0-37802 GCA_035294325.1 Ktedonobacteraceae bacterium | reverse complement strand
AGACGGGGGCCAGCCCCGTCTCTACACCTGGCAGGCGCCCGCCAGCCAAAAATGCAGAGGCGGGGCTGGCGCCCCGTCTCTTACTCTATACCCTGCCATCAACGCAGGGGGCATCAACATGCCCCGGCAGACGTAATGATTATAGATCTATCTTACCGTCAGCTAGAAGCTGTTTAAGAAACTCCAGGTGACGCACTATCGGCACACGATCACTCCCACCATGCTGATACCACTGGCGCAGCCAGAGCAGAGAAACAATCTCATCCTGGGTAAACCCGCTCTGGGCCAGCATCTCGGTCTCCGTAACGGTACTGGTCTCAACGTCTGTTATCATCTCTAGCGGCTGTGTATTCATCATTGTGTCCTTCCACCTGCGCCAGCAGTGGTGGGACATCCACCACTGTTTTCTTCCGCATGCTTCCGATCCATTGACTGCCGGTTATCCTTATAGTGAGAAATGATTCTCTAATAAATAAGACGCCCGGTTATTCGCAATCCCAAATATTGTCAACCCACCACTTTTTCCCTCCCGCTATACTATTCCTCCTGCCCATAGCATAAACGGAAAGAGACGCAGCGACTATCTACTGAGTAACAACTACACTGTGAAATAGCTCACTACTGATCGCGCTCATCCGCAGCCCCTGCCTGCGCGCTGGCAAAGGGTGAGCCACGATGAGTCATCTGCCCTATATACGTTTGAAACAACGTGCAGGTTCCTTTTTTATGGGGCATTTTTCCTACAATGTGGCGTGGGAAACTAGTCTCTTCACAATATATAGACGGAGGCGAGTTACAAAATATGACACGAGAAAGGAAGGGAATGCGGAAAGGCGATATGAGGCTAGAATCAAAGACGAGGGCAAACCAGACGAGGGCAAGCCTCGTCTCTACAAAAAGATGTAGAGACGAGGCTTGCCCTCGTCTTGCCGGCCCTCGTCTTGCCGGCCCTCGTCTTGTTTGCCTTCGTCTTGCCGGCCCGTCCTGCCGGGCCGGCTGCATGTCCTGCCGGGCTGGCTATTTGTTGCGCACAACAATATTTGCCAGGCGCCCGGGAACATAGATGACCTTCTGCACCGTGGCGTCGCCGATAAATGACATCACCCTGGGGCTGTGCAGCGCCAGCTTGCGCACCTCGTCCTCGCTGATACCGGCGGGAACTTCAATGCGGTCACGCACCTTGCCGTTGACCTGCACGACCAGCGTGAAGGTCTCGTCATGTGTCAGCGCCTCATCGTAGACCGGCCACGCCGACATATGGATGCTGCCGCTATGCCCCGTCAGGTGCCACAGCTCCTCGGTAATATGGGGAGCCATCGGCGCCAGCAGTTGCATCATCGTCTCCAGCGCGCGGCGATAAGCAGCGCTGCGCGCGACCGGCTCGTTCTGCTGCTTAATCAGAGCATTATCGAATTCCATCAGCGCGGCCAGCGCCGTGTTGAAGCGGAAATTGCTCAGGTCCTCGGTAACGCGCTTGATAGTCTTATGGCGCAGACGCTCGATAGCCCTGCTCTCAGGCGTTTCCTGCTCACTCACCTGGCCCGCGACCCAGGAGTCGTTGACCAGGTTCCAGAAGCGATTCATGAAGCGCCAGATCCCCTCCACATTCTCCGCTATGAAGGAGCCGCCGGCATCGAACGGTCCGATGAACATCATGTAACAGCGCACGGTATCGGCGCCGTACTTATCGACGTACCTGTCGGGCGCCTCGACATTGCCGCGCGACTTGGACATCTTCTGCCCATCGGCGCCCAGCACCATGCCCTGATGGTACAGGCGCAGGAACGGCTCATCGAAGTCCAGGTAGCCCATATCGTGCAGAGCTTTAACGAAGAAGCGCGAGTACAGCAGGTGCAGAATGGCATGCTCCACGCCGCCCACGTACTGGTCAACGGGCAGCCATTTCTTCAGCTTTTCCTGGCTCCACGCCTCTTCAGTATTATGCGGATCGGCATAGCGCAGGAAGTACCAGGACGAATCGATGAAGGTATCCATCGTATCGGCCTCCCGCGTTGCCGGACCGCCGCAGACCGGGCAGGTTGTGTTCAGGAACTCCGGCTCGTAGCGCAGCGGCGATTCGCCAGTGGGTTTGAACTGCACATTCTCGGGCAGCCAGACGGGCAGTTGCTCCTCTGGCACGGGCTGCATGCCATCCTTCGGACAATAGACAATGGGGATGGGCGCGCCCCAGTAGCGCTGGCGGCTAATCAGCCAGTCGCGCAGGCGATACGTGACCATGAACTTGCCGATGCCCTGCTCCTCGATGTACTTCGTCACCTTCGCGATGGCCTCATCGGCAGGCGTGCCATCGAAGGGGCCGGAATTTATCATCACCCCCGGTTGCGATTTCGCCTCCGTCCAGGCAGCCGGATCACTCGGCTCCTCGCCTTCGGGGCAGATCACCTGGCGAATGGGGATGCCGAACTTGCGCGCGAACTCGAAGTCGCGCTGGTCGTGCGCGGGCACACCCATGATCGCGCCGGCGCCGTAGCCCATCAGCACATAATCAGCGATCCAGACGGGGATCTGCTCGCCGTTCAGCGGATTGGTGACATAGCCGCCGGTGAAGACGCCCGTCTTCTCTTTTTCTGTGCTCAGGCGCTCGATCTCGGTCATGCGCCGCGCCTGGTCGATGTAGGCATCGACGGCCGCCTTCCGCTCGGGCGTCGTGATCTTCTCAACCCAGGGATGCTCCGGGGCCAGCACAAAGAAGGTCGCGCCGTAGATCGTGTCCGGGCGCGTGGTGAAGACCGGGACCTCTTCGCGCCTGCCATCGATCTCGGTATAGAAGCGAATCTCGGCGCCCTCGCTGCGGCCAATCCAGTTGCGCTGCATAACCATCGTCTTTTCGGGCCAATCGATGACCTCCGAGAAGTCCAGCAGCCGCTCGGCGTAGGCCGATATTTTCAGCAGCCACTGGTCGATCTCTTTGCGAACGACAACGCTGCCGCAGCGCTCGCAGGTGCCATCGGCCAGCACCTGCTCGTTCGCCAGCGTGGTATTGCAGCCGGGGCACCAGTTTGCCGGAGCTTTGGTGCGATAGGCCAGGCCGCGCTTGTAGAATTGCAGGAACAGCCACTGTGTCCACCTGTAATAGTCGGGCAGGCAAGACACGACCTCGCGCTGCCAGTCCCAGGCGCCGCCCATCATGCGCAGTTGACGGCGCATGTTGTCGATATTCGCCAGCGTCCAGGTGCGCGCCTGGATGCCGCGCTTGATCGCGGCGTTTTCGGCAGGCAGGCCGAAGGCGTCGAAGCCGATGGGCTGCATCACGTTATAGCCCTGCATGCGCTTGAAGCGGCCATAGGCGTCGAAGGGCGAGTAGTTATACCAGTGGCCCATATGCAGGTCGCCGGAGGGATAAGGGTACATGACCAGGTGATAGAACTTTGTCTTTGGCGAGTCGTCGGGGGCATGATACAGTTGCTCGGCCTCCCATTGCGCCTGCCATTTGCGCTCAATTTCTTTGGGGTTGTATCTGGTGCGCGTAATCAATTCGGCCCTCCCCGTGTCTTAACAACGTACAATCTCGATTCAAAATGTCGATTTCCGCCGCCCTCGCTTGCCCGCGCCGCAGGCGCTCGCCCTGGAGGTGGTGTGAAGTGGAACAGGCGCAAAGCGTCTGTTCCACTTCACACCACCTCCATTGCGCGGCTCCGCCGCGCGAGCGCCTGGTCAGAGCAGGCGAGGAGGCTGAGAATCAGATACGCTCTCAAATGAACGAAGTATGAATATAAACCAGTAACAAAAAAAGCCTTTCATCCGTGAGGGACGAAAGGCTATTCCGTGGTACCACCCTGATTTTCGATCTAAGGATAAGAATGGTGGACCTGAGGGGATTCGAACCCCTGACCTTCTCCATGCCATGGAGACGCTCTCCCAGCTGCGCTACAGGCCCAGGTATAAAGCGCCGAAGGTACCTATCCTTGATCTACTCTCATTGTACGCTATAACGGGCGTCCCGGCAAACGCTAGCCGCAAGTATCCATGCGGGTTCACGCCTGCGAAAACCACAGGCGAGTTCGGTCCGATGTTGCAGCCTTGCACCACCCGGCTACTCTCTGCATGAAGTAGACCTACTACTCCTGTTCGTCTTTCAATCTCAGATGAGATAATACCATATCCATTTGCGATTTGCAAGGCAAGGTAGAAATAGGTGGTGCGGGGTTGCAGTGGAGATGAGGGGGCTCGAACCCCTGACCTCGACAGTGCGATTGTCGCGCTCTCCCAGCTGAGCTACATCCCCAGCGAGGTAGATCATAACACAATAGTGAGTCGTTGTAAAGCCCCTGTTGTAACAAATTTCTAAAGTTTTTTCGAGGATGTCCGATAGCTGGCATCTTCGCACGGCGTTCGCCGCCTGCACAGGCTCATGCCTGTGGCGTGCGCCTGTGCAGGCGGCGAACGCCGGATACACGCTTACAGGCTGGCATAGGCGCGCAGGGTCTGGATAAAGAACGAGAGCGAGGAGCGACCATCGACGCGGATGCGCAGCAGAGCCAGGGGAGTGAGGCTGTTCTGGAGGTCCCCGGTCATACCGGGATCGGTTGTCGCGCTCACATAGCCATCGGCGGCCAGCATGGCGACGACCTCCTCACGCAGCACGAGACTGCCGCTTTTGAATGGCCCGCCGTTGGGATAGCAGAAATGCTGGATAGGGATGCCCAGGTTCTTCTCCAGCGTGAACTGCGATACCTGTGCTTCCTGCTGCGCCTGCGCCGGCGAGGCCAGATAAACGCTGCCCATATCGACGTGATGAACCGTGTGGGAGCCGATCTGCATGCCGTTGGCGAGCATCGTGCGCAACTGCGGCCAGGTCATCTGCCCCTGCCACCCCACCATGCCGGTAATAATATAGAATACGCCGCTGAAGCCATGCGCTTTCAAGAGCGGATACGCGTACTGATAGTTATCCTCGTGGCCGTCATCGAATGAAAGGATAATCGGCCTTGCGGGGAGCGGAGCGCCATAGTAGAGCGCGTTCATGAGCTGGTTCAGGGTGATAGAATGATAGCCACTGGCCCGGAGATAGTCCAACTGCGCGGCGAGCATCTGTGGAGAGACCGACAGGCTGGCCCTGAGCGCCGGATCGGGATCGTTCGCGGGCACAGTAGACGTATAGTGATACATAAGAATGGGTACGCGCACGGTTCGCTCAACAGTCACAAACGGCGGCAAAATCGGCGCCTCCAGGTCCGCCGGGCCGCCATCGAGCACAAGCCAGCGGTCCCCTTTATCGCCACGATTGAGAATCTTACGCACGACAAAGGGGAGATTGCGATAGATCTGATCGGGATGAGCATCTTCTGGTGGCAGAGGTAACAGATGTGTGATCGGCCTCGGCGCGAGCTGGAGCGAAACGGGTAGCTCTTCCACATTGTTGTACGTCGCCATCGTTTCTGGATCAACCCAGAAGGAGAGGGACCTGACTTTTCCCAGAGTGAAGCCCTGCAATGTGAAATCCTGAAAGCGCCCCTTCCAGAAGGTGGCGAACGCTGCCTCGCCCGGCCACTGCGCCTGTTTGCGCGGATCAAGCAGAGACCACATGTCAGCGTAGTTATGCGCCAGCAGGTCGCCGGTAAACTGCCGGGCGGTGGCACTCACCTCCATTGCATCCTGCTCGCTGGCCGGGATAGGTGCAGGTTGCTGGCGCACAACGACTGGTTGCGCCTTTCTGGTCGCAGTTCGCGATGGGAAGAGCAGCAGAGAGGCTCCCAGCGCACCGGCCAGAAGTGCGCAGAGAACGGATAGTGCGAAGCATATGCGCGCGATAGTGCGGGCGCGCGAGCGCGTTACCTTGCGAACGCCGGTGACTTCCATTGCCAGTCCCTCTCATTGCCGGCATGTTTAACCTTTTTTTTCAGCATAACGCGACACTATATATTGTTATTCACATATGTGCACATGTCAATTAAACGCCGGGCTTATAGGAGATTTGTGTGTACGTATTAGCTGATTACCGCTGCTAATACTCACCATTACAGGGATGCACATAAAAACTCCATAAAAATACGGAGGGTAGCGCTGATCTAGCAGCAAAAAGTATTGCAAATTATGCAAGGATAGTGTATGCTTTCATCCGGTATCCAATCTCGGTCTCGCACAGTGCTCGTCCAGAGTATCCAATTCCCACGCTGGTAGGGGGTAAAGAACGACTGGTGACATCTGCTAAGATATGGACCCGGAGGATTACCAACATATCATAAGGAGGTCCCTAGTTGAACTTCGTCGACAAAACCCTGAGATGCCGTGAATGCGGAAACGATTTCGTATTCACAGCCGGTGAACAAGAGTTCTACCAGCAAAAAGGTCTGATGAACCAGCCTGGGCGCTGCCCGAGCTGCCGCGCCGCGCGCCGCGCCGCATCAGGTGGCACCGGAACTCGGTCCGAGCGTCCCCCGCGCGAGATGCACACGGTGATCTGCGCCGAGTGCGGCTCCGAGACGCAGGTACCATTCTTGCCCAAGAATGACCGCCCCGTCTATTGCAGTTCTTGCTACGATAAAGTCCGTATCGCCCGCAACTAGCGCTATGATGAGCAAGAGGGTGATGCTCTCATATCCTTAAAAGAGCTTCCCCGGCAAGCAATAGGCTTACAGGCTTCAGCCTACAGGCTTATCTCCATCAGAACATAAGGCAAGGCCAGGGTATGTTCCTGGCTGAGCCTTCAGCTTCTCCTCCGGTATCCTCTTCCTGCTCGCCATCTCTCCTGGAATAAGCCGACTGCTGCAAGCGTTTTATCAGATATCTAAAGATATTTGTCTGCTATTGTATGCCCGTTCTTTACATCGCCCGCGCTATGATGTTTCTGAAATGCTCTCTCTTTGCTTGACAGCCGTACATCGCACTTTATAATAGATAAGTAACATTTGTTTTGCGTATGTAACAACAGATCCGTCTAAAGAGCAGGTTATCAAAGCAGGAGCGCTTCCCGCCCGGGTAGTGAGGCGTGGCATGCAGAACAGACGCGATACTACGTAGTAATCAGGTATATGATTATGGCTACCAATTCCGACAACATAGTTGAAGAATCTCTTGTTCCCTCGATTACCAGAACCATTGTGCCGGGGAAGAACGTCATCCCTTCTCAAGTCACGCTTGAGGACCTGCTGGCAGAGACGCAGCAGTATCTTACCGAGCAGGATCTGGAGAGGATTCGCTGCGCCTATGCGCTGGCAAAAAAAGCGCATGCCGGGGTGGTGCGACGTTCTGGGGAGCCATTTATCCAGCATCCGCTGGAGGTAGCCTTGCTGCTTGCCGGGATGCGTATCGATGCTGATGGAATTATCGCTGCTCTGCTGCATGATGTGGTCGAAGATACTGATTACTCCCTTGACGATTTACGCGCCCAGTTTGGTGCGGAGGTCGCCACTATTGTCGATGGCGTCACGAAGTTTGAAGCCCTGGCAGGAAAAAGGGAGAGCGCCGGGCATATCAATGCTGCTGGCGAGCAGGATCGGCCTCTGCCCTCTACGGTAGATAAACGGCGCCAGCGTACCGAAACAGTGCGCAAGATGCTGCTGGCAATGGCCGAAGACCCGCGCGTGGTTGTGCTCAAGCTGGCTGATCGCCTGCACAATATGCGCACCCTGGCGGCAATGACGCCGGCGCAGCAGCAGAACACGGCGCGCGAGACGAGCGAAATCTACGCTCCGCTGGCACGGCGCCTGGGCATGGCGCTGGTGCAGGCCGAGCTAGAAGACCTTGCTTTCAGCTACCTGGAGCCGGAGAAATACGCCCTGCTGGCCCGCCAGGTTGAGGAAGAGATCAGGCGCCGCCTTCCCTATATCGAGCGCGTCCGCGAGATCCTGCGTGAGGAGATGCAGCGCGCGGGCATTCGTGCCGAGGTGCGCGCCTGGCGCAAACACCTGGCAAGCATTAACCGCAAGATGGAGGATATGCCGGGCCAGCAAAGCGGCGACCTCAGCCAGATCCACGACCTGGTTTCTTTCCGCATCCTGGTTGATACCGACAACGAGTGTTACCTGGCCCTGGGCCATATCCATGCCCTCTGGCGACCAAAGGATGGGCGCATCAAAGACTTTATCGCCACGCCCAAACAGAATGGCTACCAGTCGCTGCATACCACTGTATTCTGCCTGGACAACCGGCTTGCCGAGATCCAGATCCGCACGCACGACATGGAGCGCACCGCCGATTATGGCATCGCCAGCTACTGGTACTTGAAGGAGCGGGTGGGGAAAGAAGCCTCGCCCAATAGCTGGCGCCTCTCGTATCGTGAAATGGTAACGTGGATCGAGCAACTGCGCGAGTGGCAGCGCGAACTGCCGCAGAGCGCCGATGAATTCGTCGAGGCGGTCAAAGGCGATATCTTCCAGGAGCAGATCTTTGTGTTCACGCCAAAAGGCGAGGTCAAGGATTTGCCGCGCGGCTCAACGCCGCTGGACATGGCCTATCGCATCCATACCGACATCGGCGATCACTGCGCGGGTGCGCGCATCATCACCAACATGGACGACAGTGGGCGCCTGGTAACGCGCCTGGTCCCGCTCGACTACGAACTGAAGGACGGCGAGATCGTCGATATTGTCGTGAATCGCACCGCGCATCCGACGCGCGACTGGCTCAGCTTCGCGCGAACCGCGGCCGCCCGCAACAAGATCCGCCGCTACCTGAAAACCTATGAGCGAGAGATTAATCTGCAACTGGGACGCGAGCGCCTGGATCTGGCATTGAAGGCTGCTGGAGCGCTCGGCGTGAATGAACATGTCGAGGCGCTGCTTCAACAGATGCGCGCGGAAGATCCGGCGGGGATCATGAAAAAATATGCGACGCTTGAAGATATCTATGTCGCACTGGGACGCGAGGATCTGCACATAGAGAGCGTGCTTGGCTACCTGCTGCCGCTTTTGCGCAACTACGGCGAGATGGTACGCGAGGGCAAGGCGGCCAGGAGCGAGAGCAACGGGCACTATCATCTTGCCGGGGGCGAGAGCGTCGGCGGCAAGAATCTGGTGAAACTGGCCCGCTGCTGCTGCCCCATCCCGGGCGATGGGATCGTAGGCGTGCTCAATCCCAGCAAGGGAATGTTCATCCATCGTCAGGATTGCCGGACGCTGCGGCGTTACCGTGAGAACCAGAACGCACTGATAGAGATCAACTGGTTGCAGATCGAGCCAGAATACTACTTCGCCCCCATCACCATCGTTGCCCATGACCGCTCCGGCCTGCTGCGTGATGTGGCAGCAGTTGTGGCCGACGCTGGCATCAATATGACCTCCTTGACCTCAACGACCAACGCCTCATTACACAAGGCAGTCATTACCGCGACGCTGGAGATAGCGGCGTCGGATAGCGTGATCGACCAGATCGAACACATTCTGCGCCGCTTACGCCAGGTCAAGAACGTGGTCAGTGTAGACCGCGCGCTCAGCAGCCGGTAGGGGCGCTGGACCCTGCCCGGGGCAGGTAATACAAGCCGCTTGCACCGCCGTTCTCCCCTACAGGTCCCACTCAAGGACGGAAAAGTTTAACGCAAGGCCGGATAAAACGTATAGTGTATAGATAGCTATTCTGCTGGCTATTTACGATTGTAGATTGAAAATCCAGAGATTGGTCATGATAAACAGGCTCGTAGAACAACATGCTGTATCACCGCAATTTTCGGATGCACAGGCGCAGCTCTTCTCTCTGGTGCGCCAGTACATGCGACCAAACGAGATAGAGCGGGTGAGCCAGGCTTTACAGCTTGCCCGCGAGGCTTATCAGAAGGACTCCGAGCAGGACCTCGCGTATCCGCGTATGCAGCATGCGCTGGCCGTCTCGACGATTCTGGCGCAGCAGATGCGTATCGACGCGGTAGGAGTTGCCGCCGGCCTGGTTTTTGAGGCCGTCGACGCGGATCTGCTTTCGTTGGAGCATGTGGAGCAAGAACTGGGGGTCGCCACCGCACGCGTCATCGGCAGCATGCTACGCCTCAATATCCTGGAGCGCACCAAGCAAGGTGCCAGCGCCGTCAGCGCGACGCTCAACCGGCAAACGGGACAGGTTGCAGCCGTGAAGAAGGGGCAGGACGAGCGCGAGGAGAACACGGCCAGCGCAGCGGCCGCCGAGAGCAAGAAGCCGCGTATCCGCGAAGCTCTGCGCCGCCAGCAGGCCGAAACCGTGCGCAAGATGTTCGTGGCAATGGCCGACGATCCCCGCGTTGTCCTGCTCAAGCTGGCCTACCGCCTCAACGCCATCCGTCAGATGTGCCAGCCATCCTACCAGGGAGATCGCCAGGAAATGCTCACAATGGCGCAGGAGACGCGCGAGATCTACGCGCCGCTGGCCGGACGCCTGGGGATGTCGCGCGTCGAGAGTGAACTGGAGGATCTGGCCTTCCAGATCCTGGAGCCAGAAATTTACGCCTGGACGCGCGATCTGGTCGAGGCCGAGAGCAAGCAATGGCGTTCTTATGTTGAACGTGTCTGCAACAGGCTGCGTGCGGAAATGGCCTCTATCGGTGTCAAAGCGGAGGTCTCCGGGCGCGTCAAGCATCTATACAGTTTCTATAAGAAGCTCCAGCGCAATGCCGGCGATGTCGAAGGGCTGGAAGCGCTCAAAAAGGCCGCCGACATAAACCAGATCCATGACCTGATCGCCTTCCGCATCCTGGTCGAATCCACCACCGATTGCTACATCGCGCTGGGCCATGTACACAGCCTGTGGAAGCCGAAAGAGGGGCGCATCAAGGATTTCATCGCCAATCCCAAGCCGAACGGATACAGAGCGCTGCACACAACGGTATTCTGCCTGGATGACCAGCTCGCGGAGATCCAGATCCGCACGTATGCTATGCATGAAATGGCCGAATACGGCGTAGCGATGCACTGGCACTATAAGGATGCCGGCGACAATGCCTCCGCATCGGCCAAAGAGCTGCTGACCTGGCTGCGACATCTTGCCGAGTGGCAGCACGAAATGCACGCTTCAAGCGCCAGCGATACCGAGTTCGTCGAGGCGATCAAGGGCGACATCTTTCAGGAGCAGATCTTTGTGTTCACGCCCAAAGGCGAGGTCAAAGAGCTGCCCGTTGGCTCGACGCCGCTCGATTTCGCCTACCGCGTTCACAGCCAGGTGGGCGATAAGTGCGCGGGCGCACGCATCATCACCCAGGTGGGCAGCGGCGATGGAGACCGTCTGGTGACGCGCATGGTCCCGCTGGATTACGAACTGAAGAGCGGCGAGATCGTCGATATCGTCACCAGCCGCACGGCCCACCCGACGCGCGACTGGCTCAGCTTCGCGCATACCGCCGCCGCGAAAAGCAAGATCCGGCGCTATCTCAAGATGCATGAGCGCGATATCAATATCCAGATAGGACGCGAGCGGCTGGAGCGTGAGTTGAAGATCACGCCGGGCGCGCGCGGCCTCGATGCGATGACCGAAGATGCGGAGCGCTGGCTGTGCGAAGAAATTCACCTGGAGACGTTTGAGGACATCCTGGCCGCCATTGGCGCCGACGACCTGCGCCCGCGCATGGTGGCGATGAGACTGCTTGAATACTGGCAGTTGCGCGAGGGGAAAGAGCTCCGCGAAACGAAGGAGAAGGACGCCGAAGAGACGCTGGCGCTGCCGGCGGTGAGCACGAAACAGACGGCTGCCGCGCGCTTGCAGGTAGCGGGTGAGAGCGGGCTGCTGACAAAACTGGCAAACTGCTGCTGCCCGCTGCCCGGCGACGAGATCATCGGCTTCATCAGTCGTGGGAAAGGCGTTATTGTGCATCGCGCCAATTGCCGCAACCTCAAGCGTTATCGCGAGCATGAGAGCGAGCGGCTCATCAATGTCAACTGGCTCGGCATGAGCCAGACGAGCTACCTGGCCCCGATTGTGATTACGGCCCATAACCGCGCCGGACTGATTCGCGATATCGCGGCCATCGTCACCGATGCCGGTATCAACCTGATGTCGATCAACTCTCACACTGATAGCAAGCACGTCGCTGTAGTGATTACAGCCACATTGGAGATCAATGACCTGGAGCAGATGCGCCGCATCTTCACGCGACTGGGAAAGGTGAAAGGCGTACTCCAGGTCGAGCGCGACATAGGGAAAAAATAAAGGGCAGGAAGAAGCGAGCGCTGCCTGGCGCGCCAGGCAGCGCTCGCTTCTTCCTGCCCTTTAGAAAAGGAATTAGCCGCGTAAGCGATCCAGCACAGGCGGCTGGCGCAGCTTCGCCAGCGCACCGGCCTCGATCTGGCGAACGCGCTCGCGCGTAATGCCCAGTTCGCGCCCCACCTGTTCCAGCGGATGCGCCTGCCCGTTGCCCAGACCGAAGCGCAATTGCAGGACAAGCTGTTCGCGCGGGGTGAGCACCGATTCGAGCACGCGCTGCACTTCATCCTTCAGCGTCTGCGTGGTAGCCAGTTCTTCTGGCGAGGCCGATTCGGTATCCGCCAGCACATCCCCAAGCTCTTGCTCCTCGTCTTCGCCCACCGGCAGTTCCAGAGAAACGGGGGCGCCCGGCGCGCCTTGCAGCTCAACCATGCGCACGGGGTCCAGACCCGTTGCCTCCGCCAGCTCCAGCTCTGTTGGCTCACGACCAAGCTCCTGAAGCAAACGCTGGCGCTCACGACGTATGCGGTTGAGCGCGGTATTGACGTAGACCGGAAGGCGGATCGTGCGCCCCTTGTCAGCAACGGCGCGACTGATCGCCTGGCGGATCCACCATGTCGCGTGCGTAGAGAAGCGATGCCCACGGCGCCAATCATAGCGCTGCACCGCCCGGATCAGACCGATATTCCCCTCCTGGATCAGATCGAGGAGGGTAAGCCCACGACCAACATAGCGTTTCGCAATACTGACCACGAGCCGCAGATTAGCCAGGATAAATTGCTTCATCGCGTCGCGGTCCCCCATCTCGATGCGCTGGGCCAGTTCGATTTCGCGCTCGTGCGTAATCATCGGAACCCGCCCGATTTCACGTAGATAGGTCATTACGGCATCGGACTCGCCGGCGTCGGCCGCGCTCACGGCGTGCTCATCCTGGTCTTCTGAGCGGCGACGGCGCATGGTGGGACGGCGTACCGGTGGCTCCTCTTCAGTTGCCATTGTGGGAAGTGTGAGGATGGACTCAGCTCCCATATCGGAAGAACCGGGCAACTGAGCTAGATCTTCATGCATATCAGACATCTCTTCCAACTCAAGAGGACCGGTCTCCAGCTCAAGGGGGCCAGTGTCCAGGTCCTCCAACTCATGCTCATCTTCTTCCTTCTCCGGGTCCTCCTCCACGTCGCCCTCAGTCGTATATGAAAGATCCTTCGTAAGCAGGCGTTCGACGATATCGAACGGCTTCTCCAGATCGGTATTTTGTGAATTATTCAATGTAAGCGTTGTTCCCGTCATGGCACGCTTTAAGTCCATCATTGTACGCCCTCCATGAAAAGTAGTATATCCTAAGCAGCAAGATATATAGTTTGTCGTCTGGTCCTACACTCAGGGAAAGCGAGTCTCAAGCTGTCCGAGTGCCGAGTGGGAGGAAATCAATGACATGCTTCCTGACTCTACTAGTAGAAACATAGCCTGATCGGAAAATATTCCTACTCCAATTATAACGCAAGTCCTCCTTTCATTCTAGTCCCCGGAGCCTGTTTTTGGCGGCTTTCTCCGGCAGATCAAGAACGTGTATGCAACCTGCCTGTTTATGTATACGTTCAAACCATATTGAAGGTGGCAATTTCACAGCTTCAAGGCCAGGGTAACAGGAATCCGGTTCTTCCTGTGAATTATCCAGGGACGGTATCCCTGCCTTCCATGAGGATGCTGCTTACGATACGTAAGAATAGCCTCCTGCACCTTGTGAATGATTTGCTGCACCGGGCGTTGGGAGCGCGTGGCAAGCGCGTGCAGGGTGACATGCCGTGACGGGGCCGTGCTGGCAAGATGCAACGTCTGGTAGAGATAGCTTTCGGGAATGTGATAGGAATGTGCGATATAGGGAAT
Source organism: Ktedonobacteraceae bacterium (assembly GCA_035294325.1). Classification (GTDB taxonomy): domain Bacteria; phylum Chloroflexota; class Ktedonobacteria; order Ktedonobacterales; family Ktedonobacteraceae; genus DATGLE01. Next base: position 23,858 of record DATGLE010000235.1, on the reverse strand, counting down.
GGTCATCCAGGGGCGGATCGTGCTGACATCACCCTCTCTCGCCAGCGCGCTTTGCTTCTGAAAATTCTGGTACGCTCCCAGAGAGGCCCGCGCCGCGAAAGCTGTGCAGCCCAGCGATACCATGAGCAGAGCGCATGTGATGATGAGCCTGAGCCGCGAACCCAATGCCTGCACCTCCCTTTTGCGAGATATCCCCTGACACATCCTGGTGAGTAGCATATCAGATTTTTCCTGTTCCAGCAAATCACAAAATGGTGTAGAATATGCAGCATGGACGCATCTTTGAAGGTCGCTATCAAGCGCATTGATAAAGATCTGCCCCTGCCAGTCTACTCTACGGCTGGTTCGGTAGGCTTTGACCTGTTCTGTCGCGAGGATACCGAGGTCGCCCCGCGCCGGCTCGGGCGTATACCCGCCAACGTGATTGTGCGCACGCCTCCCGGTTACATGCTGCTGCTCACGATGCGCAGCAGCACGGCCAGGCGCAAAGGTCTGCTCATGCCCAATGGCGTCGGCATCATCGATCAGGACTATTGCGGAGAGGGCGATGAGTTGATCGTCTCGGTCTACAATTTTCGCGACGAAGCGGTGACTGTCCAGCGCGGCGAGCGTATTGCTCAAGGAATATTTGTTCCCATTCTGCGTGTAAGCTGGGATGAGGTGGACGATGTGGGGCAGGGACGCGGGGGATTCGGAAGCACAGGTGCATGATGCCACAACCCGACTACTATAGCATTCTTGAAGTGCCGTTTAATGCGACACTTGCCCAGATCAAGCGCTCCTATCGGCGTCTTGTGCGCCTGCATCATCCTGACCTCAACAAGCAGGCGAACGACAGGCGCATAAAGCAACTGAATGAGGCATACGAGGTGCTGAGCGATGCGGCCAGACGGGCGGCCTACGATGCGCAGCGACTACAGGAGATGCGCAACGCCGCTATACGCGAGGCACTGCGCCGCCAGCAGGAAGAGGCGCTGCGCGAACCCAGAATGACCTGGCGAGAAGGCATCATCGGCTTCTTCACGGAACTAAAAAAGGGCATGAGCGACGAATAAATGTAGTGGCACGGCTCGCCCGGGCCATCCCGCTCGCCCGTGCCATCCCGCTCGCCCGGGCCATCCCGCTCGCCCGGGCCATCATGCAACCGCCCACGCCTGACCATCCGGCCCCGCCGTCAGGACCTGCAACCCTTTCTTTGTAATGGCAATCGTATGCTCAAAATGCGCGCTCGGCAGGCCATCCAGAGTCGCGATAGTCCAGTGATCGGGCAGCACCTTGAACTTCCGCGAACCCATATTTACCATCGGCTCAACCGCGATCACCACGCCCGGTTTAAGCTCGAAATCGCCGAACGACTCGTACTGGCGCGTGAAGTAATTGGGAACCTGCGGATCTTCCCACATCTCGCGCCCGATGCCATGTCCCACCAGGCCCTCCAGTACGGAGAAGTGGGCATCCTTGATATACGCCTCAATCTCCTTTGCTACCTGGCTCCAGCGCTTATATTTCGGGATCAGTTCGATGGCGAGATGCAGCGCACCCTCGGTCACATCGAGCAGGCGCTGCGTTTTCGCGTCGATCTTTCCTACGGGGTAGGTCACGGCGGCATCCCCACACCAGCCATTGAGCTTGACGCCTATATCGATGCTCACGATATCGCCTTCTTTAAGACGGCGCTCGCCGGGGATGCCGTGGACGATCTGATCGTTCACCGAAATGCAGGCCACCGCCGGAAATGGCACCTTCCCCGGTACGCCTTTGAAGAGCGGAATCGCCCTGTGCTCGGCAATGAACTTTTCAACGGCCGCATCGATCTCAGCGGTGGTTACGCCAGGTCTGACCAGTTCAGCCGCTACCTGGTGCGCCTGCCAGGTGAGCAGGCCGGCCTGGCGCATGTACGCGATTTCTTTGTCCGATTTCAAGTATTGCAATGTTTTAACCTTTTCGCATGTATCCTATGCTACAGCCGGTATCTCTCGCGGCTACGCCCCGCGCCGGCTGAATGTCAGGTAGTATGGCGGAAACTGCGCGCGGCCCAGAATATCGCCAGCAGCGCCATCAGCGCCATGATCGCAAAGCCGTGCCAGACCGCGGCATCACCTATGGCGCCATGAAAGAGCGCGCGCGCAGCTTCAACGGCGTAGAAAAATGGATTGGCGTCGGCAATATAGTGAATAACAGGAGGAGCTAACTCCATCGGTAGTATGATACCCGAAAGCAGCAACACTGGCAAGATGAAGGTCTGAATGATCGAGGCCATCGCGTTGACATCCTTGATCGCCAGCGCCAGGCCATAGGAACAGGAGGCCATCAGCAGCCCCATCAAGAACTGCAAGCCGAACGCCAGCAGCACACCCACCGGGCTGGCCCTCAGTCCCAGCAGCCACGCGACCAGCACCAGCGCCAGCGACTGCGCCAGCAGATTCACCACATCGCGCAGCACAGGCCCCAGTAGCAGCGCCATCCGGCTCACCGGCGTCACACGCAGGCGTTCGATTACTCCAGCACGCAGCTCAAAGATCAGATCGTAGCCAACGAAGGTCGCGCTGAACAAGCCCAGCATCACCAGCACGCCGGGGGTAAAGACCTGGAACGCATTGCCCGGCGGAAAGCCCGGAACACGGGTGAGCCGATTAAACAGCGGCGCGTAGAGCAGCATATAGCAGATCGGCTGAAAAATCCCGATCATCACCCAGGCCGGACTGCGCCAGGTCGCCTTCACACTGCGTAAGAAGAGAAGATACGTATCGCGGAGGACTTTCATCTTGCACCTGCTTTCTTTTTGCTGCCGGTGGCCTTCGCTTTCCAGTCATAGCCAGCCGCTTTGTGTTCCTCAGGACCTTCATCGCGCAGCGAGTGGCCCGTCAGTCGCAAGAACACATCATCGAGGGTTGGATGGGCCAGTGCGATACTGTTAATGCTAATGCCCGCGTTGGCACAGAGCTGCATAATCACCGGCAGCGTGGTATTGCCCTGCGATACATACAGGCGCAGTTCATCCTTGCTCGCATGCAGTTCATGCACGAAAGGCTGGCCGCGTAGAAGATCCTGCGCGCGCTGCAATGTATCGTTGTAGACATCGAGGCCGAAGGTAATCACATCGTGAGCAACCGAGCGCTTGAGCGCCGTGGGCGTGCCTTCGGCGACGATTCTGCCCCCATCGATGATGGCTAAACGATCACACAGGGCGTCGGCTTCTTCGAGATAGTGAGTGGTCAGAAAGATGGTGGTGCCCGCCGCGCGCAGGCTGCGCACCTCGTTCCAGAGCCACGCACGGCTCTGCGGATCCAGCCCGGTAGTCGGCTCGTCAAGAAATAGGAGTCGCGGGCGGTGCACCATCCCCAGCGCCACGTCGAGGCGGCGGCGCTGGCCTCCCGAATACGTGCGCGCTATGCGATCAGCGCAGGCTTCAAGTTCTAACGCGGCCAGTAGCTCCGCCGCGCGGATAGCAGGCTTGTCGATGCGATACAGACGCGCCTGGAGCAGCAGGTTCTCGCGGCCAGTAGCATTGTTATCTACACCGCCGCTCTGGCTGACATAGCCGATACGCTCGCGCACCCGCGCAGGCTCGCGCTGCACATCGCAGCCGGCCACGCGCGCCTGTCCCGAACTCGGCGGCAGGAGCGTGGTGAGCATACGCAGCATCGTCGTTTTGCCAGCCCCGTTTGGTCCGAGAAAGCCGAAGATTTCGCCCTCGTCTACGCGCATATCGACGCCGCGCACCGCTTCCACGACGCTGTAGCGCGTCTTGAAGATCTTACGCAACTGCGCAGTTTCGATTATCGCCATACTATGCCTCCTTTCCAGCTATTCAAATTTGTATGTTACATATATATGTATATTATACAAATTTGAATATCTTGTCAAGAGGTAAGGTCATTGCCCGGCGGAGCCGGGCAAAAGAGGTAGCAGGGATTATGCAAAAATGCACGCAGCGCATTTTTGCATAATCCCTGCTACCTTCAGCGAGCGCCACAGACGCGAGCAAGTGCAGGGCCAGCGATCAGATACGTTCTTGATCGATGATCGGGAGACAGGAAAAAATCAGGGAAGTTCGCCGCGCTCGACTCTGGCGATGGCCTCTTCGAGCCAGCGTAGTTCGGTCTCAAGATGTGCAGCCAGGAGACGTATATTCTCTGCATAGTGGCGTTGACCATGCGGAGGGGCTGTCTTACCAGCTACGATATAATCAACCGAGGAGAGGAATGCGCGCCTCTGGTCCGCGCGATAGCGCAGAGCCGCCAGCAGTTCATCGCGCGGCATGCTGTCCATGAAGGTCAGTGCGACCTGGAAGGGATCGATGATCGGCTTTGGCTCCCACCAGTACTCGCGCAGCAGGCGCTCAAATTCCCCCTTACCGCGCTCGGTCACGACATACTCGGTGCGCGCGGTTCTGGCATGCTGCTCGGGACTGACGGGCTGAACCAGTCCATCTTCCGCCATCTTATTGAGCGCGGAATAGATCGAGCCGTAGGCGATATTGGCCCACCTGTCAGCGTCCCAAAGCTCCAGCTCGCGGCGCACATCGTAGCCGTGAATGGGCTGTTTGCGCAGCATGACGCCCAGAATAAGCAGTCGGATTGATGACATAGGCGTTACTGAGCCAGCAGTCCGCGCAGAGCGCGTTCGTAGGCCGCGTAGGATTCGCCGCCATAGAGCACAAAGAGCACTCGTTGCAGGCTCGTCGGCTGCTTGATATGCTCGATGACCGTCCGCAGAGCAACCGGGGCAGCCAGATCCAGTGGATAGCCATATGCGCCCGTGCTGAGAGAAGGGAAGGCGATGCTCTTTATTTTGTGCTGTTCAGCCAGGTCAAGGCAGGCGCGATAGGCGCTGGCAAGAAGCTGCTCCTCATCGCCGCGCCCACGATAGATAGGGCCAACGGCGTGATACACGTAGCGTGCCTTGAGGTTGCCCGCCGTCGTCGCCACGGCGTTTCCGGTGGGGCAGCCGCCGATCTTGCGGCATTCCTGCATAATACTCGGGCCGCCGGCGCGATGAATGGCGCCATCGACGCCGCCGCCGCCGGCGAGCGCCGAGTTTGCCGCATTAACAATAGCGTCTGCCTCAACGTTGACGATATTGCCTGGCATCAGGATAAGTGTCACGCCGTTAATCGTCTGCGTCAACATAGTTTTGACGATAGGATGTAAGCTAAAGATAAGAACGTTGCATAGCCCCGGAGTAAGCGGCACCGGGCCGGAGGCAGGCTAACCCTGTCCACTCTGCACCGGCCCCGTGCCCACCGGGGGCTATGCCGGCAGCGAGGATAAACGACACTACTTACTACTTCTTGAGCACTGCCTCCGAGAGATCTTTGCCCGGGAAGAAACGCACACGTTCTTTCGCGGGCACCTCGATAGGCTTGCGGTCACGAGGGTTAACCCCTTTGCGAGCGGCACTCTGGCGCACTTTGAAGGAGCCAAAGCCTACCAGTCGTACCTCATTGCCACTTTGAAGTGCCTCGCGGATAGCATCAAGCGTTGCTTCCAGCACTTCGGACGCCTGTTTTTGGGATAGCTTCGCCTGCTTGGCGATGCGCCTGGAAAGCTCCTGGCGGCCAACCGTGGTCGCGGGTGCCTGTTCAGACTTTGTGGTCTTTTCTTTAGGCATCGTTTCAAATCCTCCTAGCAACAATACACACGCCGCTTTCCAGTTCCAATAGAACTTTGTTGGGCCTGTAGAGCGGCATCATCTCACTGCCGTTTAGGAGTATAGCACGCGGATTAAAGAAATACAAGCTTCTCGTCACGCCTTATAGGTTGATCGACGCCATAAACCCGCTTTAGAAGCCAGCTTATAGCTATCATACAGCCGAAAAACTGGCTTCAAAAGCCGAGTTGCGAATTCGATTTTATAGCTGTAAATCACTCACACAATGGCGTAATGGATGAGTCCATCTCCAGTAGCACGCTGTTCAACTTGTCCTTGATAACGGAGATATTCGAGGTGCGATAAGACTTCCGCCATCGCCATACGCTTCGCCTCGTCGTTTTTCAGCCGTGAGCCAAACATGCGCCCGGTGAGTGCGTAGGCATGTTGAGGGCCTTCCGCCAGCATTTGTAGAAGTTGCTGCAAACGCGCCTCATGATGGGCAACGATTTCGTCCGCGCGCCCGGCAAGATCGCGAAATGGCTCGCCATGTCCTGGCAGGACAATACTGGCAGGCAGCGATCTGACCTTTCCGAGCGATTCAAGATAGTCGTTCAGCGGATTGGGGCGCTCCTTCTCTGAATAGAGACCGATATTCGGCGTGATGCGCGGCAGGACGTGATCGGCGGCCACGAACACCCCATCGCGCTCACGGAAGAGGCAGATCTGGCCGTCGCTATGTCCGGGCACCCAGAAAATGCGGTAATCTTCGCCGGCCAGCGTAATTTTCTGCCCATCTTCTACCAGAGTCATCGCCGCATGCGGCGGCACATTCACGATACTGCGCATCACCTCCGGCTCCACGCGCTGCGTCCATAGCTCCGTTGAAGGCAGCCCATGCTGCCCGAAAAAGCGCGAAACGCGGCCAAAACGCCGTGGCAGAGCGCCCGACCAGGTGAGCTGCATCACATCTTCATCGATGGGGTGCATGTAGACCGCCGCGCCGCTCTGCTCCTGAAGTTCGCCGGAGAGGCCGATGTGGTCGGGATGGTGATGGGTGAGTACGATGGCCTCCAGAGCGCTGACCTCCAGGCCGGCCTTTCGCAAGCCTGTTGCGAAGGCCGCACGCCCATCGGGCGTGCCCATGCCAGCGTCGATCAGCGCCCAGCCGGAAGGGCCGATAAGGGCATATACGTTGACAGCGCGCAGTGGAAAAGGAATGGGTAAGCTGATCTTCCAGATACCAGAAACTACCTCACGCGCCTCCGGCAGAGGCACACCCCAGCGGTGATTTTCTTCCTGGTTGTTCTCAGAGGCCCCCATTGATGGAGGGTGCTGCATAAAAAAGGTATCCTTTCATCCCTCTTCTTGCAAAGAGGCAAAGACGCGTTCAGGCGACATTGGAAGCTGCGTCATACGCACGCCAACCGCATCCCTGATCGCATTGGCGATGGTCGCGGCCACCGGGACAACGGGCGGCTCGCCTACGCCGCGCGCGCCGAATGGGCCGAGGCCGGATGGCACCTCTACCACCAGCGGTGTGATCGTGGGTGCGCTCTCGCTCTGTGGCAGCGCATAATCCATCAGCGTCGCCGTGAGCAACTGCCCGTTCTCATCATACTGGAGGCCCTCGAAGAGCGCCCAGCCGATGCCCTGCATTACGCCGCCATGGATCTGCCCCTCAACCTCGGCGCGATTAATGGCGCGGCCAACATCCTGCGCGGCAACATAGTCGAGCACGCGCACCTCACCCGTCTCGGGATCGACCGCCACGCGTGCGACATGTGCGGCAAACATGGGCGACGCGACGCGGTTGGCCGAACGCCCGCGCCCCAGGATCGGCTCGTAGGGAGCGCCGAAGTCCATCGTTTTTCCGGCGATCTGCTGCAAGGTGACGTATTTATCTGGAACGCCCCTGACCATCACCCGGCCCTCGCGCATCTCCATATCCTCGGCGGACGCCTCCAGCATGTCGGCAGCAATAATGAAGATCTGATTGCGGGCATCGCGCGCCGCCGCCTGCACCGCTGCTCCCACGGTATAGGTCGTCTTGCTGCCAGCGGAGATGCCGCTGTAGGGCATGGAATCGGTATTATCGTGGGCAACGTTCACAGCCGATCCTGGCTGGCCCAGCACTTCGGAGGCAATCAGCGCGAACGCCGTATCCGAGCCTGACATATCGACGCTGCCAACCACCACCGTGAATGTGCCATCGTCCTCCAGTCGACAGAGCGCGGCAGCCGGCTCCGTTCCGCCAGGCCAGCCGCCGGCGGCGGCGCCTATCCCAATCTTCCAGCCTTTCAGTTCTTCCGGCACCTGCTGCCTGAACTGCTCGCGCTGCGTCCATAGCGGATGCTGCTGGATCTGTTCCAGGCACTCCAGCAGGCCGATGCGCGGCCACCGCCCACGCATGATGTTCGGATCGCCTTCCCTGAGCGCATTGAGGCGGCGGAACTCAAGCGGATCCATAGCAAGCCGCTGGCATAATTCCTGCACCAACGTCTCCAGCGCAAAATACGCCTGCGGGCCGGCAGGAGCGCGATAGGGACCGGTGCCAGGCTTATTGGTCTGCACCACGTAGCAGCGGACATCGATATTGGGGCAGCGATAGACGCTGGCGAAATGGAAACCAGCAAAGCCTCCCAGCGGATAGGGGTACGCCCCCGAGTCAAGGATCATCCGCGCGGAGATAGCTGTGAGCGTGCCATCCCTCTTCGCGCCCAGCTTGAGATTAATTACCATCTGAGGCGCGGGATTGCCCGCCAGCAGATCCTCCTGCCGTGTGTAGATCAGGCGGATCGGCCTGCGCAACTTCAAGGCTATCGCCGCCGCCAGCGGTTCAAGCAGGCTTTCTTTGCCGCCGAACCCGCCCCCGACAGGCACCGACTCGACATGGATGCGCCGCGCGGGCATCTTGAGCGCCTTCGCCACCGCCGAGCGTACCAGGTACAGTCCCTGTGTGCTCGACCAGATCGTCACCTCCTGGCCGGAAGGGCCTGGCGCTACCGTGACCGACTGCGGCTCCATATAGGACTGGTGGACCGCATGAGTGCGATAGCTGCCCTCAACCACAACCTCGGCTTCGCGCAGCCCGGCCTCGATATCGCCCATCCTCAGTGGGAGGACCTGAAAGACATTCTCTGAATGGTCCTCCTCATCGACTGGAGCTTCCATCAGAGGAAAGGGAGCATGCCCGGCCCCTCCGGCGCCGGCTCTGACCTCGCCAAGCGCGCAGGCCAGCGGCGAATCAGGATGAATGGCGGCCTCGGGATCAATGACTACCGGCAGATCTTCGTAATCGACCTCCACGGCGGCGCTCCCATCCTCGGCGCACGCCTCCGTCTCGCCAACCACGACGGCGACTGGATGCCCGCACCACAAGACCTCCTGCCGCGCCAGTGGACACTGCGCGCGCGAGAGCTTATCCTCCTGAGCCATGCCCAGCGTTTCAGCGGTAAAAATAGCTACAACTCCAGGTATGGAGAGGGCGGCGGATGTATCGATACGCGCAATACGCGCATGAGCATACGGACTCATGACCAGGCGAGCATAGAGCATGCCCGGCAGCTTGCGATCACCTGCATAGCGTGCGCGCCCGGTTACTTTGTCAGGCCCATCCTGGCGGGGCAGCGAGGTGCCAACCCCGGTGGGCCGCGCTTGCTGGTGCATTCCTGTCAACATCAGCGGAAAAGACCTCCTTCGATATACTGCAACTATTCAACAATTTCCCGGCCAGACAAGTCAAGTGCGGCCCACGCCCACAGGGGTGTTACGACCAGAACTTTTTCTGTAGCGGTGGGGTGATACATGCGCTTTGCGCATGTATCACCCCACCGCTACATATAAGCGAGCGCCGCAGGCGCGAGCACCATCCCTACAGATAATGTGTCTACCCTCCAGAAAACACATCCAGTGGGGGAAAAAGACATAGTTATCCACAAGTTATCCACAAGAACATAGCAGGAAATGGAAATTTGGTGGATAAGCCTCTTTTCCTTAATGCCCAAGAAGTGTTACAATGGAGTGGGGGAAAGTGGGGCAATTTGGTGAGTTCGTATCGAGCGTGGGGAAATGCGGTGAAGTATGACTGGATACAGAAGAACATTCTGGAATACTTCACAGGGGGCGCCACAACGACTCACAATTGAGAAAGCGCGGCCTTCACTATGTTTCTTGGCGAATATGAGCATACTATTGATGCAAAAGGGAGAGTGGCGGTGCCGGCAAAATTTCGCGGGCAGATGGACCGTGGGGGCGTCATCAGCAAGGGCAGGGGGGAATGCCTGTCGGTCTATACGTTAGCGCGTTGGGAGGAGAAGTCGAACGAGCTGGTATCCGGCAAGACGAACGACGAATTGCGCGATTTCGAGCGCCGGATCTATCCGAGCGCCAGCGACATAGAACTGGATGCACAGGGGCGTATGGTCATTCCCGCGAAATTGCGCGCTTATGCTCATCTGGGTAACGAGGTCACGATAGCAGGGGTACGAGATCACTTTGAAATCTGGGATCGCGCCAGGTGGAGAGCCTACCAGGAACGTCTGGAAAGCGAAGGTGGCGAGATTCCTTTCTAATCTCAATCACAGAACTTTTTTAAATGAATATAGAACGTTCACGACATGTGCCGGTGATGCTGGAGGAGGTCCTGCAATTCCTGCGGCCCGCGCCCGGCGGGCTATATATCGATGCCACGTTGGGGGGTGGGGGTCACACCAGAGCACTCCTTGAGCACTCGGCCCCTGACGGGAAAGTATTGGGGATCGATACCGACGTGCAGGCGCTGGAACGCGCCAGGGCACAGTTTTCCGCACCTATCAGCGATGGGCGGTTGGTGCTGGCGCAGGGGAACTTTGCCGAAATCAGCAGTATCGCAAGCGCAGCCGGCTTTACAGCGGTGCAGGGTGTTGTGCTGGATCTGGGTTTCTCTTCGGACCAGATGGACGATCCACAGCGCGGATTCTCCTTCAGTGCCGATGGTCCTCTGGATATGCGCATGGATCAATCCCTCACCATCTCGGCTGCTGACCTGGTGAACGGTGCCCGCGAACAGGAACTGGCTGATATCTTCTGGCGCTACGGCGAAGAGCGGCGCTCACGACAGATCGCCCGGCGCATCGTCCAGGCGCGCGAGAAGGGGCCGATCACACGGACAACGCAACTGGCCGCGCTGGTTTCCGCCGGCGTGCCACATAAGCCGGGCGCGATCCACCCGGCGACGCGCGTGTTTCAAGCGCTGCGTATCGCGGTCAATCACGAACTGGAGCGACTGGCAACGGCGCTCCCGCAAATCATAGATATACTTGATAAGAGAAAGACAAGCGGAATGCGTGGAGAGGAAGGAAGAATGGTGATTATCTCTTTTCATTCTCTGGAGGACAGAATAGTCAAAGAATTTATGCGGCGCGAGGCTAGCGATTGCCTCTGCCCGCCGCATACCCCGGTATGCGTCTGCGGCCACAGGGCCACGCTTCGCCCGTTGACGAGCAAGCCCGTGGTAGCAACGCTGCGGGAGGTTAAACAAAACCCCCGCGCCCGCAGCGCCAAACTGCGGGCCGCCAAGGTAGTAGTTGACTCGTAGTGCGTCACATGTAGGGGTGTGTATGGATGCAGGTTCATCTTCGCAAGAGATGGGTATGCAGGTGATGACTCAACATCTCGAAGGAACGCAGCGTATGTACAGCCTGAAAGAGCGAAAGCGCGCTCCGCAAGGTGCGCCACCACAACCTATTCTGGCCGCAAAACGACGCCGACAACTACATCCATTTCTATTCCACATGGGACCGGTTGCGTTGTGCATCACCAGTGTCATTCTCATCGGCTTGATGGCAGTGCTCTACCTCAGTCAACAGGGGCAGGCACTCGCTGCTAACCAGCAGCTCCAGCAGATACACACCCAACAGGCTATACTTGAGCGCCAGAACCAGGATTTGCTTGATACGGTGGCCTACGAGCAATCGCCCGCTTACATTGCCGATAACGCGAAGAAGCTTGGCCTGGTGCCGGCTGACCCTAAGACTGTCCAGATGCTGGTCGTGCCGCATTTGCGGCCCATTCCACACAATCAGCAGAACATGCAGCCCTGAAAGCAGAGCTGCCGGGAGGGAGAAGATGAACCTGGAGCTTCAACACGCGCGGAGTCGCCTGATGTTCGTCTTCCTGCTGGTCTGCATCGGAATGGCCGGCCTGCTAGCCAGGCTTTACTACTGGCAGGTGCTGCAAGCCAATCAACTTTCGCAGTTAGCAAACGATGAGCACATACAAAATCAAATAGTGAATGCGCCTCGCGGACTTATCTACGACTCTCAGGGGCATATTCTTGCCACAAATGTGGTACGTGATGACGTTTATATAGAACCAATACAGTTCTTTGTCGACCATCCCGATGATAGCGATGCCGCGCTGGCGGGGCTGGTTCACACATTGCACGAAGTCCTGCCCACGCTGGCGGAGGACAGGCTCTCCAGGGATTTTAAATCCGGCCTGCAAACGCTGCGCATCGCCGGGCCGATTGATCCGGCGCAGAGCGCGCGTTTGCGCGAGCTGCACCTGCCGGACATCTTCCTGGAGCCGCGCACCTGGCGGATCTATCCGGGCGGGGATCTGGCGGCGCAGGTCCTGGGCTTCGTGCAGAATGGTACCACCGGCGTCTACGGCATTGAGGGCGCGGAGAACCAGCTCCTGGCGGGAAAGCCGGGTACCCTGACGGCGGAAACAGACCTGAACGGCAACCCGCTCACCGTTGGCCCCAGTTCGGCGCAGCCGGCGGTCAACGGAGCAAGCCTGACGCTGACCATCGACAGCACGATCCAGTATATCGCACAGAGCGCGCTGGCGGATACGGTCAGGCAGCTCAAGGCGCAGGGCGGCACGGTGGTTGTGCTCAATGCACGCACGGGAGCGGTGGTAGCCATGGCCGGTATGCCAACCTTCGATCCCAACCATTACAGCAGCTATTACAAGCAGATGGGCTGCCTGGGTTCGGAGAGCGTGTACTTCAATCCAGCGCTGATGTGCGCTTACGAGCCTGGCTCGATGATGAAGTCCGTCACGATGGCGGCGGCGCTGGACCAGGGGTTGATCACCCCGGATACGGCATTTGACGATCCGGGTATCATCGCCTTCAAGGATGGCACGCCACCGGTGACAAACTGGGATAACCTGGGCTACGGGCACGAGACGATGACGCAGGTATTGGAGCATTCGGCCAACGTCGGCGCGGCCTATGTCGCGCACGATATCCTGGGGCCGGGCCGCTACTATCCATACCTGCGGCGCTTCGGCTTCGGCCAGCTTACCGGCATCAACGATGGCCCGGAGGAGCCGGGGACGTATCGCACGCCCGGCTCTCCCGGCTGGACGCCGAGCGATCTGACGCGCCAGGCATTCGGGCAGAGTATCCTGGCGACGCCGCTTCAGGTGGCGATAGCCTACCAGGCGATAGCCAACGGCGGCGTGATGATGCGGCCCTACCTGATCGCCGCGATCAATAATAACGGGCAGATTACAACGACGAAGCCGCAGGTTGAGCGGCGCGTGATCAGCGCGCGAGCGGCAACATTGCTGACGCAAATGCTGGTAAGCGCGGCGAACTATAACCAGAACGCGACTTTTCCTGGCTATAGCATCGCCGTAAAGACCGGTACAGCGACAACACAGGGCATTTCAGCGTATCTGACCGAGGCTTCGATGGCCGGATTTCTGCCGGCCTCGCACCCGCGGTTTGTGATCCTGGTGAAGCTTGACCGGCCACAGGCGCATGGCGATATCTTCGGTGGCGTCGCGGCTGGTCCGTTGTGGCGGACGATAGCGCAGCAATTGATGTGGCACTACGGGATCGCGCCCGATCAGCAATCATAAACGCAATCGAGAGATATGGGGAGATAGCCCGGAGAAGGGTGCAATGCAAGAGGAGCACAAAGACCAGGCGCCCGCTCTGTCCGAACTGAGCGAGATATGGCAGGAGCTATCAGGGAACCGCTCAGTTGATGCTCATAGCGGGATAACCGCTGGCGAGGCGACGCCGCCCGCACTTGAGAGCGATCCCTGGAGTGCGTTATTACAGGCAAAGGGCACAGAAGTTATTGATCTGCAACAACTTCATCTGCCCGTAAGCGATCAAGAGCTGGAGCAAATGCTGCAAATTATGCAAGAGCAGCCCGCTCAAAAACCGGGCGTTGATGGGGATTCGGCATCCAACCATCAGTAGCTCACAAGACAGTATAATCGAAAAAATGTTCTATGTCAAGCCTTCAATGAGGGTATCTGATCCGCCGCCTTCGCGCGGCGGAGCCGCGCAAGGATTGGAGTGTGTGTTGTGAAACATGCGCTTCGCGCATGTTTCACAACACACACTCCAGAAGGCGAGCGCCTGCGGCGCTCGCAAGTGATGATATTGGAAATCAGGCACACTCTAAAGATAGGAAATTTGTGAAGAGACAGGCGGCCATGCTACGAGACCGGCAAAAACGAAGAGGCAGCGCGGCCCGGGGCGCAGCGAGAGGAGATCAGCGACAGGATCTATCTTCTCCCGTCCTGCGTTCTCCCGCGCTGCGCGCGGCGGAGCGCCGGGAGCGTGAGGCGCGGCAGCAGGTCGGAAAGAGCGCGCAGCGAACGCCGGCGCGGAAGCCCGCGCTAAACAAGGTGAACTACGCGGCGGAGGATGTAGTGCAGCGTCCCGCGACGCCGCGCAAAGCGTTACCGGGCAAGCAGGTCAGAAGCGGGGCCATCAACGTCTATGCGCGCGTTGAGCAGCGCACGGGGTTGACGGCAAGCTGGCGTTTGCGTACCAGGAACACCGCCGGGCAGCCGGTCGCTCCGGTGCAGGTCATTAGCGAGGAGGAGCAGAAGAAGCTCGCCGAGCTGGAGATGAGCCTGCCCCGGGTAGCCGGGAAGATCGATTCCTGGCTGCTGGTGATCGTTCTCGCGCTGCTCTGCCTCGGCCTGGTAATGGTGTACAGCGCGAGTTCGTTTCTGGCGACGCGCTACGTCGGCAATGCCTCGTACTACTTTCAGCGGCAACTGCTGGCGGCGTTTCTGGGCTTCATCGCGATGCTGATAACGATGCGCGTGGACTACCGGCGCTGGCGCCGCTACTCGCTGATCGGCATGGCGATAGTGCTGCCTCTGCTGGTGCTGGTGCTGGTGGTCGGCACCACTACCTACGGGGCTTCGCGCTGGCTCAATATCGGCTCGTTCTTTTCGTTCCAGCCAAGCGAGCTGGTCAAGTTAGCGCTCGCGCTCTACATCGCCGACTGGCTGGCACGCAAAGGGAAGCAGGTCGGCACGTTTCTCTACGGCCTGGCGCCGTTTGTGATCCTGGTCGGTCTCATCCTGGGTCTGGTGCTGCTGGAGAACGACATGGGTACCGCGCTCATCATTGCCGGACTCGCGGTGGCAATGTTCTTTACGGCGGGCGCCAACGTCGTGCAATTCCTGCTGGCGATGGCCTGCGGCGGGCTGATCTTTCTGAGCGAGGCATTTAAGGGCTATCGCCAGTATCGTTTGATGGGGTTCTTGCATCCCTTTCAAAACATCACGACGTTCAATTTACAACTGTACCAGTCGTTACTGGCGCTGGGATCGGGCGGCTGGCTTGGCCTGGGGCTGGGCGCGAGCCGGCAGAAGACGGGCTGGCTGCCGCTGCCCTATATCGATTCGATCTTTGCCATTATCGGGGAGGAGCTGGGCTTTATCGGCTGCACGCTGGTGGTCCTGCTGTTTCTCTTCCTGGCATTTCGCGGCTTCCGGCTGGCGCGGCGCGCGCCGGATGTCTATGGCGCTTTACTGGCGACGGGCATCACAACCTGGCTCGTGCTCCAGGCGATGATAAACATCGGCGCGACGGCGGACGCCATTCCCTATACCGGGGTGCCGCTGCCGTTCATCAGCTACGGCGGCTCATCGCTGGTCGTATCGATGGCAGCCGTGGGAGTGCTGCTCAATATATCGCGCTATATCCAGGAGCCGGAGGCTCCCGCGCTTTCAACGCGCGCAATCACCCGGACGATCAAAAGAAAAACGCAGGACCATTAAGGTAGTATATGCGAGTGCTGATATCAGGCGGAGGCTCCGGGGGCCATATTTATCCGGCCCTCGCGGTGGCGACGCAACTACAGGAGACATATAACGCGCAGATCCTTTATCTTGGCAGCGACGATGGTCTGGAGACAGACCTGGTGCCGGCGGCGGGCCTGCGCATGGTGGTAGTCAAGGCGGGCAAGCTCCAGCGCTTCGTCTCGTGGCGCACGCTGGTAGGAGTGGCACGCGTGCCGGTGGGTATGCTCCAGGCGCTGAGCATTGTACGCGCCTTCCGCCCGGACGCAGCCTTTACCAGCGGCGGCTACGTCGCGGTCCCGGCTGGCCTGGCCGCTCGGCTCAACCGCGTGCCGCTGTTGATGCACCAGCAGGATGTGCCGCCCAATCTGTCGAACAGGCTGATCGCACCGCTGGCAACGCGTATCTCGGTAGCCTTCGCGGATTCGCTGCACTACTTTCCGGCGCACAAGACGGTGCAACTGGGTAATCCGGTGCGCCAGGCCATACTCGAGGCGCGTCAGACGACGCCGGAGCAGGCGCGGGAGCAGCTCGGCCTGGCAGCAGAGCGCCCGCTGCTGCTGGTGACGGGCGGCAGCCAGGGCGCGCGGCACCTGAATCAAACGCTCTGCCGGGCGCTACCCACGCTGCTGGAGCAGTGCCAGGTGCTGCACATCAGCGGCAAGAATCTTTTTGATGAGACGCGCGCGCTGGCCGAGAGCGCGCTGGCCGATCTGGATGCCGGAACGCGGCAGCGCTATCGCCTGGTGCCATACCTGTCGGAGCAGATGCCGCTGGCTTTGCAGGCTGCAACACTGGTCGTCTGCCGTTCGGGAGCGGCAACGTTGAGCGAGCTGGCGGCGCTGAGCAAGCCGGCCATTCTCGTACCGCTGCCCCCGGCGCTCGGCGGCTCACCTCAGGAGGCCAACGCCGCGATGTTCGGGCAGAAAAAGGCGGCGGAAGTGATTCGCGACACAGATCTGTCACCCGAAATACTGGCACAACGTGTGCAAGAGTGTATAAACGCGCCGGAGCATTTGCAGGCAATGGCGCAGGCCGCCGGCAGCATGGCAAAGCCGGAGGCAACGCGCGAGATCGTACAGGCGATTGCCAGCCTGGCGCGCACAGCAGAGACGACAACGGAGCAACACAGGAGCGTGGTCTTTTGAAAAAGTCGCATGTGCATTTTATGGGTATAGGAGGACAGGGCATCTCGGCAGTGGCGCAGATGGCGCTTATATCCGGCGATGCGGTAACGGGTTGTGATCGACAGGCGTCAGCGACCACGCGCGCGCTCGAACAGGCAGGGATTGCGGTTCAGATCGGCCACAGCGCGGAGCACCTGGAGGGCGTCGATACGCTGGTGATCAGCCCGGCGGTCACAGCGCTCGATCCACAGAACCCGGAACTGCTCGCCGCCCGCCAGCGCGGCATACCCGTCATGACCTGGCAGGAGCGTCTGGGCGAACTGATGCGGGGAAGGTGCGTGCTCTCGGTCTGCGGCGTGCACGGCAAAGGGACGACGACGGCGCTGCTCGCGCTCATGCTCGTCGACGCCGGATTTGATCCGACCTGCGAGATCGGCGCAGTTGTGCCACGCTTTGGCGCGAATTACCGGCTCGGCGCGAGCCAGTACTTTGTCAATGAGGCCGACGAGTTCAATCACAATTTCTGGCACTACCACCCGCGCCTGGCGGTCGTGACCTCGATAGAGTTCGAGCACCCGGAGTTTTTCGCCGACTACGCGGCATTCCTGGCGGCCTTCGAGCGCTTCGTTCGCGGCATGGACATGCAGGGAGACTGGTCTTTACCGCCCACGCTGGTGCTCAATGCCGATAGTGCGGGCTGCCTGGAACTGCGTGAGCGGCTGGGCGACTGGCCGGGGCGGGTTGTAACCTACGCGGTTGAGGGCATAGGGACAGGCAGAAGCGTGCAGGCGGATTTCGAGGCGTATGATCTGCGGCTGGAGGGCGAGACGAGCTTCCGCGTCAGGGCGCGAGGCGAAGCGGCCTTTCCTGCGGAGCGCGTCTTCCGTGTGCAGTTGCCGGGCCTGCTGAGCATCCAGAACGCGCTGGCCGCACTCACCGCGGCCTACAGCGTGGGTGCACCCGGCGCGGCGATAGAGAAGACGCTGGCAAGCTTTGGCGGTATCAAACGGCGCTTCGAGATACGCCACGATGGGCCACTGCTGATCGATGGGCAGAAGCGCGATGTCGTCCTGATCGACGACTACGCGCACCATCCCACGGCCATCGCGGCCATCTTGCAGGCGACGCGCCAGCGCTACCCGAGCCGCCGGCTGATCGCGGTCTACCAGCCGCATATGTATAGCCGGACGAAGACCTTTTTTGAGCAATTCTTACGCGCCTTCGACGCTGCGGATGTGGCGATCATCGCTGACATCTTTCCGGCCCGCGAGCGCGATACGGGCCTCGTGCATGCGCGCGACCTTGTAGCAGCCCTGGCGGAGCGCCCGCACTTCAGCAGGAAGGGCAGCGGGAGCCAGGTCATTCACGGCGGAAGTGTGCAGGAGACGGTCAACGTGCTGCGCGGAACACTGCGCTCAGGCGATGTCGCGCTGATAATGGGCGCCGGGGATATCTATATAGTTACGGATACATTATTACGAGAGGCAGAGCCGGTGGGGCCAGCCTGGAAGGGGAACGCATGACATTCGATGTTGAGACCGCATATAGCAGGTTGCATACATACTTTGGCAAACGTGTCCGGCGCAATGAGCCGCTGTCGCGACACAGTACATTTGGCGTGGGAGGGCCGGCGGATATATGGGTCTCACTCGACGCGCAGGATGAACTCGGCGGCCTGGTGACGATGTGTGCGGAGGGGCGCTGGCCCCTGCTCGTTGTTGGCAATGGTACCAATGTGCTGTATGCGGATAAAGGGGTGAGAGGAATTGTCGCGCGTATAGCCTTCAATAGCTATACCATTGAAGATCATGGTGATAATACGGCACTCTTGCAAGCAGGAGCGGGAGTAAGCTGGCCGCGACTGCTGAACGAACTGGTCCCTCTGGGGTGGGGCGGTCTGGAGTTCGGGCCTGGCATTCCGGGAACGCTGGGCGGCGGAGTTATCAGTAACGCGGGGGCACATACCGGCAATCTGGGCCGGGTGCTGGCGTGGGTCGAGGTGCTCGATGCCCGCGCGTGCGAGGAGCAGCCCGTCGCGCCGGCAATACGGCGTTACCAGCAGGCCGAACTCGACCTGGGATATCGCCACAGCCGTTTCCGGGCGGAGCGGCGCATTCGCTTCGACGAGCAGGGCTATCCCGTGATAGCGCCGCGCCAGCTTATCGAGCCGCCGGAAATTATTATGCGGCTCGCGGTGCATCTTCACCGCGAGGACCCGCGCAAGCTGCGCAGCCTGATCGAGGAATACAAGCTGCACAGGAAGAGGACACAGCCGCCGCAGCAAAGCGCCGGCTCGGTCTTCAAAAACCCGGAGGGAGATTATGCCGGGCGGCTCATCGAGGCGGCGGGTATGAAGGGAATGACGCACGGCCGGGCGCGCATATCAGAGCGCCATGCTAACTTTATCGTAAACGTAGGAGGCGCAAGTGCCGAGGATGTCGTAGCCCTCATCAGGGAGACACGCAACCGCGTACTCGAACGGTTCGGTGTGGAGCTGGAGCTGGAGGTTGAGCTGCGCGGTGAGTGGAAGGTAGCAAAATCATGACCGAAAAGAGACGCATACCCGAGCAGATCGCATCGCATACCTATAAGCGACAGGCACCCGTCGGGACGGTAGGGATGGCACATCCCATCGCCAGGCGAGAAGCGAATAAAGAGGACATCCAGAAGGAGCAGCGCGCCACGCCGCGCGCCGCACAACGCGTTGTAACCATACCAGAGGCCGATCCTGCGGTGGCCTGGAACACCTTCGCCCAGCGCCAGGAGCAGAGGCGTCGTGCGCGGGCACAGCCACAGAAGTACGTCACGCGGGTGCAGCGCAGCCAGGCACGCACGGGGGCGCGGTCAGGCCGGCACAGCAGGCTGGTGCGGCGTTCTCTGGCCTCCTATCAAAGCGTGCCCATCCCGGTACGCAGCGGGCGACGCCGCGCCCGGCGCGGCTTCTTCTGGAAACTACTGAGCCTGCTCATGGGCGCGGTTGTGCTGGTGCTGGCAACGAGCTTTGCCTTCACCAGCAACGCCTTTCGCATCGAGCAGGTGAACGTCGTGGGCACACATAACGACGCGCTGATCCGCGAGATCCAGGCGATGGGCATGCAGGGCCAGAACATCTTCCTGCTCAACGTCGAGGCCCTGACGGAGCGCATCAATGCCATTCCGCGTGTCGCCTCGGCCAGCCTGAGCAAGCAGTGGCCGAACCAGATTACTATTACCATCACGGAGCGCGTTCCGGCCCTGCTCTGGCAGACGGCAAATGGCACCTATAGCGTTGACGATCAGGGAGTGGTCATCGCGCCCGTCAGCCCGGGCGCTGCATCCAACAACGTGATGACTGTTGTAGATATGAGTGGACAGGATAAGGAGAAAGGGAATATGGGGGAGAGACTCTATGCAGGTATGCATTTAAACAGTGCCGATATCGCATTTGCCATCGCCGCGTTCAAGCTACTGCCCCGGATGGCGGGGGTAAGCGCGTTCAAACTGGGTTACGATGGTACAATATATGCTAATACGACCAATAATGGGGCGGGCGCGTTGCAGGGATCATATATTGTTGAGAGCCAGGATGGCTGGACAGCCTATCTTGGGGGGCCGAATGACGCCAATCCGCTGGAGAATCGCGTGATTGAATTGCAGCAGATTCTCGCATTAGCGCATAAGCAGCAGCTTGATTTAGCGACCATTGATCTGCGCTATGGCCTGCATCCCGTCTATACCTTAAAGTCATGAAGTGTAGAGGGCAGATGAAAGGTCTTTACAGACGCGTTCAAGTGGGAATCCTGTCCAGGGGACAGGTTATCGACAGCAGTGTTCGTAGTGCGTCCCACAATTGTACTGCCCAATAGGAGCATCTATCGTGCAAGAGCGGGTGATCGTCGGTATCGACGTTGGAACAACAAAAATCTGTGTCCTGGTCGGCGAACTGGATCGCGACGGGAAGCTGAATATTGTTGGCGTTGGCACCTGCCCTTCACAGGGTTTGCGTCACGGGGTGGTGGTAAACATTGAGGAGACCGTCACTTCCATTGCAGCGGCGCTAGATCGTGCGGAACGCCTTTCGGGAAAGAAAATCATTACGGCCTATGTAGGAATAGCGGGCAGCCACGTTGACTCCGAAAATAGCAAAGGCTTTGTCGCTATCTCACCGAGCCATCGTGACATCGTACCCAACGACATTAGCCGCGCTATCGAGGTCGCTCGCGCCATCGCAATCCCGGCGAACCGTGAGGTAATCCATGTGATTCCACGCGGCTACGTCGTTGATGGGCAGGAGGGCATTAAAAATCCTACGGGTATGTCGGGCTTCCGCCTTGAGGTGGAGACGCATATCATTACGGGCGCGGTGTCCTCTATTCATAATTTAATCAAGTGCGTACACAAAGCGCATGTGGAGATCGAAGACCTTGTGCTGGAGCCGTTGGCCTCAAGCGAGGCGGTTCTGGCCGATGGCGAGACGGATCTGGGAGTGGCGCTGGTCGATATCGGCGGCGGCACAACCGATATCGCCGTCTTTAGCGACGGCGCGATCTGGCATACCGTCGTCCTGCCCATCGGCGGCAACCATATCACCAACGACATTGCTATCTGCCTGCGCCTGCCCTTTGGCGTTGCCGAAGAACTCAAGGTCACGTATGGGCACTGCGATCCATCGCTCATCGACGAGGACGATATGATCGATCTCTCGCAGTTCATGCCCGATTGCAACGACCTCGTACCGCGCAAACTGCTCGCGGAGATTATCCAGGCCCGCGTGGAGGAGTTGTTCAGCATGGTACACGAGGAGGTCAAGAAATCGGGATATGATGGACTGCTGCCGGCGGGCATCGTGGTCACGGGAGGGACCGCCGAACTGCCGGGCATCCTGGACATCGCCGGGCAAACCCTCGATTTGCCAGCTCGTATTGGCTCGCCGCTGGGTTTGCATGGCCTGGCCGACTCGATCAGCAGGCCAGCCTACGCAACAGCTGTCGGACTGCTGCTATGGGGGCTGCGGCACAATTCGCTGGTGATCGAGGAAGAGGAACCGGAATACGAACGCTCTGGAGATATCGTATCGCGTTTTGGCCGCTGGCTGCGCGCGTTCATTCCTTAAAGCGTAGTCTCTGAACAATACAACGGGCGTATCTCATTCGTTGTATTGTTCAGAGACTCGAAAGGGGGCCACGAACAATGTTACCAATGGGAAATCACCAACTCGAAGGCTTCGCCCAGATCCGGGTTATCGGTGTAGGAGGTGGAGGCAGTAACGCGGTCAACCGCATGATTCAGGCGAATATGATGGGCATAGAGTTTATTGCCATCAATACCGATGCCCAGGCGCTGCTGCTCACAGAGGCGCCGCACCGCATTCGCATCGGCGATAAGCTCACTCGTGGCCTCGGGGCCGGCGGGAATCCGTCAATCGGAAGCAAGGCTGCGGAGGAGAATGCGGAGGAGATCTACGAGACCTTGAAAGGCTCGGATATGGTCTTTATCACCGCCGGTATGGGCGGCGGGACGGGGACGGGCGCCAGCCCGATAGTCGCACAGATCGCGCGCGAGGTCGGGGCGCTCACCGTCGGCGTCGTCACCAAGCCCTTTACCTTCGAGGGGAAGAAGCGCATGCTCGCCGCCGAAGAAGGGATCGCCAACCTGAAGCAGCATGTGGATACGTTGATTACGGTGCCCAATGATCGACTGTTGCAGGTGGCAGATAAGCGCACACCGCTTTCCGAGGCTTTCAAGCTGGCGGACGACGTGCTGCGCCAGGGCATCCAGGGCATCAGCGATCTGATCACCGTGCCCGGTCTGATCAACCTGGACTTCGCTGATGTGAAAACGATCATGTCGGCGGCAGGCTCGGCGCTGATGGCGATTGGCGAGGCCAGCGGCGACACGCGCGCCGTTGATGCCGCGCATCTTGCTATCGCCAGCCCGCTGCTCGATATCGATATTAGCGGCGCTCGCGGCGTGCTCTTCAATATCACGGGCGGCATGGACATGACGCTCTTCGAGGTCAACGAGGCCGCCGATATCATCAGCCGCGCCGCGCACCCGGACGCAAACATCATCTTCGGGGCCGTACAGGATCCGGAATTCGATGGCCGTGTCAAGATCACCGTCATTGCTACCGGCTTTGATAACACGGGTGGACGCCCGCAGGCGCCAGCGCACCAGTCTCATCAGTATACGCAGGTTCGTCCAGAGTACGACAGGAGCCGGCTCTATCAGGCATCGTCGGGGGCATCGATGGGTGGGACGCATAACGGCAATATTCCGCGTTCATCCCAGGGCCAGGGATACGCCATGTCCCCCGTCACACCTGCGATGAACATCTCGAACCATCCGACGGGGCCGCTACAGTCCCAGCGTGCCAGCCAGCAGGCAGCACTCTCGCCAGACACCGGGCGGCAGCGAGCGATGGCACATCGAGAGCCATTGCCGGAATCTGACATGGTGGACGACGAATTTGAGATGGAAGAAGAGGTTGCCGCGATAGAGGGTGGACATAAGAATCCTCCCGCACCGGAGCCGGAGGTGCAGCCTTTGCAGCGGCCTGCATCGCAGCAGCGCCAGGTGCGGCGGCTTGAGCGAGGAAACGATGCAGGTGGGACTCGCGGCGTGCCTTCGGGCGACGCTATCGACATCCCCGCATTCCTGCGCAAGAGATAATACCAGGTCCGGTAGAACTGCGGTTAAAGGGGGGCCAGAGGTATCCCCATATCATCCGCGTTAAAACGGAGTTGATATAAGTGCGAAAAGAACCCTCCAGGTTTTTGAACCTGGAGGGTTCTTTTCGCACTTATTTTTCCCTATCCTCGAAGAGCTGATCTGCTCAATTTTGCTGTGGTCCGCCGCCTTGCTCGCCTGCCTCCACACCGCCTGCTGCCACACACCCGCTTCTCCATAGCCTCTTTCCCTTCCTGCTTGTCTCTTCTCCCTCTCACACGCTCCGGCACCCGGGCCTCCCTGCCTGGCTCTCCACGCCCTTGCCCTGCACAAGCCGCTCGATCATCAGCCCGGCTCCGCTTCACCTGTTACCAGGCGTCCACGCGCCGTCTGCCTACCAGCTTCTCTGGCTGGGATCTTCCTCCCCCTCCTTAACAG
>DATGLE010000234.1:0-9127 GCA_035294325.1 Ktedonobacteraceae bacterium | reverse complement strand
GTGCCACCCATCCCGGCATCCGCCCCCTGTAGCGACCCTCACCTGATCACTCCCGACTGTTTGAGCCTGTCGGAGACAGTTGAGCCGGCCAACAAAGTTCAGAATCCTCTGCAAGATGGCAGTTCACTCTTTTTTTTCACCGATCCGAGCGTGACCTATCAGCAGCCGCTGGTGATCAAGTTGTGGAGTACCATGCTGGGCGCGGTAGATGTGTGCGTGGTGCTCATGTTGGCACTCTATGGTTTGCAGATCATGGTAGCCGGGACAGTCTTTCGCTACGCTCAGGCGTTGGAGAGCCTGCCGGGCGCTCTGCTGGGTTTGATCGCCGCCCATGTCAGTATGATCTTCATTATCTTCTTCCTGTCGCTCAATAATGCGCTCTCCGTCGATCTCTACAACTGGGCCAACGCCAACGCGCCGATCTCGCTCAAATCGGGCGTGACGGTGACGGAACCGGTCAGCGTATTTGATCCTGCGCGGGCCATTCCCTCCCCGAATGGGATGAGATGCTCGTTTAACATCAGCCCGAGTAATAGAGCGTGCTATGTTGTGAAGGATATTACGCACGAGGGCCTCGATATCACCCCCATAGACCTCGATTTTACGAGTTTACTCGGCAATATCCACTCGCTCTTCGATATGCTCTCTCTCATCATCAAGATTCTGGATCTGATGCTGCTGGCGCAGTTTATTATCCGCGTCTTTTTCATCGGACTCTATTCCGGCCTGATGCCAGTGATCTTTGCGTGCCTGGCACTGCCGAACAAAGTGGGCTATCCGGTGACGCGCCTGGGGATACGAGGCTTTCTTGCCACGGTCTTTACGCAGTTTTGTCAGGTGGCCGCCCTGATCGTGGTCGAGTTGATCGTGCCCACGATCTTTCACGAACTCCACTCTCAGCTCAACGATCAGATAATACATGCTGATGCTCTCGTGAGTCTGTGCAAAATCGGGGCGCTCTGGTTCATCTTCCGCATACCCGCGCTGCTGGAAGAGTCATCGACGCACACACTGATGGCGGCAGGCCAGGCTATGGCGTCGGCGGCGGTATTGACGATTACCGTGCAACTGGAAGCATTGCAAATGGGAGTCTCGGCGGGTCTGGGGCTGGCGGGGACGCTGGCGGGTCTGGGTGGGGGACAACAGCAGGGCCATTCAGCGACAGCGAACAGAAGCGGACCGGGAACCAATCCGAGATGGGGGCAGCGCGCGGCCAGTACGGCGCTGCCAGATGCTCAGGGGGCGTCCGCGCAGAGCATAGATGGACCAGAGGTCATGCCTGGCCTGAGCAGCGGACTGATCGGTGCACGAGAGACCGGGATGGGCGGACCGGATAGTAATGCTCCGAATGGGAATGGGTTAAGGGCGAATGGGTCAGGAACCTGGCCGGAAGTTGCGAATAGAGCAGGAGCAAACGGCTCCGCAGGCAGGACAGCGGCAGCGAATACAAGTGGAGATACTGCCAGCGGGCCGCGGGGAGGCACAGGCGCTCCAGATGGAGTAGCGATGCTTAATAGCGCGGCTCTGGACCCGGGTCCCGGCGGTGAAGGCGGCATAGAGGGGAAGGACTATCTGGATTGGAGAACTGTGGGGCAGATCCCGGACCTTGATGGGCTATAGACGCATCTAAAGACCTCTGAACTGTCCCTGCTTCCCACTAGGTTCATCTACCAATTTTCTCTAGTATTGAAACCAGGGCTTTTTGAAATTCGAGGTTGCCAGGGATTCTCATCTCCGGCAGCCTCCTTTTGCCTCATGACCTTTTACGAAGGAGCAAATGAGTGTATGCAGGGAGTGGATAAAATCAGAAGCCTTATGTGCGCACAATGGGACACGAGGTGGAGACGGTGGCAAGGATATGCTCTTCACGTGCTGTTGATGCTGGGGTTGCTGTGCGTGGCCCTGGCAGGTTTCGCGCTGACATCACCACCGGCGCACGCGGCAACGCGGGATGCATTCCTGCCCTGTGCCCAGACAGGGGCATGCAACGGCACTCCCTGCGCTGATCCTCAGCAAATCACCGTAGATTGTCTGGATACATCATCGGCGCAACTCCCTGGCAAGAGCAATATTCCCAACCCGGGAGGAATGGGCAATGTGCTGTTCTTCTACACTCCGCTCAACGTCACCATTGGAGATGTACGCACGCAGACTGTGACCACCACGCTGTGGCGAATAATGCTGGATGCGGTTGATGTCTGTATCATCCTGATATTGATACTCAATGGCGTGCGCATCATCGTTGTGGGGACCGTGTTTCGCTACGCGGATGCTGTGGAGGCGCTGCCGGGCGTACTGCTGGCGCTCATTGCAGCGCATGTCAGTATGATCTTCATTGCCTTCTTCCTCGGTCTCAATAATGCTCTGGTGAGCGGTGTGTACAACTGGGCAAGTAGCAGCGTGCCCGCATTCCCATCAACCTTTACCGTCACACCAACCAGCCTGGATTTTACCGATTTCATGCAAAATCTTACCTCACTTACCGACATTCTCGGCCTGATTATCAAGATCCTCGGACTGATGCTGCTGGCTCAGATCATTATTCGTATCTTCTTGATCAATCTCTATATCATCCTTGCGCCGGTAGGCATCGCGTGCTGGGCCTTGCCGGGCAGGGTGGGCCAGCCGCTGACGCGTGCGTGGGCGAGTGGCTTTATCTCGCTCGCCCTTGTGCAGTTTGTGCAGATAACAGCCTTAATCATCATCCAGGCTATCATCGCTGGTTTTGTCACATATCTCAGTAGCCAGGTGCATTCCCTGGACACCACCACATTCACGCAGGTACTCAATGTCGCCGTTCTCTGGTTCATCTTTCGCATCCCCAGCCTGTTCCCTGCTGCGCCGATGCGCTCTCTGGTCGAGATCGGTGACACCATGTCAGCGGCGGTGAGCGGCACCATTGCGACGCAGATGGCAACTGCTCAGATGGGGCTATCGGCCATTCTGGGAGCTGTGGGAATAGGCGCGAGTATCGTCATGATCGCGATGTGAGACGAACCGAGGGGGGCAAAGCTGGCGCGCAGTACGAGGTGAAAAAAAGCTATGCGGCACACAATAAGGAAGTTGAACTTGAAAGGGCTGGGGATTTTCATGATCGGGGTTGGAATTTCTGGTTTCTTCCTCTCGCTCTTCATCAACGCACAGTTTTCGGGGCAGGGAGCGGGATCGTGGGATGTGGTGAAAGCTGCCTTGCAGATAGAGAGTCATCTGAGCGGGAATGATATGGATGTCTATAGTTTCAACGATCCAGGCATACAGCCTGCGCTGGCGTACTGGCATCAGGTCTGCGGATGGCAGCCCGGACATCTCTGTCTGAATACCCTGCCGGTAGGATGGCTCAGACTGGATACGGCGAGCAATCAGTATGTGCAATGCGGCGGCCCGGGGAATGGATGCGCCTATTATGATCGGTTCCATGCGCTGCAATGTGTGATGTTCGTGGACGCCGCCTACGCGGTTGCGGGCCATCCCTTGCCCGACATCAACGAGAATGGCGGCAATTTTTTCGGCGCCTACGCGCATATAGCGGGCTGGCAGGAAGTCAGGGCCGGCACGGGGCTGCCGCTGCCGGGCGACCTGCTGGGTATGTCGGGCGGGCCGTTCGGTCATATTGCCGTTGTGGTTTCTGTCACGCCACCGCAGGGCAATACTCCCGGCAGCATTGTCATCGCGCATGCCAACGCGCCGGCCAATATTATTACGCCCAGTCCCTACGCCCCCGGCATTAACACCCCCGGCATCCACCTCTTCCAGATCCCGTTAATGCCCGACCTCACAGTCCCGCCCGTCTGGGGCGACTATCAGGTGCAGGGCTATATTCGCAATCCCTCGCTGGTCAGGTATAGCTGGAGTGGGGGGAACGCTTCGCGGCGGCTGGTGCGTATCTTCCAGGGCGACCCCGCGCAGTACGCAAATGCCAGCGAGTTCAATACCTGGTGGCCCTCCGCATGCTCTGCGGCCTCGATGACCGAGGTGCTCAATGCCTATGGCGGCCATTATCGTATCAGCGATGTGCTGGCCGTCGAGTCCGCCGGTCCCAATCCCGCGATCACGCCGTCGGGGGGCCTCATGTATGAAGGCGGGATAGCGAAGACGATGGAGAAATTTGGCTTCCAGACAAACTGGGGCGATGACCACTCTCTGGCTCAACTCGGCAATATCGTCGATGCGGCCAATGCTGGCACGCCGGTCATCGTCAGTTTCCCGCCGGGCGCGTCCCCGCTCTTCGGCTCGGCGGGCCATATCCTGGTCGTGGTCGGCGGTGATCTCACCATAGATGGCCCGCGCAGTGGACCATCTGGCACCATCCTGCTCGCCGATAGCAGCAGGGCCAACCTGACCAGCCTTCCCGCCTCTGTCTTCATGAGCTGGTGGAGCAGAGGATTCTACGCCATCCCCGTGCCGGTAAACGGGGTGAGCGGGGGCATACCCGGCGGGATGCCCAGTTCTCCCTGGGTCTACACGGCCTATAACGATGCCCTCAAATATGGCATCAGTACCACCTATTTTCTCAATCAGATCAAGCAGGAGAGCGGCTTTAATCCCAGCGCCCTCTCCAACAAAGGGGCCGAGGGCATTGCCCAGATCATGCCTGCGACAGCGCAGGCATATGGCGTTGATCCCTGGGTCCCGCAGCAGGCGCTGGATTGGGCCGCGCACCACATGGCGCAAAACTATCAGAAATACCTCGCCTGGACGCCTGGCGATCCGACCACCGCCTACGCCCGCGCACTGGCCGAGTATAACGCCGGGGCGGGCGCTGTCCGCTCAACACCTGACTGGTTCGCGGCGCTGCCGGCCCAGACGAAGCATTACGTCGATGTCATTATGAACCTGAACTGGTAACATCTGAAACTGGAAAGGCAAGGAGAAGATGATACTACCGTATATCGCTCATAGCCTGCTGGGCATAACGCATACCCTGGCTCTGCCCCATTTCACTCTGCCATTGGCGAGCATCATGGACACCCAACCGAAGCCGGGAAATGGCAACCCGTTCACAGACTTACAGAACATGGTCACATTCCTTGAGGGCTATATCACTGCGATAGGAGGCGGCATCTTTGTGATTGGCGTTTCGGTTGCCGGAATCATGCGCATGGTCGCCTTTGGCAGCGAGCGCAGGATCGCCACCTCGAACATCGCCCTGACGGCGGCGGTGGTGGGCCTGGTCATTATGCTGCTGGGATCAGCACTGTTGAGTGTATTCCAGAATGTTTTTCAGTGAGTAGAGGGAGGAAAGCGAGAAGATGTCTCGCCAAACAAAGAGATCTCTAGTGGAGGCCGAGTCTTGAAGGAAAGGAGCCGCGCGTTGCGCGCGAGGTGCGAATGAAAAAAGAAGAGTTCCCGACATTTCTCAATGAGAAGCCAACCGTCATCTTTGGCCGCACCGAGCGCGAGCTGCTCATCATTGCCTGCGGCATCGTACTCGGCTATACGCTATGGCAGCGCGTAAGCAAGCTAATCCCCGGGATCGGAGGCACGCTGCTGGCTGTCGCGCTGGCAGCGCTCTGTGTCGTCCTCGCGTTTATCGATGCTCTGGTCTCAGTCGCGGGCCGCACACTGGACGAGTGGTTTTTTTGCTGGCTGTTCTATATGGTGGTCCCGAAGGTGTATCTCTATAAGCCTCTGGAAGAGGAGGCCGAGCGGGCGCGCAGCGAACGGCGGCCAGCGCAAGAGAGCCGCAAGCGCGCGGCAAGCGAGGACGACGAGGTTGATCCCCTCGAAGAGTATTAATTAAGAATGGGGAGGCAGGGGGCGGGAGCCAACTGCCGGGGAGCGGCGTGTCCTCGCATTTTCTCATTTTCTTGAAAGAGCGGGGAGTGAAGCACTAACGGAAGGATTGTATATGCTAAATGCTCCACAGGCGCCAGGCCAGTCTATCAGTGGCATTGGCAATGTCATCAAGAGCTTCGTCAGGCTGCGTGATGTTGCCGGAGGCGTGGCCTGTCTCAGTTTCGGCGGAAGAATCTACCACTACCGGGGAATTCTTAGAGTCGATACTATCAACTTCGCCCTGATGTCGGAGGAGGACCAGGACGCGCTGATCGAGGGCTTCAAAGCCTTCCTCAATGGCCTCTCGTTTCCCATCCAGATCTTGATCAGGAACCTGCCCTATCGCCTGGACGAATACCTGCGCTCCGTCGAGTCCACGCAGGGGGATCTGGCGGATATGGCGCTTGATCTGGCACGTTTCGTGCGCCAGCTCGCGGCTAAGCGGGCGCTGGTCAGGCGCGAGTTCTATATCATCGTGCCCGCCGATACCAGTATGTCTACCAATAAGCAGGCGGCGCTGGTGAACGCGCAGACGCAGCTCAAGTTACGCGTCGATGAAGTGCTGCGCCAGCTTGAACGCATTGGCCTGGGAGGGAAGCGCTTGAACGACAAAGAGATTATTGCCCTCTACCAGAGCTGCTTCCACTCCGAGGAAGCCAGGCAGTTCCCTATGAGCGATGGCCTGATTGCCGGCGTCAATAGCCTGATGGTCTCACGACGCGATTCAGCCTATAACGCGCCCTTGCCCGCTGGCTTCTTCCTCGATCTGCCAGAAGAAAACGAAGAGGAGGAGCAGGCGGGTAGGAAGAGTAGAAAAAAGATCCGCGAAGAAAAAAAGCGCCAGCGCAGGGAGAAGGCGAAGCGCAAAGCCCCGGGCCTGCAAAACGTGGCAGAGTTGATCGCACCGAGCAGCATTCAGATCTTCCCCTGGTACATGCGCATTGATGGCGAGGCCGGGCCGGAGTATGTGCGCACGCTGGCCTTCGTCAATTACCCGCGCAGCGTCTATCCCGGCTGGCTGGATGCGATTGTCCAGATCGATGAGCCGTTTGTTGACTTTAGCCTCCACATTGCCCCGCTGGAGCCGCAGGCGGTAGCGGCTCGTCTGGGCAAGAAGGCCGTCGAGTTCCGCGGTTCGGTGCTGGCCTCGCATCGACAGGGGAAGTCGCCCGATCCCACCACGGCGATAGCGCTGCGCGATATCGAGACGCTGCGCGAAAAGCTGGCGCGCGGCGATGAGCGCATATTCACACTCTCCCTTTTTGTGCAGGTGCGCGCGCGCACGCGCCGCGCCTTGAGCGAGCGCAACAACCGCATGGTCGCGGCCATTCGCAGCCTCGACTTCCGCGCGCTGCCCGCGCACTGGCAGCATCACGCGGGCTTCTTGAGCTGCCTGCCCGACGGCGACAATCAGCTTGGACGCGGGCGCCTCTTCGGCACCAGTTCGGCGGCGACCTTCTATCCCTTTACGGGCAGCGACATCAGCATGGACTCCGGCGTAATGTTCGGCGTTCATCCCAACGGCGGCCTGATTATCCTCAATCCCTTCAATAGCAACGAACTGGAGAATGCCAACCTGGTTGTCTTCGCGAAATCTGGCGCCGGCAAGAGCTTCTTTCTCAAGACCGTCGCGTGCCGGCTGCTCTCGCAGTGCAACGTCTACGTGATCGACCCGGAAGCTGAATACAACCACCTGTGCGAGCGCGTCAACGGCCAGTATGTGCGTCTCTCGCCCGACTCGCTCCAGTTCAATCCCTTCGATCTCTACACGCCCGGCGCACTGGAACATGGTGCGCGGCAGGATGAAAGGGAGCCGGAGGGCAATTTCTTCCGCGAGAAGCTGCTCAACCTGATTACGCTGCTCGAATTGTTGCTCTCCGATGAGGGGGCGCTGCCACAGAAGGAGAAGGCGTTCCTGTATAGATGCCTGGTAAAAACCTATGAGAATCGCGGCATCACCACCAACCCGGCGACGCATGGACGCCAGGTGCCCAGCATGCAGGAGTTCTTTATCGTCATGTCGAGTGCGCGACGCGGCGATCACCGCTTCGGCGTTGGCGAGGATATTTATGGGCTAACCGAACGCCTTGAGCGCTACCTGCACCTCTTCCCACCCAGAACCTGCATAGAACTGGACAACCGCTTTGTGGATTTCAACATCCGCGAATTGAACAGCGCGCTCAAGCCTATCGGCCTCTTCATGATTACCGAGTTCCTGTGGACGCGCATGCGCCAGGCGCGGCTGGCGCTCACCGAGCGCCCCAACGCCATTGTGCTCATCGATGAAGCCTGGCTGCTGATGCAATTCCCGCAGGGGGCGAAGTTCCTCGCCGAGTTCGCGCGGCGCATCCGTAAATATGGCGGCGGACTCTG
This sequence comes from Ktedonobacteraceae bacterium, assembly GCA_035294325.1. GTDB lineage: Bacteria > Chloroflexota > Ktedonobacteria > Ktedonobacterales > Ktedonobacteraceae > DATGLE01. Next base: position 979 of record DATGLE010000234.1, on the reverse strand, counting down.
GTGCACCACGCAGAACTCCGAGGATTTCCTCGGCTCCGAGGAGGGAAGAACCATTCTGGCGATGTCAACCATGAAATTCCTGATGAAGCAGGACTCTTCGACGATTGATTCGGTGATGCGCACCTTCCGCCTCAGCCCCGGGCAGCGCAACTTTTTGCTGGGGGCGAGGCGCGGCGAGGGCCTGTTCGCGACCCGAATATGGACGCCGATGGAGGTTGTGGCCTCGCCTAAAGAGATGGAGATGGCGAATACGACGCTGAATGCAGCCCCCGTTCAGGTCCAGCGGACGCCGGATTTCATTGAAGACAGGTCGCGGGCGGAGATAGATACTATCGAAATCAATGTCTCCACCGGCGGCCTGATCCCACGCGCCAATCGCTGGTCAAACAACGGGGTGGCTCCTATGGATACACTTGAACACAGAGAGTGAGAGCAGCATTATGAACACGTCACCCACGCCAGATGAGACAATATCATCACCCCCTGCGCGGGCGGCCAGAGGTTCCAGACCGTGGCGCCAGTTCCCTCTGCCGGGACAGGCGAACAGAAGCTATCTGCTGCGGCGCTGGCTCCCGCTGCTGGGCGTGGCTCTGCTCCTCTGCTGGCTCTCACAGTATTTTCTCTCGGCCAACTGGCAAACACTGCTTCAGATGCTCTCTGCCCCGGGTGCGCCGAGGGGGGGCGTGCCGTTTCTGGCACTGGCGCTTCTGATCGCGCAGACGCTGGCGATGGTTGGAGCATGGAGCGCGCTGCTGGGGTTGATGGTTCGTGAAGCGTTGCGACCCCTCAAGGCGCTGCATGGGAATGAGGTGGCGCCGGATCAGCCGGCAGCCTCGCTTGCGCCCGCACCCGGCGCCGGGGCTGCGATCAGCCAGGATCACCCGCGAGGGGAGCCGCCTGCGCGGTCACAACCCTCGCACACGGCCCCCGCAGAGCCAGCGCCACCGCCTGCTCAGCAGGGCCAGTTTATGCACTTCCT
>DATGLE010000233.1:0-7957 GCA_035294325.1 Ktedonobacteraceae bacterium | reverse complement strand
AGCGCCTGACCGATGCTCAGCGGCCCCAGGCGAAAGGATGGAACGAGCAGCACAAGCGCAATCGCCGCCGCGACAGTCGCCAGCCCCGATTGCAGGCCGCTGCGTTGCAGCACGGCCAGCATGATGATAGCAACGATCAGGGGTATGGTTGCCAGCAAAACGATCATAATGAGGGTCCTTTAGCGCAGAGGAACTTCCCAGCGAGCCAGCCAGCGCCGCTCGCGATGACTTCTGGCACGAATAATAGCGTTCTCAGTAGAGATATCTATGGAGAACGTTACCTGGAGATCGGGCGAATCAGGAATGTAGTTCAACTGTGTGTGATCCTCGTTCCAGCGCGCTCCGGTACGCCGCCCGGTGTACCAGGGCGACGACAGGTTGATGTGCGTCACAGGATAGCCGCCGAGCCTTTCGGTAAAGACAAGCTGCGGCGCACCCCAACCGGAATGTGTGTGACCACTGAAGAAGAGCGCGCCATTGTGATGCCTGGCGAGAATAGCGCGGATCTCGGACGAATTTTCGGCGAAGAAAAAGGTTTCCAGCGAATCATAATCGAGATTGCGCTCTGGATCACGGTCCAGCACCGTCGCGTGCAGCGGGCAGTGTGCGAAGATCACGGCGATGCGCTCACGATGCTCCTCCAGCGTTGCAGCAAGAAAATTCAGCGTATCCTGTGAGTAAACGACGTGGTATTCCTCCTGACGTGTCCCCGGCAGGAATGCATCGGGATAATCGAGCATGATGCAAACAATTTCGTCCGATCTACCCGCTATCCAGGCATAACGCGGAGGCATATTCCAGGCAGCGGCGAACTCCTCGCGTGTATGCAGCGCATCGCTCGGATCCTCGGGATGGTATTCGTGATTGCCGATGCCCGGATAGAAGGGGATATCGTCGAGATAGGCGGCTAGCTCTCTTTTTACCAGCGCGTAATTGCTCACCGTGCCCGCCTCCACGAGATCGCCCGGCGAGACACAGAACGCGGGCTTCCCCTCCTCCTGCCACACGCTTTTCAGATCGTCAAACGTGCACTGCATACGCGGCGTGTGCAATTCCTGCCAGCGCTTCTGATCGCGAAAGTGCAGGTCGCCGATGCCCCAGAAATAGAGCAGGCTGTCCGCGTGCAAAGGCTGTGTATAATCCATGCGTCCTGTTCGAACCTCCTGAAAGTCTTTCTCCATGTCCCTATATTGTAGACTATTTCTCTCTCAGAGTGTGCCTGGACCTCAGTGGTCCCGCTCCCTCTGATCTGGCACCCACGCGGCTCCGCCGCGCAATAGATATATGATGGAATATGGGACAGGCGCTGCGCGCCTGTCTCACATTCCATCATATATAAGCCGGGCGCCGCAGGCGCGAGGTGAGTATGACGCAAATCGGACGCATTCTTAAATATGGCCTTGACAGAAGGCACCGCGCATGCAAAAATGCAGTCCTAAACTCTAAAGATTGCGTCATCATTGAGCGCGAAATCTTAGCAATTGCGTAGCGGCGCAATAAATCGCGCCATGAAAGCACTCTACTGGCTGGACGAGCGCGATGATGATCTTGAACGAACAAGATCGGGAATCATGTGGACGAGCCGGCGGCCTGGTCATCCCGAGCGCCGCGAAGGAGCCAACCCGTGTGCAGCGCCTGAACGACGCGCGGCGGCTGCGCGCCGCCAGAACCCGCGCTGGCGCTCTGGACGACACCGGTCAGGCTTTCCCGATCGTGATCGTTCATACTCATCATCGCGCGGCTACGAATTTCGAGTATCACACCAACACACATACGGTCAATGCAGACTCGTCAGAGAGCAGGGCTTGTAATGCTCGCCAGAAGCGGGGGTCAAGGGGGCGGCAGCCCCCTCGCGGAGCGCGGGGTGTCCCCGCCCAAACTCTTCCTTTCGGGCGGGGCGTGGGGAGAATTACATAGCCCTGGTCAGAGAGGCTCGAAGAGAGGAGCAGAGCAGGAAAATATGGTACAGCAGCAGCAGCCTGCCGATTATGAGCAGGTCAGGGCAATTATTGAGCAGGAGCATGTACGCTTCATCAACCTGGAGTTCACAGATGTCGTAGGCATGGCGAAATGTGTGACAATCCCCGTCGAGCAGTTTGCCGAATGCGTCGCGCACGGAAAATGGTTCGACGGCTCCGCGCTGGAAGGATTCGCCCGCATCGCCGAGAGCGACATGTACCTCTTTCCCGATCTTGCGACCTTCGCCGTGCTGCCCGGCGAGGTACGGCCCGTGCCGGCCAGTGGAATACAGCAAGATTATGAGCCGGAGGAAGACGATGTTGTGGCACGCGTGATCTGCGACGTGCGCACACCCGATGGCGAGCGTTTTGACGGGGATCCGCGCGCGACGCTGATGCAGGCGCTGGAAACTGCGCGCGCGATGGGCTATGAGTTCCGTGCAGCGCCGGAACTGGAGTTTTTCCTGCTGCGCCTCGATGGCAGCAAGCCCTCACCGCTGCCACATGATCGCGGCGGCTACTTCGACCTCTCCACCGATCTCGCGGCCACCGTGCGCCGGCAGATGGTCTACGCGCTCGAACGCATGGGCTTTAGCATCGAGACCAGCCACCACGAGGTTGCCGCCGGCCAGCACGAACTGGACTTTGAAATGGACGCCGCTCTGCACAGCGCCGACGGCCTGATGACCGCCAAGTATGTGCTGAAAGCCATTGCCGCGCAGCACGGCCTCTACGCGACCTTTTTGCCCAAGCCGTTCTATGGCGTCAACGGCTCGGGGCTGCATATTCATCAGCAGTTGATCGATTGCGAGACCGGCAAAAACGCCTTTGTTGACGAGCACGCCGAGTATGGTCTCTCAGAGATCGGGCGCTGCTTCATTGCCGGGCAACTGGCCCACGCGCGCTCAATGTGCGCGATCCTCGCGCCGCTGGTAAACTCATACAAACGCCTGGTGCGCGGCTTCGAGGCGCCGATCTTCGTCAACTGGGGACGTATAAATCGCCAGGCGCTGATCCGCGTGCCGCACCTGAGCACCGATCCCCAGACCTCGATGCGCATCGAACTGCGCTGCACCGATCCCAGTTGCAACCCCTACCTGGCGCTGGCGGTGATGCTGCGTACCGGTCTGGACGGCATCCAGCGCAAACTGGAACTGCCGCCGGCGATGGACGAGAATCTCTTCTTGCAGGATGAGCAGGAACGCCTGCGCCCGCGCTCGCGCCTGCTTCCGGCAACGCTCGGCGAAGCGCTGGATGGGCTGCGCGAAGATCCACTGATCCGCGACATCCTCGGCGATTCCATCTATGAAGGTTTCATGGATGCAAAAAGCATCGAATGGATCGAGTATCGCCAGCAGGTCCACGGCTGGGAGCTTGAGCGCTACCTGCCCGTGTTCTAATAACATTGGGAACAGAAGCGGCCACCGGCTGTGGGCCGGTGGCCGCTTCTGTTCCCAATGTTATTTCCGCGCCGCTGCATGTTGCAGCACCGGTTCGCGCCTGGACCGGCTGCTATTACTGCTCGCGCGCTTGCGTATAGCGCGGCGGCTCACGCGTGAAGGCAGGTACGGCTCCATTGCATGCAGGGCGTTGATATAGACCTGCTGCTGCTCATGGATCACGCCGTTCGGCCCCAGCGCCCACCACTCCTGCGGTGTGAAATAGGCCGAAACCTCCGCCTCCGGCCCGCTGCGCCCGAACCACTGGATCAGGTGCAGGTTATCGGACTGCGCCAGCCAGAGCGCCAGGTCGATCAGGTCGGGATTCTCGGTGAGCCGCGCCATGCCATAGACATGTCCCATAAGCTGCAAGATGTTCTGCTGGGCAGCGTTGCCCAGGAAGAACTCCATGCCTCCGCTGCCTGCCCACGTTGTGGGATGAACCGGCAGGGGCAGGTGATACGCCTGCGCGCTGTGGCGCTCTATAAGCTGGCTCGCGGTATAGCAGGTCACGTTGCGCTTCGCGAGTTCGCCCGGCAAGGCGCGCATAAACTCGAAGATGCCACTATCGCGGCGATGATGCTCGCCGAAGGTCTCGAAATCCCAGCCGAGCAGCGCCAGGTCGCCCCAGGTATGAGCAATCCAGTTGGCATAGGTATCGGCGTAGAGCGGATAGCCGGACCAGCCCCGGTTGGAGAAGCGATAGCCCACATCGTCGCTCAGATCGAGGTGACGTGTGAGCAGATACGGCTCGTGCGATGCCGGGGCCGCCTCATCGAGCGCTCCATCATCGGTGGTGCGCCGCTTGCGCGCCCTCATCTTCTTGCCATCGATGGGCAGAGGGTAGGGACCGTCATCACCATAGCGATAGAGGTGGGTAGGCTCGCGCCAGCCCATCACCCACGGGCGCCCATCCATCACAGCGCCATGAAAGCCTGCCATGTCGAGCGCGTTGTAGAGCGTAGCCGACATGCACATCTCGGTTGTATCGGTCACAACCGGGCGCTTGCCGAATATCTTCTCCAGTTCGCCGGCCATCTCCTGCATACGCACGATAAAGGCCGGCAGATCGAGCAGGAACAGGAAGCTATGATAGGGTTCGACGCCGATCAGTTCCACATTCTCCTCCGCCACCAGTTCGCGAAACAGGCCGAGCAGCGTGGGGTCCCAGGCACACGCCTGGCGCACAAAGGAGAGCGAGAAGCCAATCGAGAGCCGCAGCCCCTGGCGTACCAGTTCCAGGAACATGCGCCCCGCCGGGTAGTAGCAGTATTGCGCAACCTTTCTAAAGTAGCGCTCGTTCATGCGCTCATCAAAAAGACAACGCGTGATGTCCTCAACCGACGCTCCACGCGGGATCGGCTGCGCGGGCAGCTTCAGGCGGCGCGGCTGATGCACCACGGTATAAATCGCTAGATCCGCAACCATACTCACTATCCTCTCAGATTACCTTGCTCGGCTCTTCACGCGCAATTTTCTTCTGGGGCGCCTCCGCGCTCACCGCTTCCTCCCGCGCTGGCTCCGCGCCGGACTGCGGCTGCGGCAGTATAATGCCGTGCTTGCGGACAAGGAACTCTAATTTTCCGATCAGATTTTCGATCACGCGCTCCCATAGGAATTGTCTGGCTGTGAGATGCCCGCTGGAGCGGATGCGCTCCTGCTCCTCGGGATGGCGGCGCAGGTAGAGCAGATAGCCAACAATCTCGTCGGGATCATCGGTCTCGGTCACGATGGCGTTCTCAAAGGAGATGGCGTAATCCTCACCCGTGCTGCCGGTCACGGCGATGCCCCGCGCGGCCATGACTTCGAGAGCAACGAGGCCAAAGGGTTCGTGACCGCTATTCGCCAGTGTGGCATCGGCGGCTGCGTATGTTGTGCGCACGAACTCTTCGGGCATAAAAAAGCGCATATTGTAGATATCAGCCGGCCCGGCCTGCTCTATTGCGTCGAGGCACTGCGTCAGGTTGGGACGCTGCGCGACGATATCCCTGATCGAGAGGCCGCGATTGTAGGCATGCCCGAAGACCTCGGCGCCATGCGGCTCGATGCCGCCGCGCACAAAGAGGGTAACTGGATAGCCGTTCTCTTTCAGGCGTGCAACCGCCTCGATAGCCATCATCCAGCGCTTATCGGGATCGAAACGCCCGATCTTGAACAGGAAGAGGCGGCGCGGATCGTCGCGGCGAGCGATAGCGCGTAGTCGCTGCACAGACTTCTCATCGACGGGCGTCATGTGGCGGGCGGGAATGCCGTTGGGGATGACGAGCGGGTTGACGCCATACTCCCACATCTTGTGCTTCATATATTTGCTGACTGTACAGAGCGTCGCCACATAGCTGAGCCGGCCCCAGTTGATGCGGTGCAGCGACATCAGACTGTTGAGGTTCCACAGGAGCAGTGCTTTCTGACGCACACCGAACCAGTGCAGCAGGTCAGATACGCGGCAGAGCGTCTCGGCAGTATGCCAGTCCTCGCCCATGATAACGACAGTTTTCCCCTGCGCAGCCGCCGGCATAACGATGTCATTGTAAATATGATAAGGAACGCTTTCATTATAATCGTAGAGCTTCTGCTCCTCACCATCGTAGACACCGTTGGGATAATATTTGCTCACCCACTGCGACCAGCGTTTGAGTATCAGGCGGCCATCTACGCGCAGTTCAGTCGCGGGTTTATAGGGATCGCCGATAAAAATCAAGTGCGTGGTGTATCCTTGCGTCGCCAGCGCCTCGCTCAGTTCCGAGATGCGCGTCCCCAGGCCGCCGGCGGTGGAATAGACATCAGGCCCCTCAAAACAGAGCAATACAAATAACGTATTCTCAGGCGATATGGCTCCATCTAAATTCATCATCAGACATCCTCGTAGTTCTTGCTCTTACCAGGGAGGAAGAGGCTGGCACCTGGCTCTTCTTTATGCCCTACCCGGTGATACTATTTTTCCTGTACCAGATAGAGAACGTTTTTCAGCACGAAGCTGTTTCACTCCCAGTATATCATACCGGCAAGAGAAATACGGGCCGATTTAAGGATGCGGAATGCCTTTCAGAGTATATCTGCTTTCCGCCTGGCTCATGTGCTCGCGCCTGCGGCGCTCGCTTTATAGAATATGCCGGTGTAGAGCAGGCACAAAGTGCCTGCTCTACACCGGCATATTCCATTGCGCGGCGGGGGGCCATGCGCACGCCCGCCAGGAGAGGGTGTGCGCCTGTTCAAGCCCGGCATCCAGATTGAACGCGGTGGCGGAGCCATGCGCACGCTCGCCGGGAGAGGGTGAGCGCCTGTTCAAGCTCGGCATCCAGATTGAACGCGATGGCGGAGCCATGCGCACGCTCGCCGGGAGAGGGTGAGGGGCTGAGGATCAGGCGGCGAGGTCGCGCGCGATGTTATAGATGTCGGGCGAGCCGATGCCGCTCGCCAGGTCATAGCCGCGAGTAGCGGAATAGTAGAGATTGTCGCCGGCGATAACATCGTGAAATGGTGAATATGGCTGTGCTGTGTTGAACAGTTTATAGAGTGCGGGGTTGGCCTGTCCTATTCTGCCTGCTCCCTGCGCCATAAGATACTGGTTGATGAGCAGGAGACTGGAGGCCCAGAGGGGAACCGCCGCGCTGGTACCCTCGATGGTGAGCCAGCCCGCAGGCGGGCAGCCCGCATTGTGCACGGTACAGTAGACATTGTAGCCGGGAGCGCCCGCCGCCGTGACATCAGGTACCTCGCGCATGCCGTTGCTGTAGGCGTTGCGTACCCCCGGCCCCTGCTGCCATCCTGCCTGCCTGAAATAGCTGCTCAGGCCACCGCCGCTGCCTGCCCCATGCGGCCCGCGCTGGATCTCGCTGGCATCCGACCAGACCGACTCGCTGCCATAGCCCGCCGCCGCCAACTGGAGGGTAGTCGCGCCCGTTCCGGTGACATAAGGATCATCGGCGGGCGAGTCTACGGCCAGCCGGTTATCCTGGCAATCGAAGGCACCGGCATCGCCCGACCCGGCCACAAAGCTCATGCCCTCCAATGCGCCCTGCTTGAAAAATGTGTCCAGCGTCTGCAATTCGGCAGCACCCGAACTCGCCTCACACAGCCCCCAGCTAATCGAGACGACCTGCGCCCGGCCATCGTTCACGATGCGGGCATAAGTATCGTTGAGGCCCTGTGTGGTGTTGGGACCTTCGTAGACCAGGATATTCGCCTGCGGAGCTATGGACGCTGCGGTCTCGATATCCAGTTCGACCTCGATAGCCCCCATGCCTGCCGCGCCGCTGAAATGATCGATCAGAACGTTGCTGATGCGCGGAGTGTTAATATTGTAGGCTGCGAAATACTGGTTGATATCGCTGCGCTGATAGCCGTCCAGCTCAAAGAGGGCGATGGTTTGCTGCGCACCCTGCACACCGCCATCATGGAGTGGCGCGATATCGTAAGCGTGCGCCAGGTCATCAGGACTCAGCCCGCTCGCTCCCGCCAGGATGGTGCGATGTTGATATAACGGCTGATACTGCGCGCTATTATCCAGCCCGCCTATCGAAGCGATCAACTGGCTCAGAGTGGCGGGTATGGCCGGGGGAG
>DATGLE010000232.1:0-16776 GCA_035294325.1 Ktedonobacteraceae bacterium | reverse complement strand
TCCATGCTGGCGCTGAGCACTTCGGCGATTCTGGCGCGCAACCTGTCCAGGCCCTCTTTGCGCAGGGCCGAGACTGGCACGGCGCTGGGATAGAGGCTGGTGTCGATCTCCGCCGGGTCGGCAAGCTGATCGATCTTGTTGAGCGCGGTCACGCGCGGCTTATCGGCGGCATTGAGGTCTTTGAGGATCTCGTTGACGGTCTCGCTCTGCTCAATGGCATTTTCGTGGCTGATGTCTACGACCTCCAGCAGCAGGTCGGCGTCGATAACCTCTTCGAGCGTGGCGCGGAAGGCGGCGATCAGCTTTGTCGGCAGTTTCTGAATGAAGCCGACGGTATCGGTAATCAGTATTTCCTGATTGCCGGGCAAGGTGACGTGGCGCGTTACGGGATCGAGCGTGGCGAAGAGCTTGTTTTCGGCGGGCACGCCGGCCTCGGTAAGCGCGTTAAAGAGCGTAGATTTGCCGGCATTGGTGTAGCCAACGATGGCGACAACGGGGATGGCGCTGCGCCGCTGGCGGTGGAGGGCGCGATTCTCGCGGACCGCTTCGATCTCCTCTTTCAGCATGGCGATGCGGCTGCGGATGCGGCGCCGGTCCAGTTCGAGCTTTGTTTCGCCTGGACCACGCACGCCGATAGCACCTCCGACGCCGGCGCTTCCAGCGCTGCGCGAGCCGCCGGCCTGGCGCGTAAATCCGGCGTCGCGTCCGCTCAGGCGCGGCAGCCGGTATTCCAACTGGGCAAGCTCGACCTGCAAGCGCCCTTCGCGCGTGTGTGCGTGCTGCGCGAAGATATCGAGGATGAGGGCCGTGCGATCAACCACGCGCGCGCCCAGTAACTTTTCGAGGTTGCGCTGCTGCGTCGGCGTCAACTCATCGTCGCAGATGACGAGATCAAAGCCGAGTTGCTGCTCCAGATCGCTCAATTCCAGCGCGCGCCCCTTGCCAACATAGGTCAGGGGATCGGGATGAGGCAGGCGCTGGATCATCGTACCGGCGACACTGGCGCCGGCGGTACGTGTCAGCGCAGCCAGTTCCTGTACCGAATCCTCAACGCTCCACATGCTATCCTGGTCGCCGCTCTCGACGGCGACGAGGTAGGCGCGCTCCGCGCGGCTCTTGACGCCGGTATCAATCAGTTTTGTCGTAGCTACCTCCCGTCCTTTTTCATATCGGCAGACAATACCTCTGATACCATTGTATGTGCCTGGTTGAGAGAACGCAAGAGGGACAAAGGCTATTCCCGGTGGGGTTGTCAGGAGCCTGCGGCTCCTGACAACCCCACCGGGAACTTTTTCTTATCGAATCAGCGTCGGCAGAGCGGGCAACTCTTTCACAAAGAAGCTGTTGAAGCGCGCGAAGAGGCTATTGTTCAATGCCTGGTTGTAGAAGTCATGCCACGCCCTGAACTGGTCAACCTGGATGTTGAGGCCGGGCACGACGGTTGTCCCCGTCTGGATGGTGCCCTGGACGTTATGCAGGAAGGCGCCGAGCACGGTCAGCAGCACGAGCCAGAGCAGCCACGCCTCGCCGATGCCGATAAGGCCGCCGAGCAGCGCATCGCCCAGGCCGACGAAGGGGACGGCTCGTACCATGCCGCGTATCATGGTGCCGACGATATGCAGGACCAGCACAGTGCCTATAAAGATGACGATATAGGAGATGAGCGGCGTCGCAGGGAGGCCGCTGGCGGCCAGCAATGCCGTAAATTTTGCTCCATAGAAGTAGGCTACCGCGAATGCTACGGGAATGCTTATGAGATTTATCAGACTGAAGACGGCTCCATTGCGTATACCATTAAAGAAGAGCAGGATGACCGTCAGTAGAAAGAGAATATCGATCAGGTTTAGCGACATATGGCTTTTTCCTCCGTGCCTCATAGCCGCAATAGAAAGATGCAGATGGGGCGATTCTATTACATTTATTAGACGTTATGATGAGGTTGTTGTAACGCATGATCTTTTCTTATTCCTCAACGCCTGCGGCGCTTCGCCCGGTTTATGAATGTGATGGTCAGGGTGCACGGGCGTTGTCCGTGCACCCTGACCATCACATTCATACAAAGGGGCCGCGCCCCGGCGCACACTCACAGTGTATAATATGCGAAAATGCAGGCGAAGGATGAACATGGACCAGGCGACAGCGAACGATACAATAGATATACGGCGCGGCTTGCAATTGCCACACGGCGTGCTGCCATTGCCCGCCTTTCTGCCAGATGCGACGCTGGGCGTGGTACGCGCGGTGGATGCATGCGATCTGGAGCAGTGCGGTGTGCAGGCCGTCGTAATGAATACCTTTCACCTCATGCAGCGCCCCGGCTCCTCGACCATTCAGGCGCTCGGCGGTCTGCACGCTATGAGCGGGTGGCCGCGTCCCATCGTCACCGATTCCGGAGGCTTCCAGGCATATTCGCTCATACAGCAGAACGCGAAATTCGGCTCGCTCGACGAGGATGGCATTACGTTCAGGCCGGAGGGCGCCGGCTCCACAGGCCGCAAGTTTCACCTGACGCCGGAGAAGGCCGTGCAGTTGCAGATCGGCTACAATAGCGACGTGGTGATGTGCCTCGACTATTGCACGCATGTTGACGCGCCCTACTCCGTGCAGGAGGAGGCGGTTCTGCGTACCATTGCATGGGCGGCGCGCTGCAAAAACGAGTTCCGGCGCCTGGTTGAGCGGAAGCGGCTCGCCCCGCAGCGGCGCCCACTGCTGTTCGCGGTCATCCAGGGCGGCGCCGACTACGAGCTGCGCCGGCGCTGTGCTGAGAAGCTGCTGGAGATCGGCTTCGATGGCTTCGGCTATGGTGGCTGGCCGCTGGATAGCCAGGGACGGCTGCTCGGCGATCTCATCGAGTATACGCGCTCGCTTGTACCGGCGCAATTCCCTATGCACGCGCTCGGCGTAGGACATCCTGAGAGCATCGTCGCCTGCACGCGCATGGGCTACGACGTTTTCGATAGCGCCATGCCGACCAGGGATGCACGACACGGGCGGCTCTACACCTTCACCGGCGCGTCGCCTGCGCTGGCAGGCGATGGCAGCCGCTGGTTTTCTTATGTCTATGCCAGCGATGATCGCTATATCAAGGCCGACTATCCGATTTCGAGCATCTGCGGCTGCCTCTGCTGCTCACGCTACTCGCTGGGCTACCTGCATCACCTTTTCAAGATCAACGACAGCCTCTTCCCGCGCCTGGCAACGATCCACAATCTCTACTTCATGAGCACGCTCATGCAGCGCTTGAGGGAGAACGATGAGCGCTCCTGACAACGGCGCGATCCTTGAGCGGTTGGTGGAGGATGTACTGGCCGGCGCGAAGTACCGCGATATCTGCCCCGAACTTGTCGCCAGCATAGGTGCGCGGGAACTGGCGCGGCGGCGCAATTTCAAGGAGGCGGTGAAGGCGACGCGCAGCAGGCTGCACCAGGCTGGCGGGGCCTATTTCGCCGGGCGCGAGGACTACGCAGGCTGGCTGGCGGCGCTGGAGCAGGCGGCGCGTACCGGCGACGGTGCCGCGCTGCGCGAAGCGTGCCGCCGCATCATGAGCCACCACGCCTCGACGCGCGAGCGGCTGCCCATCCTCGACGAGTTCTACAGTGCACTGCTGGCCGACCTGCGCCCGGTCCGCAGCGTTCTCGATATCGCCTGCGGCCTCAACCCGCTCGCGATCCCCTGGATGCCGCTGGAAGAGGGCGCCGAATATTACGCCTGCGATATCTATCAGGGGATGATGGACTTTCTTGCTCGCTTTACGGCGCTGACGAACGTGCGCGGCCATGCTCAGACGTGCGATGTGCTGCGCTCCTGTCCCGATCAGCGCGCCGATGTCGCTTTCCTGCTCAAGGCCATTCCCTGTCTTGAGCAGATAGATAAGCAGGCCGGCCCTCGTCTGCTGCATGCCGTCAACGCGCACTATCTGATAGTGTCATTTCCCGCGCGCAGCCTGAGCGGTAGACACAAAGGTATGATCGCGAACTACGAGGCGCATTTCCGCGCGCTCATCGCCGGTGAGCGCTGGTCCATCACGCGCCACGAGTTCGCGACGGAATTAGTGTTTGTTGTACGTAAATAAAATTTTAGTACGATGGTGCACAGGCACCCTGCGGGCCCCTGTGCACCATCATATTTTTTTATCCCCGGCCAACGCGGCGGTAACGGGCCTCTACGAAGGAGTAGACGCCGTAGGCGATGAAGCCGAGCGCCACGATGGCGAGCAAGAATGTGCCGAAGGGCTGGCGTGCAAGCTCAAGGAAGGCCGTATCCAGGCCCTTCGCCTTGCCAGGATTGTGCTGCAAGGCCGCCAGGACCAGGAAAATGCCGATGATGCCGTAGACTATGCCCATCGCTGCATACCCGAAGCGGCCCAGGCCGACCAGGAAATTTCTCAACCGGAAGCTCACCGTTGTCAGGTTAAGGTGGCGCCGGAACTTCCCCTGATACGCCTTGATGAGCAGGAAGACGGCAATGCCGATGACGATCAGCCCTATAATAACTACCACTGCTACTCCATAGGAATGCTGAAGCAGGGTCGCCGTCCCATCTCGCGCGGTGGCCGTCAGGCTTTTGCCCGCGCCACCTGTGCCGGTTGCCAGGTGGTAAGCTCCAATGCCTACGCCGGTATAACCGATGCCGGTAGCCGCATAGCCGAGACGGGAGATGATGCCCTTTGCGTCTTTTCCATAGCCTTCTGTATCGAAGATTGCCTGGATGAAGCTCCAGAGCGCGAAGGCGAAGAGGCCGATGGCGACGATGAGTAGTATGGTTTTGCCAAAGGGCTGACCGTAGATGGTCTGTAGTGCGCCCTGCTGGTCGGCGGGCGCGTGGCTGCTCCCAATGGCTATCTGAATCGCCAGGGCGCCGATGATAAGGTAGACAACCCCCTTGATGGCGTAGCCAAAGCGCGCCAGCCACGACATCCACTTGCTGGTTGCCGCGCTGCGTGCCCCCATTTCTGCCGCCCGTACATTATTACGAGCAGGTATATTTGTTTTCATCATAGCTCCTTCCTCGCCAATAACACCGTTAAGTCTGATCGGTTGTATAAGTAACCCCATATACGCTTTTATTTATTACGGAACAGCCAACCCGAACGTATACCTTTGCCTTCGCGCCTGCGGCGCTCACCCCATGACATGGATCCCCCGCTGGCATGGCGGAGCCTGCGGCCCGCCATGAGGTAGTATCGAGAGAGAACATGGGTGCAGTGCATGTTCTCTCTCAACCACATCTATCCCTGGCGTGGCTTCACCACGCCAGGAAGGTGAGATGTCGTGTGGAAGGGCCGCGAAGCGGCCCTTCCACACGACATCTCACCTTCTGCGAACGCCGCAGGCGCGAGGAAGCACAGATGGCCGAAATCAGATCGACTCCACGGAACTTTACAATTACTTTACATTTTCCCGGATGTTTTTTCATAGCTATCCGGTAGAACATGAGATATACCTGTGATTTTTGCACCATTTGCTTCAAGAGCAAAAGTGAGCATCCGCGCTCGCTGCGCTCAATATATCGCTAATAGGGAGGTAATATCAGGTATGGCTCAGGTGGCTCAACGCCCGGCAACTTCACATATTGGCCCATTACAAATAGGCATTATTCTCTGCGCGGTCTTCACGGCCTGCGTCCACCTCTGGCGCGGCCTCTCGATGACGCTGCTACGCCCGAGTTTCGCGGGTGGCGCGCCAGGGCGTTTCCGTGGGCCGCGTCCGGGTGGCCCCGGCGGCCCTGGTGGTTTCGGCGGTCCCCCATCGGGAGCTTCGATCATGGGGCTGCTGCCCCCGCTGCCCATACTTTTCTATCTCAACTTCGCCGGCTATATCGTCCTGATTGTGGCGCTCTTCCTGCCGGCGCTTGCTCGCTACCGTCGAATTATTCGCTGGATCTTGATCTTCTATGCCGCCCTCACCATTGTCGCATGGTACGTTATCACGCATGCCAGCCCTAATGTACTTGCGTATATCGATAAGCCGATAGAGGTAGCGCTGATTATCCTCCTGCTGATCGATGACCGGCAGGCAAGCACACACGCGGAGAGGCTGACCCCCGCCGGGTGATTTATGGTATGATGTAGCAATAGGAGGCAGGAATTTCC
Source organism: Ktedonobacteraceae bacterium (assembly GCA_035294325.1). Lineage (GTDB taxonomy): Bacteria > Chloroflexota > Ktedonobacteria > Ktedonobacterales > Ktedonobacteraceae > DATGLE01. The sequence goes on along the minus strand of DATGLE010000232.1, from coordinate 10,685 downwards.
GCGCGGCTACGCACGGAAAGGGATTGCCGATGCTGAAATCTAAAAATCATGAGCAAATCCACTAACCAGTCTCAGACAAAGCAGAAGCGCCGCAGCGCCCGGCGCGAGGAGCAGCGGCGGCGCGAAGAACAACAGCGGCAGCGCGAGTTGAGACGCAGGCGCATTACCATCGGCGCCTGCGTCGTCGCCGCTGTGCTGGTCATCGCGGCGGCGGCCTTCTTTTTCATACGGCAAACGCCGGGCCAGACGGCGCGGGGATCGAACAGTTCCAGCGCCAGTGCGACTCAGACGCAGAGTGTGAGCGATGCCAGCACGAATCCGGCCTACGCCACGCTTGCCGGTATTCCCTGCCAGAGCAACGAGCAGTTGACCTATCACATCCATGCCCATCTCAGCATCTACATCGATGGGAAGCCAGTGCAGGTGCCACAGTATGTCGGCATCGCCAGCGATGGCTCGTGCTTCTACTGGCTGCACACACACGATACCAGCGGCGTCATCCACATCGAGGCGCCAGGTCCGCATACCTTTACGCTGGGAACATTTTTGCAGTTGTGGAGCGAGCGCTTTGCACAGTTGGGATATCCCATCCAGCTCGACCAGGTGGCAGGCTGGCAGGCTTATGTCAATGGCAGGCCCTATACAGGAGATTTTCATGCGATCCCGTTGAATGCACACGCGCTGATTACCCTCGCTTACAATTCGCCGGGCGTCAAGCCCGACACGACCTACGCATGGCAGGGGTTGTGACGCCGTAATGATGAGCGCGAATTTCCCGCAGGACGCTGCGAGCACACCGTTACCGTAGGGGCGCTGCAAGCACCGTTACCGTAGGGGCGCTGCGAGCACACCGTTACCGTAGGGGCGCTGCAAGCACACCGTTACCGTAGGGGCGCTGCAAGCACCGTTACCGTAGGGGCGCTGCGAGCACACCGTGCGAGCAAGCCCGCTGACGCCTGCCATAGATCTCCATCAACCGTTGCTGGCAGGCATTCGCGGGCTTGCTCGCAGCGCTCGCAGCGCCCTTGCAGTGCTTTACGCCGGTCCTACAGGTGCGCGGTGGCCGCGCGGATAGAGGCCGGGGAGGCTGACGGGAAGGCGTCCCTGCGGCTGAATCTCGCCGAAGAGGACGCGCACGGCAGCCGCCAGCGCCGGCTCGCTGTATTCATATGTGACCAGGTAGGTGCGCAACTGCGGGAACGCGAGCAGGTCGTAGGGGTTGCGCGCGGCGATACCGATGAGGGGCCGGCCGGCCCGCGCGAGCCGCTGCATCAGCCGCGCCTGCGCCGGGTTCAGGTGCGCGTTGACCGTCACCATGATGACAAGATCGTAAGCGCTGGCGCTGCGTGCGACCTGCTCGCATTCCTCCTCGCCTGGCTGCGCGCTGATGAGCAGCGAATCGACCTGCGCGTGTCGCTGGCGTATGCTCGCGACCAGAAACCCGGCGGAATAGCCGCGATCCTCGACCATCGTCAGCCGATCCCCCGGCGGAGAGATCACCAGGATGCGCTCCTCCGGCCGCGGATGCAGCGGGATCAGCGCGTCATCGCTGCGTACCAGCGTTGTTGAGAGCGCGTATACGCGGTCACGCAGGCGCCTGTGCTCCTCGCCGCCAACCCACTCGGGAACGGGCGGAGTCGGCAGATCATCCCAGGAGAGGTAGCGCGCTTTGAGACGCAGCACGCGCTGCGCCGCCTGGCGTATCATCTCCGGGGAGACTTCGCCGCTGTGCAGCGCCGCCTGGATGGCCTCGTAACTGCCGCGCTGTCGCGAGTATGTGTGGCAGACGAGGATCAGGTCCGTACCGGCTTGCAGCGCCATGACCGCGCCGCGCTCCGTGCCCACGGTATCGGTAATGGCGCCCATCTCCAGGCAATCGGAGACGATCACGCCCTCGAAGCCGAGGTCTTTGCGCAGCAGTCCTTGAATGATGGCCGGCGAGACGGTGGCCGGCAGCTTCTGGTCGGCCATGATCTGTGGGAAGTAGACGTGCCCGACCATCGCTGTCTCGGCGCCCGCCGCGATGCTGCTGCGGAAAGGCACCAGTTCCACGGCCTCCAGGCGCTCCAGACCGTAGGGGATGGTTGGCAGGGCCAGGTGCGTATCGACGGCGGTATCGCCGTGGCCCGGAAAATGCTTGATGTCGGCGATAACGCCTGCCGCGCGATAGCCCCGTACCATCGCCGCAGCGAGCCGCGCGACGAGCTGCGGATCTTCGCCAAAAGAACGCACGCCGATGACCGGATTATCCGGGTTGTTATTCACGTCGAGCACGGGCGCCAGGTTCATGTTTACGCCGAGCGCCTTCATCTCGCGCCCCGTTGCCAGCGCGATATCAAACGCGATCTGCTCCGAGCCGATAGCGCCCAGCGCCATGTTGCCGGGGAAAGTCGTCGTGCCTGGCCCCAGGCGGTTCACCAGGCCGTTCTCCTGATCGGCCATAATCAGCAGGGGGTAAGGCTGCCCCGCCTCCTTCGCAATCATCTGCAAGCTGTGCGTCAATTCAAGCACCTGCTGATTGTCGCGAATGTTGCGGCTGAAGAGGATAACGCTGCCGAGATGGCAGCGCCGGATCAGGTCGATAATTTCTGGCGTGGGGGTGGTGCCCCGGAAGCCGGCGATGAGTAACTGCCCGATTTGCTGTTCCAGAGGCATATCGGCGATGGAATGCTGCATGGCTCAAATCCTTTCGTCTGTTCAATAATGTCATCCTTCGCTCTCTGTCATCCTGAGCGGAGCGTAGCGCAGCGAAGGATCCGCAGGCCGCCATCGGATCTTTCCCCTTCGTGCCTCAGGACTGGGCTGCTGCTGCTCAGGATGACAGGCCCGGCGCGAGGCGCAGTGCGGCGCGGGCGGCGCTCAGGGCTGGCTCGGCGACGATGGCGACCTGGCCGAGCGGGCGGCGCGCGCCCAGCAGGCGCAGGACCTGCGCGCGAAAATCTTCTTCGTGTACGAGCAGGCCGCCGCCCAGCGCCAGGGGCAGAGGGTTGCCCGCGAAATCAAGCCTGCGGCTCACGGCAAGGGCGGCAAGGACGAGTTCATTCGCCGCGCGCTCTACCAGTTCGCGCGCGACTGCATCGCCGGCGCGCGCCGCCTTGAAGACGATGCCCGAGAGGCGCGCGATCCTGGCGGTATCGCCGGCGGAGTAGACTTCCTCGATGATAGCGTCGGCTTTATCCAGGCTCCAGTACTGGATGATGTGGTTGAGCAGAGCCGTCGCTGGCCCCCGGCCATCGGCGGCGCGCACCGCGACCTGCAAGGCCAGGCGCCCCAGTTCATAGCCGCTGCCCTCGTCGCCGATGAGATAGCCCCAGCCGCCGGCGCGCGCGCTGTTGCCCCTCATGTCGCGTCCTAGCGCTACAGAGCCGGTGCCAGCGATCAGCGCTACCCCGGCGGCGTTATCGAGCGCGCTCAGGATCAGTTCCGCGTCGTTGGTGACATGGACGCGCCGTGCGAGCGAGCGCAGGTGCGGGTGAAATATGCTGTCGTCTCCGGCGCGATCAACGCCGGAGAGGCCGAACCACGCGGCGCGCAGCGGGAACTGGCAGCCAGCCGCCGCCGCCGCCGCCTCGACGGCGGCCTGTATCTGCTTCACGGCCCGCTCAAAGCCAACGCTTGAGCGGTTGGAACAACCCGATTGCCCGCGCCCGCGCTCGCGTCCCTGCTCATCCACGATGATCGCGATGGTCTTGCTGCCGCCTCCGTCAACGCCCAGATAGCAGGAGCCATTTTCGTTCCCTGAAACTTGCATGTTGCCTCGCTTTCTCGCGCCTGCGGCGCTCGCCTCATCCAGTACGTTGTAAGGGAAAATGCGCTTAACGCATTTTCCCTTACAACGTACTGGTTTCCTTGCGCGGCGAAACCGCGCGAAATTCAAAAGGTGCGCGTCACTTTGTGCAGGCCGCGCGGTTCATCCACGTTAAAGCCTTTGGTGAGCGCCAGGTGCAGGGCCAGCACCTGGCCGGGAATAATGGCGGTGATAGGGCTGAGCCATTCTGGAACGGGCGCGACCAGGGGCAGCGGCGTTCTGGCAAGCGCGAGAGCCTGTTCAGACTCGGAGATTACCAGCAGTTCGGCGCCGCGCTGTTGCAGTTCTCCGGTCAGGTCGCGCATATCATCGAAGGTCGCGCCGGCGGGCATAATCAGGATGGCCGGCAGCCCGCTCTCGATGGTAGCGGTAGGCCCGTGACGGAAATCCGCCGAAGAGTAGGCGGTTGCCATCACGTAGGTAAGCTCTTTCAGCTTGAGCGCGAGTTCGAGGGCGGTGGCGTAGTTGTAGCCACGTCCGATCACGACACAGCGATCCATGTAGCGGTAGCGCTCGGCGCGCTGAGCGATGTCCGCCGCCCCCTGTAAGGTTGCTGCCAGCGCCTGCGGTAAGCTCTGGATTTCGGCGAGGCGTTGCTGACTGCCGCTCCAGCACGCGGCGAAGAGCGCCATGATAACCAGTTCCGCTGTATAGGTCTTCGTTGCCGCCACGCTGCGCTCAGGTCCGGCGTGCAACTCGACGACGTGATCCGCTGCCTGCGCCAGCGGCGAGGCGCCATCGTTAGTGACCGCCAGCGTCGGGCGCCCCTGTCGCCTGCCCTCCTCCAGAATGGCGATGATATCGGGCGATTGGCCCGACTGCGAGATGCCAACGACCAGCGCGCCATCCAGGCGCGGCACGGCCTTATACAGCGTGTAGAGCGACGGCGTTGCCAGCGCCACGGGGTAGCCGGCCAGCGAGGCCCAGGCATATTGGGCGTAGGTCGCGGCATGGTCCGATGTGCCGCGTGCGGCGATCAGCACATAATTGAATGCGGGGATGCGCATGATAATGCGCTCAATGTGCTGCGTTTCGCGTGCCAGCAGGTCGCTTATCACGCCGGGCTGGCTGTGAATTTCCTGTTCAAGCAGTGAGGACATCGTGACTCCATTCGTCTGTATAGAGACGGCTCCTTTACCTCCAACTATACTATACACGCGGCACTGGATGGTCGCGCGGCGCAGCCGCGCCAGAAGTGGAGAGTATTTTGCGCAAAATACTCTCCATAAAGCGAGCGCCGCAGACACGCGTCGGTAACGGGTGCAAATCAGACACCTCTCAGGAATAAGTATATCAAAAATCGGTCTAGTGGTCTAGATGTCTTGACAAAAAGGGGAAGAGCAGGTACAGTAATTGACATGGATTGATCTAAGATATTTTAACCCGGCACAGTTGCAGGTAAAGCTGATAGAGACAAGAAAGGAGCGTGATCTCGCACATAGCTTTTGGATCGATGGCGAACCTTCTGGTCTACATGATACTCGGCAGCCTTTGACCTGTGTTTCGTCCACTATCAAGTTAGGAGGTTTCTCGTGACTCCCGGCTCTATTTTCCCGGTGTCACAGGCTAAGATCAAGGTCGGTGCCTTCTTGTTCTCGCTTGTGGTCATCTTCTCGCTAGTCCTCGCTGCCTGCGGTGGCGGTGCTCAAAGTCCACAGCAGGCGACAAAAACGTCAGTGCTTACAGTAGGTGTCCAGTCCAGCCCGATCAGCAAGGCCGGATTTAACCTGTATTCTTCTATAGCCCAGACAGGCGTGTACGATATGGCCGGCTTCATCTACGAGCCGCTCTACTACGTCAACCTCAGTGATGCTACCCAGACCACGCCCCTGTTAGCAACCAGCTATCAGTGGAATTCCGATAATACGCAGCTCACCTTTCATCTGCGCCAGGGTGTCAGGTGGAACGATGGGCAGCCATTCTCGTCGGACGATGTGGTATTTACCTTCAACACGCTCAAGCAGTATCCGGCGGCGGACAGCGGTGGCGTCTGGGGCTACCTCAGTGGCGTTACGGCTCCCGATGCCAGTACCGTTGTGATGTCGTTCCCCAGGCCGTATGTACCCTCGTTCTACAATATCGCTACCCAGACGCCCATCATTCCAAAGCACATCTTCGCCAGCGTTGGCGATCCCACAAAGTTTGTTAACGACCATCCCGTCGGCACCGGCCCGTTCATGGTGAGCCGCTACACCGACCAGGTGGTGGTCTTCAAGAAGAATCCCAACTACTGGAATGCCAGCGCCATCAAGGTCGATCAGATCAATCTGCCGTACCTCAAGGATAACGATGCCGGTCTGCTGGCGTTGGAGCAGGGGCAGACCGACTGGGCCGGTTTCTTCTCGGCAGGTCTGAAGAGCGCCTTCCTTGACAAAGATCCCACGCATAATCACTTCTGGGCGGCTGGCGTGGACGAGTTCGGCATCTTTATCAACGAGCAGCACAACCCTCTGCTTGCCAACCCCGCTGTGCGTAAGGCGGTCAGCGCGGCTATTGACCGCAACGCCCTGGCCCAGCAGGGGGTAGCCGGGCTGGTGCCTCCTCTCGGCCCCACGGGCCTGGTGCTGCCACTGGCTAAGGACTACCTCGACCCCGCCTACGCCAACGCGTCGATGTCGGCTGATCCCACGACGGCGCAGAAGATCCTGACGGATGCCGGCTTCACAAAGGGCTCGGATGGCATCTTCATGGATAAGAGCGGCAAGCGGCTCTCCTTCGGATTCCGCATCGTCGCGACCTACTCTGACTGGGTAGCGGAGTCTCAGATCATCCAGCAGAACCTCAAGGCGGCAGGCATCGAGATCAAAATCGATCCCATTCAGGAGTCGCCCTACTACAGCGTTCGCGCCAATAACGACTTCGACATGGAGATCGGTGGCCTGCTCGGTGGACCGACTCCCTTCTACATCTACAACGAGGGGCTTAACAGCAAGAATATTGGCAAGACCAACTTCTCGCGTTACAACAATCCTCAGGTGGACCAGTTGTTGAATCAGTATGCTTCGTCGAGCGATTTCAACACCCAGAAGCAGATCATCATGCAGATCGAGAAGATCTTCGTCGATCAGCAGCCCTGGGTGCCTACACTGACGGCCCCGCGCTGGTTTGAGTACACCACGACGCACTTTACCGGCTGGCCGGACCAGGATAACCCGTATGCTACAGGCGCGCCGTATGCGTTCCCGGATAACGAGATCGTCGTCTCGCACCTCACGCCTGCGTAACAGTGGAGGGCGCTGTTCTACCCGAAATATGTTACACTCTACCTGAAGTAAATCAGTAAAACGGCGGGGATGGTTTTCCAGACCATCCCCTGCCTTGTGACAAAGGAGCGATCAGATGCGTCACCTGCTCCGCCGTCTTCTCTTCTACGCCGTGGCCCTGTGGGTTGCGATCACCGTCAATTTCTTTATCCCGCGCCTGGCCCCCGGCGATCCCGCCTCGGCCTTTATCGGCAAGATCCTGCGCGCGGGCGGGCGCGTAGATCCCGGGCAACTGGCCGCTATCCGCCAGATGCTCGGCGTGGATACAACCGATCCGCTATGGGTGCAGTACTTCAAGTATCTTGGCGAACTGCTGCACGGCCGGTTCGGGGTTTCGGTTACGTATTTTCCCGCATCGGTTACGGAGATTATCGGTTCGGGCATCATGTGGACGATTGGGCTGGGCCTTGTATCGGTTATCATCGGCTGCGTAGTGGGCTGGGCAATCGGCATTCTCCTGGCCTGGAAGCGTGGATCCGTGCTTGATACGCTTCTGGCGCCCGGCATGACCTTTCTCTATGGCATTCCCTACTTCTGGCTGGCGCTGCTGCTGCTCTATATTTTCGGGGCCACGCTGCACTGGTTTCCGCTCAATCAGGGTTACGATGTGATTAATACCATACCCGGCTGGAATGCGGATTTTATCTTGAGCGTCATCCAGCATGGAATACTCCCGGCGGGTACTATCGTAATCGCCTCCCTCGCCGGCTGGATGCTGTTGATGCGCAATACGATGATCGCAACTTTATCTGAAGATTACGTGCTGATGGCCGAGGCGAAAGGGCTGCGCCAGGGCCGCGTTCTGTTCGCTTACGCGGCCCGCAACGCACTTCTGCCAAACCTGACCAATTTCGCGATTGCCCTCGGCTTCATTGTTGCCGGTCAATTGCTCACGGAATATGTATTCTCGTACCCCGGTATAGGTTTCTATCTGCTGCAAGGGGTTGCATCGCTGGATTATGCGCTGGTGCAGTCGATCTTTCTGATTATTACCGTCGCGGTGCTGGGAGCGAACTTCCTGGCCGAGATGCTCTATACGGTGCTCGATCCTCGTGTGCGTCAGGAAGGCACTGCGTAAGCAGGAAAGGAGATCTGGTAGCAATGGAGAAAAATCGCTCTTCGGAACGGTTCGCGTCTCCTTCGCCGCATGATAATCAGGGCGAGCGCCCTTCGCTGCTGTCCGGCCCGATGGGCATGAGCGCCGGGGACTCGCTCGCTGTTGTAGCGGCCCTGCCTCGGCGTAAACCCATATACGCTGCCTTCGCGGAAGGCTTGCGCAGGTTCTGGAAACTGGCGACGATTAATAGAAAGGTTGCGCTGGGCAGCGCTATCATCGCTTTCTTCATTCTGGTCGCGATCTTCGGCCCCATGTTCCCGCTCCAGGATCCCAACGCGATCTCGCATCTCTCTAACAGGGGACCATCGGCGGCGCACTGGCTCGGCACCAGTACGTCGGGGCAGGACCTCTTCAGCCAGCTTGTCTACGGCACACGCAGCTCTATTTTCTGGTCGTTCTTCACGGGACTGCTGGTTACAGCCGTTTCCGCTTTTGTTGGCCTGATCGCCGGCTACGCGGGCGGCGTGCTCTCCGAAGTCCTCTCCATGCTGATTAACGTCTTCCTCGTCGTGCCGGCGCTGCCGCTGGCGGTGGTGCTGGCTGCCTACTTCCCGCGCGGGCCGCTGACTATTGCTGTGGTCATCACCGTTACGAGCTGGGCCTATGGCGCGCGGCTGCTGCGCTCGCAGACGCTCTCGATGCGCAGCCGTGAATTTGTGACGGCGGCGCGCGCTTCGGGCGAATCGACCTGGCGCATCATTTTCTACGAGATCCTGCCCAACGAGGCGTCGATTGTCGCAACCATCTTTATCACGACGACGATAGCGGTGGTTCTGTTCTGGGCTAGCTTACAATTCCTGGGACTGGCCGATGTGTCTGATGTTAACTGGGGAAGTATGTTATACTGGGCACAGCAGGCTGATGGATTGTTCCAGGGTTTCTGGTGGTGGTTCGTGCCGCCGGGCCTCTGTATCGCTATCCTGGCTGCCGGCCTCTCCCTCATCAATTTCGGCATCGACGAAATTTCAGATCCGCGCCTGGGTAGCGCAGTCGCGGCAAAGAGGGTGAGAAGAGTGAAGCGGGGAACCCTGTCCGGAGGACAGGTATCAGGGGCGGCAGCCCCTGGCGGAGCACGGGGTGTCCCCGACACCTTTCTTTTCTGATGGGAACCTGCTTAGATAAGAAAGCGATGGTCTAAATTGGGAACAGATAAGGACTCGCTGCTTGTGGTCAACCATCTCTCCGTTGATTACTATGCCGATAATGGTACGGTGCACGCAGTGGACGATGTGAGCTTCGTTCTGCGGCGCGGCGAAATCATGGGCCTGGCCGGAGAGAGCGGCAGCGGTAAATCGACGCTGGCCTATGCGATTGCGCGCCTGCTGCGCCCGCCGGCGGCGATTACCAACGGGGAGGCGCTGTATTTCCCCTCCTCCAAGAAGGATGAGGGCGCGCGGTCCGCTGCCTCGACCTACCTCCCGGCGCGGGGAAAGCGAGCGCACAACGAGCGGCATGCGGAGAGCGGCCCTATCGATATATTGCAGCTCTCGCCCGCGCAGTTGCGTGCCTTTCGCTGGGACGAACTCTCTATCGTCTTCCAGAGCGCGATGAACGCGCTCAATCCGGTCATGGATATCGGTACGCAGATTATGGATGCTCTCAAGGCGCACCGCCCCGATATGGGAACCGATGCCCGCAGGAAGCGCGCCGTCGAACTGCTCAATCTCGTGGGCATCGCCTCGGACCGGCTGCGCAGCTATCCACACGAACTCTCCGGCGGCATGCGCCAGCGCGCCGTGATCGCTATCGCCCTGGCGCTGCGGCCAGAATTGATTATCATGGATGAGCCGACGACGGCGCTCGACGTGGTGGTGCAGCGCGAGATCCTTGAACTGATCAGCGCGCTGTGCAAAGAGTTCAATACGGCGCTGATCTTTATTACTCACGATCTCTCTCTGCTGCTGGAACTGGCCGACCACATCGCCATCATGTATGCCGGGCGCCTGGTGGAGACAACCCCCAGCCGCGATCTGTACCTGCACCCGCGCCATCCCTATAGCTATGGCCTGCTGCATTCCTTCCCGACGCTGCACGGTCCGCTGCAAAAAATGGCGGGCATTCCCGGGTCGCCGCCCGACCTGCGCTCGGTGCCGCCCGGCTGTCCCTTTCATCCACGCTGCCCGCTGGCCTTTGACCCCTGCAATACGGTTGTGCCGCTCCTGCGGCCCTTCCCGGCGGAGCAGCAGGAGCAGCGCGTGGCCTGCCATCTCTACGATCCTCGCTTCCGCGAGGAGCCGCCCGATACGTCAATCTTAGCCGAGAAATACAAAGCGCTGGCAGAAGGGAGCAAAGTGCAATGAGTAATTTCAGTCAGCCGGCCATCCTGCCGGAATCACAGCAGACCACGGGAGCGATTCTGGAGGCGGAGCATCTGCACAAGGAGTTCCCGCTGCGCCAGGTCAAGCTCTTTGGCCCGCCGCGCGCCGTCCACGCCGTGGAGGACGCCACCTTCTCCCTCTTCCCCGGACGCGCTACCGCCCTCGTCGGCGAGAGCGGC
>DATGLE010000231.1:0-56262 GCA_035294325.1 Ktedonobacteraceae bacterium | reverse complement strand
TTTTCCCAGCGTAAGAGTGTTGAGCGGTCAACGCCAAGTTCCGCTGCCGCTTCCTCCAACGTCCAATGCTTTTTTAGCCGTGCTGCTGATAACCGTGCCCGTTCCATGTTATCGCTCCTCCACAACTCTGCTTGCTTGCCTGTTATTGGCGTATTCGTTTGTCTCAATGGAAGTATAGCATGCGCTGCATCCTCCTGTCGAGTGCCAGAGTTATGTAAAGTCTTCTGCTACTTCAATGTGGCAGATAGGGCGCCTCATCGTCGATATTGCCGACAAACTCCGGCAGATCGCTGTGCCCGAGCATCTGCCGGATCGCCATGTTCTCGCCGGTATGGTACCAGTAGTGGTAGATGACGCGCTGCATAAGCGAGCCGGCGGTATACTCGCCCTGCCATATATCGCTGTAACGGACCTGCTGGAGCTGGGGCGTGGTGAGCGTATCAAGGAACGGATCGGCGATCTCGGTGATGGTCTGCCATGCCTGCCACATCTCGGCCAGGGGTGGAGTGCTGGCGGGTTGCCCGTAGCCGGCCAGTTCCTTGATTTCTGGCAGCGGCGTCTTCCCTTGCAGAATAGTGAGCCAGTAGCGCTGCTCCTGCCAGGCCATGTGGCCGATGTTCCAACTGATACAGTTCATGGGGAGAAAGCGGCGGCGTGCGTCGGCGTCGCTCAGGCCCGCCAGGGCGCGCTGAAATTCGCTGCGTGTAAAGCGTAACTGGATAACAAGAGGATGGGGCATACATAACTCTCCTTCGTAGCTTTTAGAATGTATCTGCTTTCTAACGCCGTTCCTGCCATGCACCTGCGGCGCTCGCCTTATAAACAGTATCATGCAGACATGCGCGAAGCGCATGCCTGCATGATACTGTTTATTCTTCGCACGGCAAAGCCGTGTGAACACCTGCCTTTTGAGAACGGTTCGCGAAATATATCTCTTCTCAGTATAGCAACGAAAGCGGTTAAGGTTGGTCCTGATTGCGGTGAAGATGATCCCATAGCCCATAGCGTTAGTCTGCTCGACGCGGCGCGCCGAGAGTGCTATACTTTGCCGGGGCAGCGCTCAAGTTATATGCAAATGATGTCGATAAGAAAAAAGTAGATCATGAAGAAAACTTCGAAGATTGCCAATATATCTCTTGTACATGCGCTCATGGCCGCCAGTGCCGAGGGCATTGCTCTGGTGGATGCGGCTGTCCGCTGCATCGAGGTGAACGCAGCCTTCGGGCGCATCTTTCATATAGTGCCTGAACGCGCTGTGGGCATGGATTGCCTGGCTCTGTTCGGCTGCGATGAAGAGAAAGAAACTTCGTCCTGTAGCGAACTGCGCATGATCCGGCAGGCGCTGTGCGAGGGACAGGAACTGCGCGACGTTGAGATCGATCTGCATGTCGAGGGCCAGCCGCGCACACTGGGAGTGAGCGTCATTCCCGTTGCGGAGCAGGAAGAGCCTCTCTGTATCATGATTGTACGCGACATCACGGCCATGCGCGAGACAGAGCGCATAAAAGCGCGCTTCATCTCGTTGATAACGCACGAACTACGCTCGCCGATCAACACCATCAATGGCTACCTCGACCTGGCCCTTGAAGGGATCGGCGGCGAATTGAACGAACAGCAGCGCGAATTTATCCAGCGGGCGCGGGCCGGCAGCGAGCAGCTTTACACGCTGATCGAGAACCTGCTGCTCATCGCACGCGCCGATGCCGGGCAATTGCACCTGAAGCGCCAGATGGTCGATATACAGGAGATTATCGCCAACGCCGTCGAAGAGATGGAACTGACTGCTAACGATCAGGGGATTGCCGTCAGGACGGATATTGCCGGGGATCTGCCAGAGATATACGCCGATGCTGTGCGCATCCAGCAGGTCTTGCGCAACCTTGTGAGCAATGCGCTGCGCTTCACGCCCGCCGGGGGGCAGGTCACAATTACGGCGCGCAGTGGGGAGGATGGCCGGGTTATCATCAAGGTCAGCGACACGGGCTGCGGCATCGCGCCAGAAAATCAGCAGCGCATCTTCGAGCGTTTCTACCAGGTCGAGCCGGGCGGGCGCTCCGGGAGCCAGGGTTTGGGATTGACGGTTGTCAAAATGATTGTAGAATTACATGGGGGACGCGTCATGGTTGAGAGTGCAACGGGCCAGGGGAGTACTTTTACCTGTCTATTGCCGTGTTTGCAGCGATGAGAAAAAAACTGTTATATGCTTACCCTTGACGCACCTCTGAATGCGTGCTATGCTCAAATTATCTCAGTATGTTCCTTGCTGGTTTGGCAGCCAGGAATAGAGCGCGGTAATGTAAGCTTGTACAGGAGAAGGAGGCAGACTGTGGGTATGCTACGGGTAATGTCCCGTCGCGGTGATGACCGGATCATGTGGGACTCCAAGAAACTTGAGACGAACGATCCTGAAGCTCTGGCGGCCATTCGTGAGGCCGAGCGGATCTTCAACGAAGAGCGTTTGAAAGGAGCGACAGCCTTCAGAGTAGAGCCTGGAAAACCTGTGGAACGCATCGACAAGTTTGATCGCACCGCCGAGCAGATTGTCCTGGTACCGCGCGTCGTTGGCGGGTGAGGAGAGTAAGCAGCCATGTTAGAGACGCTGAGCTTATTTCTCGGTATCTGGCTGTTGTTTCTCCTTCTGGCGATCTACTACCTCTCACAATCTCCCGATGGAGGGGTAGGGCGGTTACGCGAGTCGGTCAGTGAGCATCTCTCGGCCGAGAGCCGCGCCAAAGCGCTCCTGCGTGAGATGTTATCCGAGAACCAGTATCAGCAACTTATCAAATTCGGCTACCTCGAAGTAGCGAGTCCCTCTATAGACAATCGCATCTATCGCATTCCCGGCTCCGGTGGGCTGGTCAAAGTCTACGAGCGGGGGTGTGCGGTAATGGAGCTCTGCTTGCAGCCCGCCGAGCCACTGCCCGATGGCGATGTGGTGGTGATGCACAAGCTGATGATTGAGGGGAACGAGCAGGAGTATTTGCAGAAAGCGAATCACTTCGCTCCTGGGATTATCTCTCTGCGCTGCCAGCATCTATAGATACTCTTCACAAGAGACGAGGAGCAGACGAGATAGGCGACGATTCCGCGCATTGTTCTATCCCGCCTGCTCCTCGCTGCTCTTTTTGGCGCTTCTCTGCTTCCTCTGTTGAACTTTTCCCCTGTGGTTGCGTATGTAATTATAGACATCTCTAGCGTTTTATGCTATTCTGCGCGCAGGGATGGTACAGCTAGAGGCGCAAGCCATCCTTTATTGTATGTGGTGCAAAGGCAGGCACGGATCATGGAATGTCCTTACTGCAAAACTGTGAATCGTGAGGGCGTCCGTTACTGTGGGAATTGTGGCAAGCTCATTGATGCAGCCCCGGCGGCAGATGGTGGCAGCAATGCATCTCATCCACTCGTGCCCGGCTCGCGCTTGCAAGGCGGCCGCTATATTATCAAGAAAGTGCTTGGTCAGGGAGGAATGGGCGCCGCCCTTCTCGCAACGGATATTCGCCTGGATGGCAAGCCGGTAGTGATTAAGGAACTGATCTCCGATCAGATCACTCCTATCAGGCTTCAAGATGACGTGCGCAATTTCAAGCGCGAAGTAGCAACCCTGGCGCATATCGATCATCCACTCGTGCCAAATGTAACCGACCACTTTCAGGAGGGGACGCGTTACTATATGGTGCAGGAGTATGTTGAGGGTGAGAACCTGGAAGAGCGCCTGGATCGCACAAACCAGCCGATGAAGGAGCGCGAGGCTCTGATTTACGCGTCGGAAATACTGGATGTTCTTGATTACCTGGCGCAGCAGACGCCCCCTATCGTCCATCGCGACATCAAACCGGCCAACATCGTCATCGGCGCGAAGGAGCGGCGGGCGCACCTGGTCGATTTTGGCATTGCGCGCGCCGAGGTGGTACGCAACGCTCAGCGCAGGCAGACTTCGGCGCTGGGGACGCCAGGCTACGCGCCCCCCGAACAATATCAGGGCAACGCTGATCCCCGCTCCGACCTGTATGCGCTGGCTGCCACCCTGCATCACCTGCTGACGAATCGTGATCCGCGCAATCATCCTCCATTCGTCTATCCTCCTGTGCGCACGCTCAATCCGCAGCTTTCGCCGGAGATCGAGCGCGTGTTAGCACGCGCTCTGACCAGCGATATTAACAAGCGCTACCAGAGCGCGGCGGCGATGAAGCAGGATATCGATAATATTTTGCGCAGGCGTTTCGGCGTCACTGACGTGTTCAACAGCTACATCCTCGGCTCCTCCGGGCAGATAGGGACGCTGAACGCTCTCAATGGAGCGGATACGCCTGCCGCTTCAAGCATGACCCATCAATCAACGATTGTCAGTTCTGCGCAGGCGGCGACGCCATACCTGGTTCCGCCCCCGCCGAACCGCCAGGCGCCCTATTCGCCTCCTCAGCCCGTAACGCCGTCCTATCCCTATCAGCCTGGGGGCTACAGGAGGCCGGCCCGGCAAAAGCAGCCTGCTGGCATGACCGGCTGTTATGTTGCGGTTGCCGTGCTGGCGGCGCTGGCTCTCGTCATAGCGGGCATCTATGTTGTGACGAATAGTTCCTTTCATGTTGGTGGTACGCGTACCGGTACAAATGGATCGCATAAGGACGCGGGCGGGGGTGGAACGTCTACCGGCATTGGCGTAACGAACATACATGGTGAGAATATCGGTATTAGCGATGGCAGTTTTGCCTTTGATACCAACCGCAGCGATGGCAATTTGAAGACGCAGGCGGCCAGTAGTTTCAGGCAGGGCAATGTGAGCAGCGCCGTGGCGCTGTGGGATCAGGCTAATGCCGAAGATAGCAGCGATGCCGAGGTCCTCATCTATCTGGAGGACCAGCGCATCGTATCATTTCCGCATATCACGCTGGTTGTCGGAACGATGCTTTCCGGCGATAGCGGCTCCGTTGGTGTAGGGCGCGACGATCTGCAAGGCGCATATGTCGCGCAGAAAGAGTTTAACGATGGCGCCAAGTTGAGCGGGGGACTGAAGGTGCGCCTCCTCGTCGCCAGCTCCGGCAGCCAGGCGCAGTACGCGCAGCAGGTCGCACGGCAGATCGTGCAGTTGGCAAAGGCCGATCCGACCTTTGTAGGGGTGATGGGCTGGCCGTATAGCTCGCGCGCGATAGAGGCGGTTCAGGTGCTCAGCGCGGCGCATATCCCGATGGTTTCGCAAACGGCTTCCAGCGATCTACTCTCTGGCATCTCGCCGTACTTTTTCCGCGTGGCGCCTTCTAACAAAGCCGAGGCTATCAGCGGCGCGAAATACGTCGAGCAGGTCTTGCATGCCAGGAATGTCGCGGTGTTCGAGGATATCGCCGATCCTTACAGTCAGGGTCTTGCGCAGGACTTTATGCAGCAGTTTCAGGCCGATGGCAATACGATTGTGGCGACGGAGAAATATACCGAGGGCAAACCGGCGACCCTTCCCGGTCTTTTGCAGGATGCATTGCGGCATAATCCCGACTGCATCTACTTTTCCGGCTACGCCAGCGATGTGAGCACGCTGCTCGTCAATCTGCCACCGGGCAATCTGCCGGTGATGGGGGGCGACGCGCTGTATGAGCTGAACGGCTATCCAAGCAGCGCGAGCGTTGGCTTCCATCGCCTGCATTTTACCGCATTCGCATATCCTGATGAATGGGGCGTGCTGGGACTGGCGGCGCGAGAGCCGTCGTTTTTTGCGAACTATCCCGCCGCTTTTGATCCCAATCGTCTGCACAGGGGAACACCGTATGGCTTTACGCGTGCGGATAATGATGCTATCCTCTCCTATGACGCAACGATTGCGCTGCTGAAAGGATGCAATATCGCTTTGAGCGCGAATCCTGGTAAGAAGAATATTACACCGCAGGATCTCCAGCAGGGGTTACAGAGGATAAACGGCGCCAATGCTATTCAGGGAGTTAGCGGCGAGATAGCGTTCGGAACAGGTGGCGATCCGGTGAATAAGGCGATTGTGATTCTAAGTGTTGATCCGCAGGGCCATATCAAGATGGAGCCGAATATAGAGGGACACTTCCTGGTATAAGCAGGAGGAGAACCACTCGCGCGGCGCAGGCGCGCAGGGAATGGAGTGCATGTTGGGAAAAATGCACGCAGCGCTTTTCCCACAACATACACTCCAGGAGGCGGGCGCCCGGGTGCAAGGTATCATGCATCCTCTTTGGAAACAGGCGTGGGACTCATAAGAGCAATTGTTGAAAAGATAAGGCAGAGAGATGAAATGTCCTTTTTGTGGTACTGATAACGCGGCGGGTGAGACATTCTGTACCAACTGCGGTGGCTACCTGGCCGCCGCACCGCCCTCTTCAAGCAGTAGTGGAAGCGTGAGCGCGACCACGTATAATACGGGCACGACTACCGGCGGAGCCACGACGAGCGGGGGCAGCGGCGGCGCGCGCACGCTGCTGCCAAATGCTACCTTACAGAATGGCCGCTATGTAGTGGAGAAGGTGCTCGGCCAGGGCGGTATGGGCGCGGCGGTGCTGGCTCGCGATACGCGCGTCTCGAACAAAAAAGTGGTTATTAAAGAGCTGATCTCCGATAATACCGATCCCAAACAGCGCCAGGAGGATGTACGTAACTTCGAGCGCGAGGTAGCGACGCTGGCGAATCTCGATCATCCGCTGATACCGGGCGTGACCGATAGCTTTCAGGAGGGATCGCACTACTTCATGGTCCAGGACTATGTGGCTGGTGAGAACCTGGAAGATCACATGGAGCGCATCAATCAGCCGATGCCGGAGCGTGAGGCACTTACCTATGCTTCCCAGGTGCTTGATATTCTCGACTACCTGGAGCACCAGACGCCGCCGATTGTGCATCGTGACATCAAGCCCGCGAACATCATTGTCGGCAGTAAAGATAAGCGGGCGCACCTGGTAGACTTTGGC
Organism: Ktedonobacteraceae bacterium; assembly: GCA_035294325.1. Lineage (GTDB taxonomy): Bacteria > Chloroflexota > Ktedonobacteria > Ktedonobacterales > Ktedonobacteraceae > DATGLE01. The sequence goes on along the minus strand of DATGLE010000231.1, from coordinate 49,348 downwards.
ATCGCGCGCGCCGACGAAATGAAAAATGTGAAACGCAAGCAGACCTCGGCGCTGGGCACGCCCGGCTATGCGCCGCCCGAGCAGTATCAGGGCAATGCTGATGGGCGCTCGGATCTCTATGCGCTGGCCGCGACGCTGCACCACCTGCTCACGAATCGCGATCCGCGCAACTACCCGCCATTCACCTACCCGGCGGCCCGCTCGCTGAATCCGAAGCTTTCGCCGGACATAGAGCGCGTGCTCAATCGCGCGCTCACTATCGATGTGAATAAACGCTACCAGACGGCCGCTGCGATGAAGAGCGATATCGACGAGATCCTGGCACGGCGTTTCGCGACGCCGAGCGATACCAGCAGCTATACACTGGGCGTTTCAGGCCCGATGAGAGCGCTGCCGCCGCAGCCGGGTGTGCCGGTAGCCGCCGCGAGTCAGCCACGGCGCATGCCGCCGCCTCCGCCTCCTCAGCCGCAGTACGCGCCGCAGAGGCAGAGCCAGCAGCAGGCGGGTATGTATAGCAGGCCGCCCGCGCAGAAGCGGGGCGGCGGCAATAACTATATGCTGACCAGTTTCATCTTGCTGCTCGTGGTTCTTATCATCATCGGCGCCGCCTTTTTCGTCCTCCCGCGCCTCAGAAGCAATACCGGCACGGGGAGTACCGGTGGGACCGCCGTAGCCACCGCCACGCCTACGCCGCCGCCACTGCCCGCGACAACCAATGGTATTGGCGTCTCGACGGTCAACGGCGAATCTATCGGCATCAGCGACGGAAGCTACGCCTTCGATACGAATCGCCCCGATGGCTCGTTGAAGCAGCAGGCATCGGCGAAGCTCAAAGCAGGCGATAGCAGCGGCGCGCAGTCGTTGTGGCGTGCGGCGCTAGGGCAGGAGAGCAATGATGCCGAGGCGCTCATCTACCTGGAGAATCAGCGTGTTCTTGCCTCCGGCAGTCCCTATGTAACGATTGTCGTGGGCACAATGGTAACGGGGGCGAATGCCGCTAACGTAGGGCGCGACGACCTGCAAGGTGCCTATGTGGCGCAGAAAAAGTATAATGCTAACAATGGCGCGCTGCTCGGCGGCGTGCAGGTGCGCCTGCTCATCGCCAATGCTGGCAACAATGCGACCAACGCGACGACGATAGCGCGCCAGGTTGTGGAGGCCGCGAAGGCTGATAAGACCATCGTTGGCGTGATGGGCTGGCCCTATAGCGGCTATGCGCAGAACGCGATCAGCGTGCTCTCTGCCGCGCATATCCCGATGGTCTCGCAGACAGCCTCCAGCAATTCCCTGTCGGGCATCTCACCATACTTCTTCCGCGTGGCGCCCTCTGATAAGAGCCAGGCAAAAGCGGGAGCGAGCTACGCCCACGATGTGCTCAAGGCGAAGAATGTCGCGGTCTTCGAGGACCAGGCGGATTCCTATAGCCAGAGCCTTGCGCAGAGCTTCATCCAGCAGTTCACGGCGGATGGCGGGCAGACAACGACGGTGAATTATACCGTCGGGGACAAGCAGTCGGTGACGAACGCGTTGCAACAGGCGCTGAGCAGCAATCCCGCGCCCGACCTGCTCTACTTCGCGGGCTATTCCGATGATGTCAGCGCGATCCTGGAGCAGTTGCCCAGCAACACGAACTTCCCCAACTTGCAGGTGCTGGGAGGCGATGCGCTCTACAGCCTGGGCGGCTATCCGCAGAGCGCGCGCGCCGGCTTCACGCGCCTGCACTTTACCGCGTTCGCCTATCCTGATGAGTGGGGAGTCCTGGGCTTGAGCGCGAAGCAGCCCGACTTTTTCACCAATTATGCCAATGCCTTCGATCCAGATCGGAAGCATCCCGGCTACGGCTTTACGCGCGCCGACTATAATGTGATTCTCTCGTATGATGCGATGCTGGCCCTGCTGACCGCCAGCAAGACCGCGCTGGCGGGCGGCACGACGGCGCCGACTCCCGTTCAGGTGCAGCAGGCGCTGACACAGATAACGGGGGCGCATGCGATCCAGGGAGTCAGCGGGCAGATCGCCTTTGACGCGAATGGCGATCCGATCAATAAAGCGGTGGTGGTGCTGAATGTGGATCCGCAGGGCCATATCCAGATGGATCCCAAGATAGAGGGCAAGTTCCTGGTATAAAGACGAATACACAATATCAGACCGGCATATGGCGCAGCCATATGCCGGTCTGATATTGTGTATTATTTACCAACCCCTGGGCAGCGCCTGGAGCAGCAGAATTTGCAAGGTTTGTAACATAAACCAGGCGATGAAGAAGGACCAGTCAAAGATACCCACAGGACGCACGATGCGGCGTATCGGCTCGATGAACGGATCGGTGAGGCGCGCGAGAAAGCGAATGAAGGCATAGCGCTCATCGATATGAAACCAGGACGCAATCGCGCGTACCAGCATAGCAAGGATGATGAAGCCGATACCATAAATGGTGATCCAGCTCACAATCGGTACCGGTAATGGGGGCGCATCCATTTCTACTTACTGCCTTTCTTAAATGTGCTCGTGCGGAGACACATTATCGATTACGGTGAAACCATCCGTACACCGCATGGAGATCCGCTCCATGTGTGGCTCTAGCCGAGCAAGGAACCTCATCAGAATATTGACGGCGCTGTTTTCGTCACGATCCATGATGAGTCCACAATTCCTACAGCGATATGTCCGTTTCCAGAGGGGCATATTGCACTTGTGCCCGCACTGGCTACAGGTTTTTGACGTATCGCGCTCATCTAAGATCACTAATTCTTTCCCATAAAGCAAGCACTTATAGAGCAACATTTGAACAAAGCCGTAGAGGCCCCAATCATTATAGATGGCTCTGTTTAGGTGTTTATTACGCTCCGCGTGCTTGTTCATGACCATCTGCCGTTGGGAAAGCTCACCGATCACCACAGTGCTCTCAACCAGTCGGTGCGCGATGAGATGGGACGCTTTGTGCAGACAGTCCTGTTGTTTGTTACGCTTCTTTTCAGAAACGCGCTTATAGACCTTTGATAAGTGAATATAGCGGCGTGATCCCTTCTTGCAACGGTCCCGCTTGGAACGGATACGGTCCAGTTGTTTATTATACCACCTGACACCCTTGAACCCGCCAATATGGTACAAACGACCTTGCTCATTGACACCGGTTGCCAGTGTCTTCACGCCTAGATCAAGGGCAAGCATACCTCCATGCTTGCCTGTTTCCTCTTTTTCCACGTCATGCGCAAATGAGGCGTAGTAGTTCCCATGTGTATCACGACTGATCGCAACTTCTCGAAAGTTCGCTGGCGGCTGTTCGGTGAGAAGTGCCCGGATGTCGGGGTACTGCTTACTTCTCCCTCTTCCCGCTGTTGGCAGGATAAGCGTCTTCCCCTCGACGCGCAAGTACATGGCCGGATAGCAGAGCGTAAAGAAGCAATGACGCGGGCGCACCCTCGGAAATCCAGGCTTCTCCCCGTTCTTCACGCGCCGCTTGAAGGCTTTCATCGCGTTATCCAGTCGAAAGTAGACCTCCTGCAAGAGCTTACCATAGACCTGGCAGAGTTCAGGATCATGCCGTTTGCTCTCCTGTAAGGTCTTCTTCGCCTCCCTCCATCCAGGCCACTTCTCGCCGTTGCGCAGGCGTATCACCCACCAGTTATAAAGCCCTCGGCATTTGCCTTGCATAAATTCCAGGGTTGCTGCGTCTTGTGGACTCACCATGAGTTTGATCTTTTTCGTTATCAGCATCCTGCTCTCCTCATTCTCTCTCCTCTATCTCTTCCTTTTGAACGGGGTAAATGGTTCTTTTACCCCGTTCATTCATCCTGCGATTCCATGCTACAATTCTCTGTGTTTTCTGGTACATAAACCAGTACCTTCCCGCTTGCGCGCTAGCCGTTTTCGGTGCCGGTTTGCTGGCTCGTTTGCCTGCTGGTTTGTCCTGGTCTTTGCCGCGTCTCATCGTAAGCGCGAATACACATGATAAAACGCCGCCGCACTCTATGAGTGCGGCGTCTTACTTACTCCTGAACAGTACGTACATCAATGTAGGTGAAACCCAGGAACTTGCGGCGTGCGATCTCGGTCACGCGTACTCCCTGTAGATCGGGCAGGGTGGTGAAGTGGCGCTGCACGTATTCGCCGAGCGGGCGCGCTGCCGCCAGGCCCGCGACGGAGGAGGCCGCCGCCGTGGCGATGCGGGTGCGTGTATGGCTGGAGACCATGCCAAGTAGTGTTCCGAGGGTGACGAGAGAGACGCCTACGGCCAGGTTGGTCCCGCAGTTGGGATGGATAGCCAGTTCCGCCTCGCCAGCCTGGAGACGGCGCAGCGCTTCATCTATGGCGCGGCGCAGCAGCCCGAGGTCCACATCGCCAAAGACGATAAAGCCGTCTGAACTGGAACGGGCGCTAATGCTGAGATTCGGTATCATACCGCTCAAAATGGTGATCGTCGCGTGCTCCAGGGCATGGTTCTGCCGAATGCGACGGCTAAAGAACATATCGTCAAGCTTCATCGAGAACTCCTTCTGTTCATCCTGAGCGCAGCACATGTCATCCTTCACCGCGCTCAGGATGACATACTCGTTCGCTCTTTCTTATAGTCGCGTTCGCCGAAGATCGCCCGCCCGATGCGAACAATCGTGGCCCCCTCTTCAATTGCTATTGCGTAATCATCGGTCATGCCCATAGACAGGTGGCGCCATGAGCAGCCAGGAATCTGCTCGCGCAATCTTTCGCGCAGTGTGCGCAGAGCGCGAAAGACCGGGCGCGCCCTCTCTGGATCATCGACCAGCGGGGCGATGGTCATCAGGCCCTCAACCTCAAGATGCGGCAGGGCCGCGATCTGCGCGGCGCATTCCGGCGCCTCCTCCAGAGCCATGCCTGTCTTGCTCTCTTCACCGGCGACATTGACTTCGAGCAGAACAGGCAGGCGCAGATTATGCTCCGCCGCGTGTCGCTCCAGCGTGCGGGCGAGGCGCAGGCTATCGACGCTCTGCACGCAGTCAAAGGCGCCAACCACTTTGCCGGCCTTGTTGCTTTGCAGGTGGCCGATCATGTGCCAGCGCAGCCCCGGCGGGCGAAACGCGGCGATCTTGGGCAGCGCCTCCTGCACGCGATTTTCGCCAAAGTTGGTGATGCCAAGATGGTATGCCATTTCGACCAGGGCGACAGGATGCGTTTTCGACACTGCGACGAGCGTGATTTCCGCCGGATCGCGCCCGCTGCGCAGCGCGGCTTCTGTGATGGTATGCCGCACCCGGTCGATATTGGCCGCCAACTGCTCTTGCTGGCGCGTAGAAAGGTCGTCAATCACTGTATCTTTCCTGGCAACATGGCTCAATCTATAGGTAGTACGATTGAGAAGAGCATGTAGTTATGCCTTCTCTCCTCTATGCATATTGGCACAGGTAGGAGTACTTCGTCAATAGATCGTCGCGCGGCGGAGCCGCGCGAGGAGAGAGTATTTTGAGGGACATGCGCGAAGCGCATGTCCCTCAAAATACTCTCTCCTGAGAACGCCGCAGGGGCGGGCATTGGCAGGACCATCGCAGAGTTCAAGAAAGCTTTGAACGAGTAAGCCTAGAGCAGCTTGTGCTGCTTGAGGTCGAGCGTAAAGGAATCGATGGTTGTCGAGGGGCCGCGCCACGACTCCTGCGGGCGCGGCACCGCGAAATACGTACCCTTCAACGTATCCGCCGTCACCTCAAGGCGCATAAAGCCGTGCCGATCCTCGCAGTAGCTCTCCAGTGTGGCATCCATCCCCGGCACCGCGTAGGGCACCTGCGGCAACTGGCCGTTGACCTTCTGCATGTAGTGCAGATGCCAGTAGCCGCTGGCTCCCGCGACGATATATGGTATGTCGCGGCCATTAAACGCGCGCGTAAAACGCTGATAGTTATGCACGTGGCCGGCAAAGACGATATCCGGTACGCGCCCTGTTTGCTGTATGGCCTGGTCGAGGATGCCTGCCATGTATGCGCTGCCGCTATGGTAGATGTCCGCCGAATAGATGGGATGGTGCATGGCAACGATCAGCGCTTTGTCGGTCGGAGCGCCGGACAACTCTGAGGCGAACCATGCGATCTGGTCGTTATCAAGCCGGCCTCCTTCCGGCACGTTCGTATACAGGCCGATGATGGTAACGAACGGGGCCTCCAGCGTCCAGTAGACGTTGGGCAGCGTCAGGGCCATGCGGGTAGCGTCGCCGGCTTCGGGGGTAAGATGCGGATCGGTGGCGCAGAAGTTTTCGACAAAGGCTGCCAGCGATGGCACCGAAGCGTCGAGCACATCGCCATCGTGGTTGCCGGGAATGGGCAGGATCGGCAGCGGATACTGCATATACGGCTCGTAGAACTGCGAGTAGTAGTTCGCGGCCTCTCCGTAATAATAGACGACATCGCCGAGATGATAGAAAAACGCCGGCTGCTCGGCCCCGCTGGAGGCAGCGAGGTCGCTTTCCATATGCATCGCAACAATCTGCTGCGCCTGTGGCGCCTTCACGCCGCCGGTATCGCCTCCGATATGGAACACGAGCCGCCCGGCGGCATTAATGGCCGCTATTTGCGCGTCGGACACTACGGTGTTGAGCGAGAAATGGTAGGGGGGCTTGCCGGTGGGCGGCGGAAGGGGGCGAAACGGCTGGTTAGGGCTTAATGGGTGCAGGACACGTACCCGTAAACTGCTGGCTGGCGCGGGAGGATTGCCGGAATTGCCGGATCCGCTATTCCCTGTGCTCTGCGGTGTATTGTCATCTGCCATGAGACAAATTCCTTTCACAATTTTTTCTGCGCTCTCGATCAAATAGCGCTTCTTAAATATAGACGTATAAGCGCGGTTGTTTAGAACATAGTGTTACTGCTGCACGAATGCCATCCTGAGCGGCAGCGAAGGATCTGTGTGCCGTGTGGCACTCAGGATGATATTCGCGAATGTGTTTGCTCCATCTCGTTATGAGCGCAGCGCAATCACGGCGGGGAAGCGTCCTGTTCTGCCGTGCTCGCCGCGATGTGAGAAGAAGCGCTCGCGCTGGCAGCAGGTGCAGATGCCGGCCACCTCAATGTGATCGGGGAGCAGGCCCATCATCAATAACTGCCTGCGATTGGTCTCCCGTAGATCGAGGCGCAGGCTCGTCCGCCCGGCAAGCTGGAGCGTGGAGAATTGCGCGGAGTCGCGCACGATGGCGCGGTAGCGCTCCAGAACTGGCCGCTCATCGAATTGCATCTGACCTGTGAAGAGCTGGCGAACCGCCTCGCTCACTTCATAGCAGCAGGGGCCGATGGCCGGTCCGATGCCGGCGTAGATATGATCGGGCTGGCAGCCGAAATGCTTCTGCATGGCGTCAATCGCAGCGGCGGCAATGCCACGCGCGGTGCCGCGCCAGCCGCCGTGTGCTATGCCAATGACCTGCTTTACAGGATCATACAGCAGAACAGGCACGCAGTCGGCGAAGGAGAAAGCGATGGCGATGCCGCGCTGCGTGGTAATCAGCGCGTCGCCTTTGTGGATCGAGGTTGGCGTCCACGTCCGTTCATAGTAGGAGTGGCAGGCCCAGTCGGTGCGCCACTCGTCCCGCATATCGAAGATGGCAACGTCGGCGCTGTGAATCTGCCAGAGCGTGACGCAGGGATAATTCTCGATGGCGAGGGCCTGTAGTACAAGCTGGCGGTTGCGCACGACGTTATCGACGCTATCGGCGCCTGCTATTTTCAGCGAGGTCGAGGTGTTGAGGCCGCGATAGGGGGCCGCGCTGTAGCCGCCCGCGCGGGTGAAGATGCCATGTAGTAGATCTGGAAATTGCTGGTAATGGTTGAATTGCAGGTAACATAGCTCACTGTGCTGCCGTTCGATCAAGGTCGCTCCTCATGTCTCTGGATATTGTTGACATTGTAGCATATTTCCTGACTGCTCACCGCTGCGCGGTTCGTCTATGATGTGGGAGGTTGCGGGCACAGCGCCTGCGGCGCTGTGCCCGCAACCTCCCACATTGCCGGGGGTGCGTGATCTGGCTTGTGACCCGGTATGCGTCCCAGGATGGGACGCGCCCGCAACCTCCCACATTGCCGGGGGTGCGTGATCTGGCTTGTGACCCGGTATGCGTCCCAGGATGGGACGTGCCCGCAACCTCCCACATTGCCGGGGGTGCGTGATCTGGCTTGTGACCCGGTATGCGTCCCAGGATGGGACGCGCCCGCAACCTCCCACATTGCCGGGGGTGCGCGATCTGGCTTGTGACCCGGTATGCGTCCCAGGATGGGACATGCCCGCAACCTCCCACATTGCCGGGGGTGTGTGATCTGGCTTATGACCCGGTATGCGCACCAGGATGGGACGCGCCCGCAACCTCCCACATTGCCGGGGGTGCGTGATCTGGCTTGTGACCCGGTATGCGTCCCAGGATGGGACGCGCCCGCAACCTCCCACATCATAGGAGCCGCCGCAGGCCCCCCGGATGTGCACAGCACATGCAAAGGGGCGAGCAACTAGCCTCCGGTGACGTTGCAGGTCTGCAAGGGGCCTGTATTGAAGATGCTGTTCAACACCGGCTGAATGGTGCGGCAATTGGGGATAATTACATCCTGATCGGAGCTGGTTGAGGGATCATAGACGCTCTGGTAGTCGCCGAAATCCTGTGCGCCCTTGCCAGGCCCCAGGGTGATGCGCTGGATCGAGCTGCTCTTGAGCGTGCGCCCGAAATTGGCGAAGGCCAGCATCTCCTCTTCGCTCAAATCGGTATAGACCTGGCCGCGCAAATCGTTAAATAACGCGGGCAGGTTTTCTACGATACTCGCCACGGTGAGCTTCTGTTTGAGCGCTTCAAGGATCTGCTGTTGCCGCTGCGTGCGTCCGATGTCGCCGACGAGATCGGCGTGCCGCGAGCGGACGTATTCCAGCGCCTCCTCACCGGTAAGGTGCTGCGGCCCGGGCGCGAGGTAGAGGCGTTTGTAGGCGTAGGGATCGTTGGGGTTGGCGCCCTGCCCAGTATCGTCGGGGTAGCTATCATCGACGACGGGATGGGTAACGTCGATATCCACGCCGCCAAGCGTATCGATCACCTTCGCGAAGCCATTCAGGCCCACCCAGGCGTAGCGGTCAATGGGAATGCCGTAGTCGTTTTCGATGGTCATACGCGCCAGGCGCACGCCATCATCGAAGGAATTGTGCTGCGTGGCCCCCAGAAAGAACGCCTGGTCGATTTTATGCATGCCGCCTACCTCCGGCACGTACACCCACGAATCTCGGGGAATAGAGACCAGACTCACGGTATTGTTGACGGTATCGACATGAACGACCATCATTACCTGGGTGAGCAGCGCGGGGAAGTTGTATTTCCCGTCGTTATCGCTGCCCAGCAGCAGAATATTCCACGAGCGCCCATTGATGATATCGGAGGCCGGAGCCGAATTGAGCGCCGGCTCATCCTGGCCCCGGCTTACAGGGCGAATGAACTGCGCGAGCGGCTGGTGGATGCGAGTGTAATAGATATAGCCAGCGGTGAGCGCGCCTCCGCCGAGGATCAGGAGCAGGCTGAAGATGATGAGCGCGATGGCGGTTGGACTCATCCTGCGTTTTCCTCGCTTTTGCGCCGGAGCTGCGATTGGAACGGTGGGAAGATCTGCATAAAGACGCGGGCCGCCCTGCCCGGCGCTCCACGGAGGAGCGCTGCCAGGGCGCTGCTGTGCTCGTTTCCTTCCGGGTTGATCGTCCATGTGTTTGTTACCTTGCCTGCTGGCCGCTGCTACTATGGCGGCCTTAAAAGTTATGCGCCATGTTGGAAGGCATGCTTATGCATACCAGTATACCCCCTTAGTATAACGAAAAGTGTTGTAAAAAAATATTGAAGTTGTCATATGTTGAGCGAATCTTGAGGAATGCGGCTTTAGAGAGTGGCTGATTTCCGGCTTCAGTGCATGCTCGCGCCTGCCGCGCGATTCCCAGGCGAGCGCATGATGACGCTGAGCACCAGATTCACTTTCAGAGTGTGAAGAACTCTCCAGGGCCAGATGATAAAATACAGAGGATATTTTTGTCTGAAGGAGAGAACGTATGGACCTTGAGCGAATTCAACAGACATTACTCGAAGAGAGGCTTGACGGCTGGCTCTTCTGCGATTTTCGCAAATCGAATCCTATTGCCTACCAGGTGCTCGGGCTTTCGCTCGATGGCTTCTATAGCCGCCGCTGGTTCTATTTTGTGCCCGCGCAGGGAGCGCCAACGGCGCTGGTGAGCGCGGTTGAGTCGCACGTTCTGAGTGAATTGCCGGGAAAACGCCAGGTGTTCAATACGTGGCAGGAGATGCAGGGCCATTTACGGGCGCTGCTCAAGCCGGGCGCGCGCATAGCAATGGAATACTCGCCGATGAACGCCATTCCCTATGTCGCGAAGGTTGACGCGGGCACGGTGGAACTGGTGCGCTCCTTTGGCGTCGAGGTCGTGAGTTCGGCGGACGCCTCGCAGCGTTTCGTGGCTCAACTGAGCCAGGAGCAGATGGAGGGACATCGCGAAGCCGGGCGCCGGCTCATCGCGGCCAAAGATCGACTCTTCACCGAACTGGGCGATGACCTGCGCCGGGGAGCGGAACTTGACGAGTATCGCATCCAGCAGCGCTTCTGGGACTTGATGAGGCAGACGGGGCTGGTGGCGAATGATCCACCGCACGTAGCGGTGAACGCTAATGCCAGCAATCCGCACTACGCGCCATCGGCCAATACGAGTAGCCCTTTCAGGCGCGGCGATCTGATCCTCTTCGATTTCGTGGCGAAGATGCCGCAGCCCGACGCGATTTTCGCTGACTATACCTGGATGGCCTTTGCCGGCACACACGATGAGATCCCATTGCCGCAGCGCGAGGTTTTTGAGGTTGTGCGGCGCACACGCGATGCGGGCATTGCCTTCATCCGTGAGCGCCTGGCCGCCGGCGAGCGCGTCGAGGGACGGCAGGTCGATGATGTTACGCGCGGCATTATCAGACAGGCGGGCTACGGGGACTATTTCGTGCACCGCACGGGCCACAGCATCGGCATAACGCATGTGCATGGCAACGGGGCCAATCTGGATAACTACGAGACGCAGGACGCGCGCGCCCTGCTGCCCCGTACCTGCTGCTCGATGGAGCCGGGCATCTACCTGCCCGGGTTTGGCATACGCAGCGAGGTCGACCTGCTCATCCTGGAGCGCGATGTCGAGGTGACGGGCGTGCCCGCGCAGCAGGAGATCACCCCATTGTTGTAGAAGGGCGAATAAGCACCTTATCGATGCGCCGGCCATCCATATCGACGACCTCAAACACGAAATCGCCGATGGTCACGCTATCGCCAACCTTCGGGATGTGCCCCAGGTGCGCCAGCACCATGCCCGCCAGCGTATGGTAATCGCCGCGTTCGTTGGCGGGCAGCGGCTGCATCCCGATCCGTTCTCGCACCTGCTCCTGGTCAACCATCGCATCCACCAGCCAGCTTCCATCCTCGCGGCGCACGAACTCACCTTCTTCTGGTACATCGTACTCGTCCTGGATCTCACCCACCAGTTCCTCCAGTACATCCTCCAGCGTCGCCACGCCTATCACCTGGCTGTACTCATCAATGATGATTGCCATGTGCACGCCCTTGCGCCGGAAGATAGCGAGCAAATCATCGATGTGCTGGTATTCTGAGACGAAGAAAGGGGCATGCGCCAGCGAGCGCAGATCGACATTTTCCCCGTTTGAGCGTACCCGTAGCAGATCTTTGGCATAGAGCACGCCGACAATGTTATCAAGCGAATGCTCATAGAGCGGGAGCCGCGAGTACCCGGTACTCATAAAGGTCTCGATTACTTCGGCCAGCGGCGTGCCCACCTCTATCGCCGTGATCTCGGTGCGCGGTGTCATCACGCTGCTCACGCTGCGGTCCGTAAAATGAAAGACGCGCCTGATGAACTCCTCTTCGCCGGATTCTACATTGCCACTCTCGATACCCTCGTGCGTCAGATAGACGATATCCTCTTCCGTCACCTCCTGCCGCGATGAGCGGTTCTGCCCCAGGATGTTCAGCACCAGGTTCGTTGAGCCGGAGAGCAGCGCGACGATAGGCCGCGCCACCTTTGCCAGCCCGGTCATGAAGGGGGCCGCGAAAGTGGCGAAGCGCTCGGCGGATTGCAGCGCCAGGCGCTTCGGCACGAGTTCGCCCAGCAGCAGCGAGAAGTAGGTTATCAGCACAACCACAATTGCCAGGGCCAGTGTCCCGGCATACGGCGCCAGCACGGGCAGGGACGCAAGCCATCTCGCCAGGGGCGCGCTCATACTGGCCCCGCCCAGGGCAGCAGTCAGCGTGCTTATCAGCGTAATGCCGACCTGAACCGTCGAGAGAAAGCGATCAGGGTTTTCGGCCAGGTCGAGTGCCTGCCGGGCAGCCTTGCTCCCGGCATCGATCTGCTGCTGCAAACGGGCATGCCGTGCGGAGACAACGGCGATCTCCGACGCGGCAAAAAAGCCGTTCGCCAGGATTAAAATGAGCAGGACGACAATCTCAATGCCAATAAAGTCTGACATAGTATTATCCACTCGCAGCCGCGCGCTTCATCGCGCCTGGAACCGCACTACCGGCCCGAAGAGGCGCGATGAAGCGCGCGGCTGCGCACAGAAAGGATGCCCGCTTTAATTTATGAAATCACATTATTCTTGTCCAGGGCCTGTACGATGATCTCCGAGATATCCTCGATCTTCAACTTCTCTTCCGCCTCCACGCCCTTGACGCCATCCTCGAACATGGTGATGCAGAAGGGGCAGGCCGCAGCAAGCACCTCGGCATTGGTTTCCAGCGCCTCGTTGACGCGCGTCTGGTTGACGCGCTTGCCGATCTTCTCCTCCATCCAGGCGCGGCCACCACCGCCGCCGCAGCAGAAGCTCTTGTTACGATGGCGGCGCATCTCCGTGACGCCGTTGCTATTAATCACTCTGAGCACCTGGCGCGGCTCGTCGAAGATATCGTTGTAGCGCCCGATGTAGCAGGGATCGTGATAGGTCAGCCTGCGCTGATCGAAGCCTGCCGGAAGCTTCAGCTTTCCTTCGTCCAGCAACCTGTTGATGAAAACGCTGTGATGCACCACGTCGTAGTTGCCGCCGAGTTGCGGGTACTCGTTTTTGATGGTATTAAAGCAGTGTGGGCAGGCTGTGATGATGGTGCGGTGCTTCGTCGCTCCATTGCTGCCTGTGCTGCTGCTTCCCTCTGACGCGTGCCCGGCGCCGCTGCCGCCTGTGCCGCTGCCCTCGTTGGGCGGATGCTGGCCGTTACTCTGCGCGGCCACGTTGAAGCCGTAGCCGTTGAGCGTCTCGATATTTTGCTGCGCCTGCATCTGCCACAGGTATTCGTTGCCGATGCGGCGCGCGGGATCGCCGGTGCAGGATTCCTCCGGCCCCAGGATCGCGAAGTTCACATGGGCCGCCTGCAAGATCTTTGCCACCGAGGTTGCCACCTGCTGGTTGCGCCTGTCGAACGAACCCATGCAGCCAACCCAGTAGAGCACGTCGGCGTCGGGATTCTCCGCCATCAGAGGCACGCCGAGACCGGCGGCCCACTCCGCGCGCCTGTCGTTGTTGATCTCCCAGGGATTGCCGTTGCGCTCGATGTTATTGAATAGCGACGTGACCTCGGATGGAAAATCGCTCTCCTCCATCACCAGATGACGGCGCATATCGACGATCTTCGGTACATGCTCAATAGAGACGGGACAGATCTCCATGCAGGCCATGCAGGTCGTGCAGGCCCATAGGGCATCCGTGGATATAATGCCGCCGACCATCGGCCTCGCCTCTGCTTCATGTCCATTATGCCCGTTGGTGGAGTGGCGGGCCTCGATATCGAAGAAGTCGTATTTAGCGAAAAACGAGTCTTTGCCGAGAATCTCATCGTCGTGCTCGAAGAGCGATTCCTTTACGCCCAGAATGATCTCTTTCGGGAAGAGTGGCTTGCCGGTGTTGGTCGCGGGGCAGACCGTATTGCAGCGGCCACACTCGGTACAGGCGTAGCCATCAAGCAACTGCTTCCATGTAAACTGCTCGGCTTTGGAGACCCCGTAATCCTCGCGCTCCTCGATGTTCTCCATGAGAGGTAGAGCGCCTTTAGGATTGTAGTTGCGCAGGAAGACGTTAAAGGGTGTAGCCATCAGGTGCAGGTGCTTGGAGCGCGGCAGGTAAATCAGAAAAGCCAGCACGCTGATGATGTGCGTCCACCAGAAGACGCGGAAGAGAACAATATCTGTGCTCTGACTCAGACCGCTGAACCACGAGCCGATGAACGCGCCCAACGGCGACCAGATGGCTCCCCCGCTCGCGGCATACTGAAAGCCCTCGACGAAGGCCAGAGTAATCAGCACCACAGCGATCCAGCCGAGAATAATATAGCCATCCCAGGGGCCATGCAGGAAGCTCGAAAGCTGCCGGGGTCGTACAACCGCGCGCCGGATGGTGAAGAGGATCAGTGCGAGCAGAACAAGAACGATAAATGTATCCAGCAGAATAGCGAATATGGGACTGGTGCCGATTAGCGGCAGAACGCCGTTGAAGGCGCCGAGCATCAGGTTGAGCAGGCCGAATTGAACGATGATGAAGCCCCAGAAGGTAAAAAAGTGCGCCAGGCCGGGAACAGGATCGCGCAGCACACCGCTCTGACCCAGAACGACCAGCAAAAATGCGCCGATGCGATCAGCGATATGATCGCCGCGATTTTCTGGCCGCGCCTTCACCAGCAGGGCGATAAGCTTGCCCACGCGCAGGCCGAAGAGGACGAGCGCAGCTATAAAGAGTATCACGAAGATCGTGGTGCCGATCCAGCCCCCGGTAGGCGAAATGACAGGGGGTGTCATGCTGAAAAACCTCCATCCAGGCAAGGAAAGATGCCCGCAAGGGGCATCTCTACATTAAGTTGCCCCTGTCCCGGGCAATCCCTGCCTGAAAATGCCCCGCATGGCGGGCCACCTTATTACGATTTGCGCCGTTTCACTTCTTCTGTGAGTCTGGGCAGAATGGTCAACACATCACCGACAACACCGAAATCAGCAATTGAGAAGATGGGGGCATGTTCATCCTTATTGATGGCAACAATGTATTTGGAACCCTTCATGCCGGCCAGATGTTGAATAGCGCCGCTGATGCCGCAGGCAATATACAGCGTAGGTTTGACGGTCTTGCCCGTCTGCCCGACCTGGTAGCTGTAGGGAAGCCAGCCGGCATCCACAATAGCGCGCGTTGCTCCGGGCGCGCCGCCCAGGGCCGCGGCCAGTTCCTCGACGAGATGGTAGTTCTCTGCCTTGCCCAGCCCGCGCCCTCCACTGACGACCACATTCGCATCCTCCAGAGCGGGACCTTCGCTGGCGACCTCGACGGTATCGAGGATCTTGATCGCCTGCGCGCCGGCGCTCACGGAGACGTTGAGCGTCTCGATCTCAGGTGTGCGGCCCTCGTAGCGCTCCAGGCCGAAGGCTTTGGCCCGCGTGAGCACGATGCCAGCGCCGTGCGCGAGCGTTGCCGTCACGACGTTCTCGCCGCCCCAGGGTACCGTAACCTTGAGTGTGTCACTCTCGAAGGCAAGATCGGTAGCGTCGGTAATCAGCCCCAGGCCGTTGCGCACGCTCAGGCGCGCGGCGATATCGCGCAGATCGTAGGTCGTGGCGAACAGGAGCAGCGCCGGCTGATGATCTTTGAGCAGCGCACTGATGGTCTCAACGGCGGGCAGCGTCAGATAATTATCGTAAACTGCGTCGGCGTGGACGTAGACCTTCTCGGCGCCATACTCACCGAGCGTCGGCGCGACCTCGGCGGCGGCGGCACCAAGCACAACGGCCTCGGCGCGGCCCAGTTTCGCAGCCTTACCCAGAACTTCTAGCGAGGAGCGAACGGGCTGCCCGTTCTCCAGTTCAACCAGCACCAAAATACTCTGTGGCATATCTACTCTCTCCTCCTCAAAGCTAAATCAGCTGGTAACGCTGCAAGAAGTCGGCGATAGCCTGCGCCGCGTTGCCATCGTCTTTTATCACCTGGCCCGCCGGGCGCTCTTCTACCTTGCCAATTGTCAACACGCGCTCGCGCGCTCCCGCCTCACCCACCTGTGAGGCATCGATATCGAGATCGGCCAGGCTCAACTGGCTGAACGGCTTCTTTTTCGCGCCCATGATACCCTTCATCGTAGGATAGATGGCCTCGAAAGAGCCGCTGGCGATTGTTACCACGGCCGGCAAGGGACATTCGACGGTTTTATATCCTGTCGGAATGACGCGCTTGACAATGGCTTTTGAACCCTCAACCCTGACTTCGCGCGCGAAGGTCAGTTGCGGTATGCCCAGAAATTCGGCGATGCCGCCGGGGACCATGCCGGTATAGCCATCGGTGCTCTCAGTCGAGCAGAAAACCAGTTCCGCGCCCTCTTTCTTCAGTACGGCGGCCAGCACGCGCGCGGTTGCGATAGCGTCGGAGCCAGCCAGGGCGGGATCGCTCACCAGGATGGCGCGGTCAGCGCCCATCGCCAGGCAGCGGCGCAGCGCCTCCTGCGCGCTCGCCGGTCCCATGCTCACCGCCGTCAGTTCACTATTGCCAATCGTGTCACGCAGCTTGATCGCGGCTGAGATTGTGCTTTCGTCGCCGGGATCAAGGACCAGCGAAATCCCGCTGCGCACAAGACGTTTGGTATCTGGATCGAGCTTGCTAATCGTGGTGTTCGGATCGGGTACTTGCTTTATGCAGACAAAGATCTTCATCGTTTAAGCGCCTCGTCTCTCTATAAAGTCAGGACGTAGGAGAAAGGGGAAACAACAGCGTTTCCCTGGGCTATTTTATTGTACCTGCCTGGAAAAGAGCGTGTCAACGCAACCAGCTAACACTCGCCGTAGCTACAGGCGACGGCGCGCCAGAAATGAGGTGATCACGGCGGCAAAACCTGCCACGCATAACGGCAGCCCCGCCTGCGTACTGTGCGTCGCCATCCAGAGCAGAACGCCGGCGATCTCCAGCAGCAGGCCGCCGACGAAGAGCAGCACAATCGCCAGGGGCGAACTTTCAAACGGCCTGCTGATCTCCTGCCGGCCATAGACGACAGGTGCCGGGCGCGGCTCAATATCTCCTGCCTCATCGGCGAAGGCGACTCCGGCTGCCGGGGCATGGCTCTCGATGGCCGAGCGCAATGCAGCGTAGAGATCTTCGATCTTGCGGCGCGGCGCGCGAATGTAGACCTTGCGCTGGCCGTCGCTGACCAGCAGTTCGCGAAAGAGTGGCTCGTATGCTTTCTGGCGCAGCGAGACGGTGGTAATATCAGCGAGGGGAAGCGCGTCGAGGAAGAGGCGTTCGCGCGGGAAGCTGACATAGTAATAGCCCATGAGGCGCTGATTGGTCAGCACGATATCGCAGGGAATGCTGTGCCGCTGCCGCCCGTTATCCCAGATGGCCGGTAGCGCGAAAAGCGGCTGCTCATCCGCCTGCAACTGCTTGCGCAAGCCTTTAAGAGATGATAAGATTTTTTCTGCTGTTTTTGTGCTAGCAGACAAGAGCGAACGTAACCCTTTCTTGCATGATTGCCTCTTCACCTGCTGGAGATTATAGCACAATATGAGGAGATAGCATGACGGAAACGATCAGAGCCGCGCGCGTCGAAGATGCGGCGGGGATAGCGCGCGTGCATGTCGATACCTGGCGCACGACCTATAAGGGTATTGTGCCTGAAGAATACCTGGCGAACCTCTCATACGAGCAGAGCGAACACATGTGGGCGCGCGGTTTGAGCAATCCTGCCCGGGAGCCTTTTTATTCTGTCGCCGAAAATGAGCAGGGGCAGATCGTCGGTTTTGTAGTAGGAGGACCGGAGCGCAGGCACGACGTTGAGTATCCAGCCGAACTTTACGCCATCTATATTCTCGAAGAGTACCAGGGGCGCGGACTTGGCCGCCGTCTCACGCATGAGCTGGTGAAGAGTCTCCTGGGGGCTGGCATGGATGCTATGCTGGTATGGGTGCTGGCGGAGAATCCGTTCCGCCGCTTTTATGAGGCGCTGGGCGGCCAGTATGTACGCACGGAGCAATTTGAACTTGGAGGGGCCATGCTCGATGAAGTGGCCTATGGCTGGCGGGATATTCGCACGCTCTTGAAGCGTTCAGAGTAGAGAATTTGTTACGTCCCTGCCTCTCGTTTCGTGTTCCTTCTATCCCATCTCGTGCTGCGATCAGGAATGAATGACAAAGGGGGTGAACATATGGACCCGGGAAAGGAGGCGGTTGAAAGCCGATCTAACGTATCGAAGGACTCTACCAGACCGGCTCCCAGGACCAGCAAAAAGGTTTCCGATCACCTGGCGAATGAGCGTACCTTCCTGGCATGGATCCGCACGGGCCTTGCCACCATCACCTTTGGCTTCGTCGTAGAGCGCTTTGGACTGCTGGTGCGCGAGTTGGGTCTTAGAGGTGTTCCAGTCAACTCCTTCCACTATTCTGCTCTCATAGGCGTCAGCTTAACGATTCTTGGCATTATTATGATGATTGCCGCTCTCGTCAACTTCCTGAACATCCGCTTCTCTATCGATAGGGAGGACTTCCACCCGCAGATCGGTTTCTCCATCATCCTGACGGTTTTAGCCTGCCTTATCGGTTTGTTGCTCGCTTACTATCTTCTTGCTACTGCCTGAACCAGTTCATCCTTATCCTCTCTGCCGGGTGCTTGCGCGGCTTTGCCGCGCAAGCGGTGTATGTGATCTTGCTGAAAATGCGCGAAGCGCATTTTCAGCAAGATCACATAGGGCCAGCGTCGCAGGCGCGAGCAAGCGAGAGTGGCGGAAATCAAAAAGTTTGATAGTATTGCACTCAAACTTCTTGCAATAGCCATATCAATGTGGTATATTGTCTCTAAACAAAGCATACTACAGAAGCGAGGACGGCGACGTATGAGCTTAGAGCGAATAATAGAGCGACTTACAGATAAAGCGCGAGAAGCTGTTCATGATGCATCCGAACTGGCTGGCAAGTATAACCACAGCCAGATCGAGCCTGAGCACTTGCTGCATACGCTGCTGGAGCAGGAGGGGGGGGTAGCGCAGCAGGTCATTCAGAAGGCGGGCGGCAGCCTTGCGGCGGCGCGGCGCAGCGTCGAGAAGGAGCTTGAGCGTATGCCGCGTGTCTATGGCGGCAGCGAGCCAGGCGTCTCACCGCGTCTGCGCAGGGTGCTGGAGGATGCCTGGAATGAGATGAACAAGTTCAAGGATGAGTATCTGAGCGTAGAGCATCTGCTGCTCGCCATGTTTGATAGCGATGGCGGCGTGCAGCGCGCTTTGCAGGCCGCGGGTGTCACCCGTGAGCAGGCGTTGCAGGCACTCACCGCCATTCGTGGAGCGCAGCGCGTCACCGATCAGAACCCGGAGGGAAAATACCAGGCCCTGGAAAAATATGGGCGCAACCTGACCGAACTGGCGCGCCAGGGCAAGCTCGATCCGGTCATCGGGCGCGATGAAGAGATCCGGCGCGTGATCCAGGTATTGAGCCGGCGCACCAAAAACAACCCCGTGCTGATCGGCGAGCCGGGCGTTGGCAAGACCGCCATCGTCGAGGGCCTGGCGCAGCGCATTGTGCGCGGAGACGTGCCCAGGACGCTGGCGGATAAGCAGGTCATCACGCTCGACCTGGGCGCGCTGGTGGCCGGCGCCAAATACCGTGGCGAATTTGAGGAGCGGCTGAAAGCCGTGCTCAAGGAAGTAACGAGCGCTGAGGGCGGCATCATCCTCTTCATCGACGAACTGCATACGCTGGTAGGGGCAGGAGCCGCTGAGGGCGCGATGGACGCCTCGAATATGCTCAAGCCGATGCTGGCGCGCGGCGAACTGCACTGCATCGGCGCGACCACCCTTGACGAGTACCGCAAGCATATCGAGAAGGATGCCGCGCTGGAGCGCCGCTTCCAGCCGGTAATGGTCGATCAGCCCACGGTGGAGGATACCATCAGCATCCTGCGCGGGCTGAAGCAGCGCTACGAGGTGCATCACGGTGTGCGTATCCAGGACAGCGCGCTGGTGGCCGCCGCCGTGCTCTCCAATCGCTACATCACGGATCGTTTCCTGCCCGATAAAGCCATCGATCTCATCGATGAGGCCGCCAGCCGCCGCCGCGTTGAGCTTGATAGCAAGCCGGCGGAGATCGATGCGCTGGAGCGGCGCATCCTCCAGTTGCAGGTGGAGCAGCAGGCGCTCAAGAAGGAGAAGGATCCGGCCAGCCGCGAACGACTGGAGAAGATCGAGCGCGAGATTGCCAATTTGCAGGAGCAGTTGCATGCATTGAATCTCCAGTTGGAGCGTGAGCGCGAGCCGATAGAGGAGATTCGCCGCCTCAAGCAAGAACTGGACGCGGCGCAGGTCGAGTACGAGAAGGCCGAGCGTGTCTACGATTATGAAGCGATGCAGCGCTTGAAATATGAGACCATTATGGAGCTTGAGAAGCGCATCAAGGAGCAGGAGGAGAGGCTCAAGGACCTGCAAAGCACGCGCATGCATAAGGAAGAAGTGGATGCCGAGGACGTGGCCGAAATCGTCTCGAAATGGACGCACATCCCCGTCTCCAGGCTGATGGAGGCCGAGGTGCAAAAATTGCTCACGATGGAGGACCGGCTGCGTGAGCGCGTTGTGGGACAGGACGAGGCATTGCAGGCCGTCTCGGATGCGATTCGCCGTTCGCGGGCAGGGCTGCAAGATCCGAACCGCCCACTGGCGAGTTTCCTGTTCCTGGGGCCAACCGGTGTGGGCAAGACCGAGCTGGCGCGCGCGCTGGCCGAGTTCCTTTTCGACAACGAACAGGCGATGGTGCGCATCGATATGTCGGAGTACATGGAGAAGCACACGGTCTCGCGACTCATCGGCGCGCCGCCAGGCTATGTTGGCTACGAAGAGGGCGGCCAGTTGACCGAGGCGGTGCGGCGCCATCCCTACAGCGTCATACTGCTCGATGAAATCGAGAAGGCGGCCCCCGATGTCTTCAACGTCCTGCTACAACTGCTCGACGATGGACGCCTCACCGATGGGCAGGGGCGCACCGTCGATTTCAAGAACACGGTCATCATTATGACCAGTAACGTCGGCACCTCCTGGCTGCAAGAGTTCGACGGCATGGACGAGGATGAGATCCAGCGCGCGATACGCCCGCGCCTGCGTGAAGAGGGCTTCCGGCCCGAGTTTATCAACCGCATCGACGAGATCATCATCTTCCACCAGCTTAAACGCGATCAGATCAAGCGTATCGTTGATATCCAGGTCAATCGCCTGCGCCCGCGCCTAGCGGAGCGGCATATCACGCTCTACCTGAGCGATGAGGCGCGAGAGTTGCTGGCTACCGAAGGCTACGATCCTCAATTTGGCGCGCGCCCGCTCAAGCGCGTGATTCAGAAAGAGGTCGAGAACCGTGTCGCGCGCTCGCTGCTCGATGGGACCATTCGCGATGGCGATATGGTTGTTTTCTCAGCCAGGCATGGCGCTCTGGTGATTGTTCCGGTGCGCTATGTCAATGGCGGCAGGGGCGTCATCGATGAGCAGCAGGTTGTGACGCGTGTGGTAGCTGGCATCGCGAACGGCAACATTCTCGATGGCGATGTGGTGAAGATCGGAGCGAGGGACGGTAAAAGCGTGATGGTCGTGGTGCGCTATAGCCCCGCCGCCAGGAGCTTCCCGGCCAACGAGCGCTGGGAGATCGAGTCCCGCGTGGATCGCGATATCGCCGATGGGGCGCTGCAAGATAAAAGTTCGGTCAAGATCGATGCCCAGGATGGAAAACTGGTATTGACAACGGTAACGCCGGTATAAGGATCATGCTGTGTGCATAGATGCTCGCTATAGCGAGCATCCACGCACACAGCATGATTTCTGTATTTTTACGAGAGAGAAAACGTCCATGCAGGTAAGCGATGCGCCCGTAGACGATCTTCAAGAGCGCCTGTTGCAGGCGCTGAGCAATATACTGATAGAACTCAATGCGCTACAAATGCTGGCAAACAAAGAGCCAGCGCAATCGAGCATCGATGTAGAGGCCATGCGGCAGGGGCTGACGACGCTGGAGCGTATGACGCGCGAGGCGCTTGCCGAGGTGCGGGCCGCGAACGCTGATCTCTCATTGGCCGAGCTGGAGGGCGTCACACTGGCGGAAGCGCTCTCACGCCTTGTCGAAGAGACGGCAGAGACGCTTGGCCTTGCCAGCCGCCTCTCGTTCTCCGGCGTTGATGAGCGAGGGCAGCCAGAAGAACAGGCGCTGCCTGCACCTGCCGAACGCCTGCTGTTTATGGCGGCACGGGAGGCGCTTTACCAGGTAGCACAGCATACGGGGGCGCGCCGGCTGCGCCTGGCGCTTAACTATGGACGCGACGATGTACAGATGAGCATTGAGGACGACGGCCTCAACGCCGGTTCGCAGGCGGCTGAATCCGAGGGGGTAGATACTTACGATGCTCCCGCCCCTCCCTTCGATACACTGGCGCCGGGTGAGTCCACGCATGGTGAGGAAGCGGCTGCCCTCATGCGCGATATAGGCGGCCATATCGAGCGCCTGGGGGGCACATTGGAGATCACTGCGGGTGAGCGCGGCACACGTGTGGAAGTGCGTCTGCCCTATCATGCTCACCATCCTGGGGCAGAGGCAGCGCAGCAGGCTCTTGCTGAAAGGGGCGACCAGGTGCGCATACTGATCGTCGATAGCCAGGCGGTGACGCGCGCGGGATTGCATCGCCTGCTGGATTCCTATGCCGGGTTGCAGGTCGTCGGCGAGGCGGCCGATGGCGTGCAGGCGGTGAGCGAAATGCTGGAGCTGGGGCCGCAGGTCGTGCTCATGGATGCGCAGCTTCCCGAGGGACAAAGCCTGGAAGCCTTACGCCAGATCAAGCAACTCAACCGCGATACGAAGGTGCTGCTGCTCGCGGCGCAGGCGCGCGAGGAGTATCTGTACGAGATCCTGCGCGCCGGGGCGGATGGCTATATCCTCAAAGATGTCGCGCCCGACGGGCTGGCGCAGGCGGTACGGGCGGTAGCGCGTGGCGAACTACTGCTCCAGCCGGAACTCGCTGGCAAGCTTATCTCGCGTTTTGGTGCAGCTGGTCGCGGAGAGACGCGGCGTGACGCATTGACGCCGCGCGAACTGGAGGTGCTGCGCTTACTGGCGCGGGGCCTGCGCAACAAAGAGATAGCGGCGCGGCTCTTTGTGAGCGAGCGCACGGTGAACTTTCACCTGGCGAACATCTATCAGAAGCTCAACGTCTCTGGCCGCACCGAGGCTTTGAGCCGTGCACTGGAGCAGGGATTGATTACGGCCTGACGCTTCGCAGGCCGGCGTCTTTCCCTCTCTCCATGCACCAGTAACAGGTTATTTTCAGGCAACCGGGGAATTTAGAAGCCAGCGCGCGAAAGTCTCATCGGGGACCGAAAGGAGCTGCTCGAACAGGTAGTCGAGTCTGCCAGGCTCATCAATCTGCTCGATCTTCTCTTGTGCCAGTTCTCTGAGCGCAGGGAAGCGCATCTTGACCACCATCATGATATCCTTCCGCCTTAGTTGCAATTGGGCTTGCAACACGCGCTGTTCGATAGCTTGCTCTGTGACCTGTCTTGCCTGTTCAGCAACTTGCCTTGCCAGCCGTTCCTTCTCCACCTGGATCTGTGCCAATATCTGCTCTCTCTCAGCCTGGAGTTCTGCCCGGATGCGTTCCTTCTCAGCTTGAATTTCTGCCAGACCTTCCGCGCGTCCTTCTGCCAGTCCTTCCGCGCGTCCTTCTGCCAGACCTTCCGCCAGACCTTCCGCGCGTCCTTCTGCCAGACCTTCCATCCGTGCCCGTTTCTTTTCTTCGCGCACCTCTGCTTTTATCTTTTTCACCCTCGGATGTTCTTCCCACAGCTTGTCGTACATGCTCAACCTCCTTTGTATCTCATCCTTCTCCTGTGGAGGAACCATAGAGGCGCGCTCCAGCAGGATCTCCATCCATGCAAACTGCTGTGCCAGAGTAACTTCATCATCGCGATACAATGCCACCAGTTCGTCCAATGCCTGGCCGATTACTTCGCGGTTAACGTTCTGCATTGTTGGCAACAATGGATACATGCAGGCCAGGTGCTCGCGCAGGTAGTACTCGGCATCGAGCGTGAATAACGGCAGTACGCGGAATCTGAACGAAACAATCTCCTCATCGCCGCTCATCTCCCGCCAGGGTGACGCTGCCATTGCCACGCGGAAAGGGTAGATAATCATAGAGATCACCGGCAGGTGATAGTCCTGATATAGTATAGCATGATACGTGTGCAGCCGCGCGGGCAGGTCGTTATCTGCTCCCGACTCGAACTCGAGATGTAGAATATGCTCCTGTCGCCGGTAGATGATTTTGTAGACGCGATCTACACGCATCGTTGGCCTGATGCGCTCAACGTCAAGCGTTTCAACATAGGTAGCGCCTCTCAGCAGCACGGGTAGGATCGTAGATGCCTGCTGCTGAACCAGTTCTTTGAGCGTCGAGTCGAAAACCAGAGGTCGCCTGTGTCGCGGCTGGCTTTTTGTTGGCCTCGTCATAATGCCCCGCCCTTCCATATAAGTATCTATATACTTTTATTATACTCAGCCATCCAAAACAGCCGCATGGCACCGGCGGTTATTACTGCTAGCTCACCATGACAACGCCGGCGCGCCAGGTATCAATGGCGTGCTTGACAGCCGCGATATAGGCTGCCTCATTGTTATGGTCGGCGGTGGGGGCGTATCTTGGAATGATCTGATCGACGGTAGTGAGGCCCCATTGGGCCACATAGAGGTTGCGGATCAGCTCGTACCACGCCTGGAAGCCATCCTGCCAGCTCGCGAAAGAGGCATAGCCGCCGCGATCCTGGTCGACGCATGGATGATCGGGAATGCAGCGCAAATTGCCGAGCGAGAGCGTCACGCGGGCCTCACCTCGCGTACCAAAGGTGCTTTCATGCATGAAGAAGGCGAGGGCGAAAGCGGGATCGATGCCATATTTCACGCCCAGAGCGTATAATGCCTGCCCCTGGCCCGCCGCCGGCGAGTGGTAAGCCGCGAGGACGCGATTGATAAAATCCGCGCTGATCGTCGGTTTGCCCAGGACCGAATAGGGGCCGGTGGATGTTGGAATAGGCACCTTTGGAGGTAGAGGCTGCGTCGCCTGCCAGGTTCCGGCCAGATCACCGCCAACCTGAATAGAATAAGCTCCTCCTCCGTTGTAACGCAGCAGGGCCGGCTCGCCTGGCCGCTGAAAGATGCCAGCCGAGAGCACCACCACGATAAAAATGACAGCGAGAATAAGACAAAAGATAAATGGCGCCAGCCAGGGCTTGTGACGCTCCAGGGGATGCGGTTGAAACTCATCGACGACTCTGGTGTGCAATGGCCGCGCTGGTTTTGTCGCTGAATGCGGGAAACCAGGCGCCCTGCGCCCGGCAAGGCGCCACGAAAAGATGCCTGTCTCGGTTTCTAGCTCGTTATCTGATGTAGTGGCAAGCTGACGGGTCGCACGCGGAGGGATGGGCGACTGCGTTTTGATAGGCTCCTGTGGTCTAAGCTTCTTAGCATAGCTGCCACGCGCCATGAATGACCTCCTTCAAGCATAAGAACATACGTTCTATCATAACACGGCGCCGCGCACCGCGCAAGCCCGCTGCTTTCTCATTGGCGGATAGAAATGCGATCAGTTAGAAACTATCATAGCACCTGAAAAGCTTCTAACGCATAAGAAAAAAGTCCTGTTTGTGGGATCTAGATAAGAATTTGATGAGAGCAGCGCGGGCAGAAAGCTCCGGTTGCCTGCTCTTTGAGAATCAGCTACAATGATTTTCAAGAAGGAAACGATAGGCATGCCTTTTTCGGCTATTTTCTGAGGGGTATCATGGCTGAACAACTAGAGATCATCATTGTACCGCATACGCATTGGGATCGTGAGTGGTACCAGACCTTCCAACAATTTCGCGCTCGCCTGGTCAAAACGATTGACAAATTGCTCGATATTCTCGATAGCGACGACCAGTTCAGCCATTTTCTGCTCGACGGTCAGACTATTATCCTCGATGACTACCTCGAGATAGAGCCTGAGCAGGAGGAGCGCTTGCGGCGACACACGCGGGCCGGGCGTATCCTCGTGGGGCCGTGGTACGTGCAGCCTGATGAGTTCCTGGTGAGCGGCGAAGCGCTGATCCGCAATTTGCAACTGGGCATAGAGCGCGCCGCCGCATTTGGCGGTCTGATGCGTGTGGGCTATGTCCCTGACACCTTCGGGCACATTGCCCAGTTGCCGCAGATCTTTCAGGGCTGCGGCATCGATAGCGCTGTCTTCTGGCGCGGTGTCGGTGAGGAGGCGCACAAAAGCGAATTCGAGTGGGCTGCTCCCGATGGCACAACGGTGCTGGTGGTCCATCTTGCCGATCCGATGGGTTACTCGAATGCACGCCAGTTGCCGCTCAATCTCGATGAGTTCGTGACGCGCGTTGAACTGCTTGCCGCGAATATTCTGCCCAGAGCTACCACGAACACGCTCCTCTTTATGAACGGCTCCGATCACCTGCAAGCCCAGCGCGGTCTGCCGCAAGTTATCGCGGCTGCGAACGAAGTGCTGGCACACATTGATCCCGAGCGCCAGCGGCTATTGACGCGCTTCATTCGTGGCTCCCGCCATGATGACGGACGCGAACCAGCCCCTCCTGCCGCAACTTCTCCTCGGTATGACTCTATCCATCTCCAGATCGGCACGCTTCCGCAATATATCGAGCGTGTACGGCAGCAGAACACGGAGTTTGAGAGGCTGCATGGCGAGATGCGCAGCAGCCAGTATTCCCACCTGTTGCCCGCTGTACTCTCCACACGTATGTGGATCAAGCAGCAGAACAGCGCTACCGAGCACCTGCTTGAGAACTGGGTAGAGCCGCTGGCAGCCTGGGCTGCTCTGCTTGGTGCGCCATATCCGCGAGGACTGATCCGAGCAGCCTGGAAGTATCTGTTGCAAAACCATCCTCATGATAGCATCTGCGGCTGTAGTATTGACCAGGTGCATCGTGAAAATAGCACGCGCTTCGCGCAGAGCCAGCAGATCGGTGAAAGCGTGCTCGCTCAGGCCATGCAGGATATCGCGGAAGAGATAGATACGCGCGCTCCCCTGCCACATGCCGCCTATGAGCCGGTGCCTATCGTCGTCTTCAATCCTGCCCCCGGCCCGCGCAATGCACAGGTTCAGGTCGTCGTACAGTTACCCGGGTCACTGCACAATGCCGTGGTGATCGATGAGCGCGGAGCGAGTATGCCGTATCGCGTCATCAATCGCTGGCGACAGGAAATTGGCTCCATGCCCTTTGCCCGTGAAATGCTATCTACCGCCGTCGGGCTGGCGGGCGTCGATACGCCGTCGCAACTACTCCAGATGGCTCATGGCATGATCTCGTCGGCTCTGGGGCAGGAAGAAGATAGCAGCGTGATCAGCCGCATATATATCGAAAACTATACCGAGTCTCCCCTCCATCATGTTCATCACACACCGCAGCCGGGTGTGGTCTATATCGAGGTAATGATCGCTCCCAGGGGGCGCATCAGCCCGAATGAGCAGGAGTTGACGGCCTCGGTAGAGCAGATCCTCGCTCTGCTGAAACGTGAAGATATTCACACGCTGGAGGTGACGCTGGTTGACCAGGCGCGCGAGACCATTAATTTTATCGCCACCGAGCTGCCAGCCTACGGCTTCAAGACCTTCTGGCTCTATCCGCGCGGCGTGAGATCGGAAGGACTGCATCACAATGGCTATGCCTCGCAGCTCAGGCCGCTGCTAACGGGGCAGAACAGTATCGAGAACGAGTTCTATCGCGTAGAAGCCTGCATCCAGGATGGCACCCTTACCGTGACAGATAAAGAGAACGGCGTGGTTTTTCGCGGTTTGAATCGTTTTATAGATGGAGGGGATGTCGGGGACCTGTATACCTACTGTCCCCCCGATCACGATACGCTGGTAAGTGAGCCGCTGGAGCCGCCGAAGATCGAGCTGACCGCAGCCGGGCCGGTGCGTGCGGCGCTGCGTGTCAGCGGGCGCTGGTTATTGCCCACCGGCTGCACAGCCAGCCGGACCGAACGCAGTGTGCGCACAACCGTCTGCCCGATCACCAGCGAAATCTCACTGGTGCCCGGCGTGCGGCGTATCGATATACATACGAGCGTGGAAAACAGAGCGAAGGATCACCGCTTGCGGGTAATCTTTCCTGTACCATATGCAGTAGAGCATGGAGTTGCCGAGGGCACCTTTGAGGTGCGAGCGCGCCCGGTAGCTCCTCCTGTTCCCTCTGACGTTTCAGAATGGGCCGAGGAGCCGGTGAGCACCTACCCGCAGAAGCGCTTTGTGGATGTAAGTGATGGCAAGACCGGGCTGGGGATCTTGAATCGCGGCCTGCCGGAATACGAGATCCTGCGAAGTGGTCCTGGCGTTGGCGAGGGGCAGGCCGCTGTGGCGGTGACGCTGTTGCGCTGTGTTGACTGGCTATCGCGCAGCGATCTGGCTACGCGGCATGGACCTGCCGGCCCGATGGAATATACGCCGGAGGCTCAATGCCAGGGCCATTACGAGTTTGATTACGCGCTGGTCCCACACAGTGGAAGCTGGGAAGCGGAGGAAGCGCTGGTATTGCGCGAAGCGCAGGCATTTAACATTGCTGTGCCGGCGAGGGCAGTTGTCACCGAGTTGCATGCGGGACAGCTTCCTTCGCAAGCCGCGCTGCTCTCCGTCGCTCCGGCTGAACTGGTGGTCAGCGCTATCAAGCGCAGTAACAGGGAAGAGGGCCTGGTTGTGCGCGTCTACAATCCGCTCGCTCACGAGGTGGAGGCGCGGATCCGCCCTGGCTTTCCTTTCACGCGCGCCTACCTGGCAAATTTGCTGGAGGAGCGCATGATAAATGTAGAGACCATAGGTGAGCAGACGGTACAGGTCAATATACGTGGAGGAGGAATCACGACTCTGCTGTTTACATGAAAGGCGGCTCAGAGAGCTTTGATGAATGTTCCTACTCAGAATCGGTAAGGGTTCCATGCGCAGCCGCGCGATTGATCGCGCTCATGAGCCTTCTGGAGTGCTCCCGGGCGCGATCAACCGCGCAGTTGCGCACGCCGGGGTTGCCAATCTTGATTCTGAAGGTCCATCAAAGCTATCTCTTGGTCCTACGCTGTCACCATAATACCAGCACCAACCGTTGTAATTCAGTGTAATGAGTCTAAAAACATAGTAAGTATAATGCACTGTATAATTAAGTGCGGTGCTTTATTATTCTCTATTCTGAAAGGGGCAATTGTTCTGTGAACGGGTTTCTAGTTATTTTAGCAACTCCAGGCCCAACGACCAGCACATCATCGGGCTTGCTCAATACCTTACAGGGGCTGGTGGGTCCCCTCGTAGGTTGTCTGGTAGCGTTTTTCGTTGTTTTCTGGGTCAGCCTGGTAGTCTGGACGTGGCGCGATATTCGTGCACGCACGCAGGATTTTCTGGTGCAGGTCCTGGCAACCGTGCTGGTGTTTATCTTCCCTATTGGCGGTCTGTTTATCTATATGATTCTGCGTCCGCGTCAGACGCTGGCCGAAATCTATGAGCGCCAGTTGGAGGAAGAATCGCTGCTGGCTGAGATGACCGAACGGCAGACCTGTAACAACTGCCATGCCCGCATTGAATCGGACTTCCAGGTCTGTCCTTCCTGCGGTCAGAAGCTCAAGCGGCCCTGCCCCAAGTGTGAGCGCTTGCTAGAACTGCGCTGGACATTCTGCCCCTACTGTGCAACGCATCTGGCCGGAGGGCCGATGCCGAACATGCCGGGCATGCCTGCTATGCAGGGCATGCCGGGTAATCCCAGTATCTCTTCAATGGGTGGGCAAGTGACGGGGAATCGATACTAGGCTCTATATTATGTGTAACCCTTCGGCTCTTCTCGCGGCTTGATGGTGCAGCGCCTGCGCGCTATGCATCCATGAGTGGAGGTGGCGTGGACGACGCTCTCTGTCCGTCTTCCACTCCATCTCCACTCATGGATCAGCCCGCCGGAGATGGCAGGGGAACCTGAAGCGTTGCCAAGCCGGACGCCATAAGCCGTGCTGCCCGTTTGTTCCATTTACTTTTTTTATCGACCCGGATGTGATATAATGATGTGGCAAGATCTGGTTTCATTGCCGCCTTTTTCGTATCTCTTGAGAACATATTTACAGGTGTAGACTGGCCTTCCGCAAGCATTCACCTCCCTGCACGCAAGTGTTCGCACAGACGTGTGCCTATGGGCGTGAACTGCGAATGAAGCAGCATACTGCCTGTTCTTCCCTTGCAATCGCAAGGTGCAAGACGAACCGGGGCTTTCTGCATTCGTTGCCTGTATGTGGCGTTTTCCCGCCGCATTTTCTATGGCTATTGAACAAAAGGAATAGACGGGTTTTATGACGAAATTGCGAGAATCGATGATGGCGGAGCAAATTCCTCAAGACCGTGACGCTCTGATGGGTCATGATAATAACAGGTCAGGGAACGGTGGTGGCAGGGGGAATGGCAACGGCCATAATGGTAACGATAGTTATGATGGACAGAATATTCAAATCCTGGAGGGGCTGGAGGCGGTACGCGTGCGGCCCGGTATGTATATCGGCGCAACCGATCAACGCGGCCTGCATCATTTAATACAGGAGGTAGTTGATAACAGCGTTGATGAAGTAATGGCCGGCTACGCCGATACAGTGAAAGTCACGATCCATGCCGACGGTTCGGTGACTATCGAAGATAATGGGCGTGGCATCCCCGTAGACGAACATCACCAGCGCCCGGGACTCTCAACCCTGGAGGTCGTCATGACCGTGCTGCATGCTGGAGGCAAGTTCGGCGGCGGCGGGTACAAGATCAGCAGCGGACTGCACGGCGTTGGCGTCTCGGTAGTCAACGCGCTCTCAGAGTGGTGCCAGGTCGATGTCAGGCGTGACGGCTATCTTTATCGCCAGCGCTATGAAAAGGGCGTTCCTGTGACCGGCCTGCTCTGCCTGGGGCCGGCGGAAGGTACGGGTACGACCACTTCTTTCCTGCCCGATCTCACCGTAATGGAGACACGCGATTATAGCTTTGATATCCTCGCGCAGCGCTTCCGCGAAATGGCCTATCTGAACCGGGGTCTGACCATCAGCCTGATCGATGAGCGCAGTGATCGTGAAGCCACGTTCTACTTTGAAGGCGGCCTGGTCTCCTTTGTGCGTCACCTGAATAAGAATCGCACCACCTTGCAGGCGCGTCCCGTGAGTGTCGAGCGCGAGGTTGATGGTGTGAAGGTCGAGCTGGCGCTACAATACAACGATAGCTGGGCCTGTACCGAGTTTTCCTTCGCGAACGGCATCAATACTGTTGATGGGGGCATGCATATCACCGGATTCCGCAGCGCGCTCACCCGTACCCTCAACGATTACGCGCGCAAGGTCAACCTGCTCAAGGAGAAGGACGGCAATCTCACCGGCGATGACGTGCGCCAGGGCCTGACGGCGGTTGTCAGCGTCAAGATCCCCAACCCGCAATTTGAGGCGCAGACCAAGAGCAAGCTCAATAACGCCGAGGTGCGTCCCATTGTCGAAGCGATCACTACCGATCTGCTCACACAATACCTTGAGCGGACGCCGAGCGAGGCAAAAGTCATCATCGAGAAATGTCTGACCTCGGCGCGCGCCCGCGAAGCTGCCCGCGCCGCGCGCGATCTCATTCAGCGCAAGAATGCGCTGGATACGACGCTGCCCGGCAAGCTGGCCGATTGCAGCGAGCGACATGCTGATCGCTGTGAACTGTATCTCGTGGAAGGAGATAGTGCGGGCGGAAGTGCGAAACAGGGGAGAGATCGGCATTTCCAGGCAATTCTTCCATTGCGCGGCAAGATCCTCAATGTCGAGCGCGTGGGACTCGATAAGATCCTCAAGAACGAAGAGGTTAAAAATATCATCACGGCTATCGGCGTGGGTATCGATGAACACTTCAACAAGGCGAAGTTGCGCTATGGGCGCATCGTCATCATGTGCGATGCCGATGTCGATGGCGCGCACATCCGTACCCTGCTGCTCACGTTCTTCTATCGCCATATGCCGCAGTTGATTATGGATGGGCACCTCTATATCGCGCAACCGCCGCTGTTCCATGTGAAGATCGGCAAGCAGGTGCATTATGTCCACAGCGAAGAGGAGCGCGATGCGCTCATCGCCGAATATAAGGCCACTCACAACGGGAAGGAACCGGATGTCGGGCGCTTCAAAGGACTGGGCGAGATGAACCCCGAGACGCTCTGGGATACCACGATGGATCCGGCGAAGCGCACCATCCTGCGCGTGACCATCGAGGAGGCTGTGGAGGCCGATAAGATCTTCAATATGCTCATGGGCGATGAGGTGGGGCCGCGCAAGCGCTTCATCGAGAGCCATGCGAAGAGCGCGAATCTGGATGTGTGACATCACCAGTTCACACCCCTGCCGGTTCCTCGCCGCTCAGCTCGCTCTCCTGATACGCGCCAGGAGAGCGAGCTGAGCGGCGAGGAATTTTTTTATCCGGCTCTGATCTATGTGACGATCAGGAATATGATCGGAGATCTGCAACAAAGATCCTGTGTGCAGCGTTACCAATAGTGGGCACTGTAGAAAATTCAGCAATGATTGAGCCTGACCCCGGGACTGAATCATATATTGACCATGATAAATCTTTAATCTTCCCGAAACCTGCCAGTTTTCATTTACAGGTGAAAAGTCAACGGTACAATAGCTTTAGAGAAACATCAGATCGGAGGATAGACCATGAAGATCCTGATCGTGGATCCTGATCGTGATCTGATTGAGATGCTAACAAGCTGGTTAAAGACGCTCGGATATGGTGTCTCTCGTGCATATAGCGCAGAAAGGGCCAGAGTCGAGTGGCTGGAGCAGGAACCTGATCTGGTCATAGTGGATACAGCAGTTGAGGGTGAGGATATGCTGGCGTTCTGCCGTGAGATGCGTATGAAACATGACGCACTGGTGCTGGTCATGACCGATAACAAGGATGTGCAGGACGAGGTTCGCTGCCTGGAATCGGGGGCCGATGATTATTTACGGAAACCTTTCTTCCCTTCCCAGTTGCTTGCGCGTATTCACGCGGTGAGCCGCAGAGCGCGCTCGACGCTGGAGAAAAGGCCATCCTCGATTGTGACCGTCGGACCGATCTGCGTAGATTCGCTGCATAATGAGGTCATCGTGCATGGGAAGACGATTCGCCTGACGCCGACGGAAAGTAAACTGCTGCACCTGCTTGCTGTCAGCGCCAACGATGTCTGTACGGCGAACCAGATTGTGACGCACGTCTGGGGCTACGACGGCGAAGGAGACGCCAGCCTCATCAAAGCGCATATCCGTCACCTGCGCCAGAAGATCGAACCGGATCCTGGCAACCCGCGCTACATTCTGACGGTGCCAGGTGTCGGTTATACGCTGATCCGCTATCCTGATGAGGAGGATGGTAAGGAGGTCGATCAGGTGCCTCTGCGCCTCGCTTCCGGTTAAAGATCAGCTATGCATGCAGGACGGGAGCGCCTCTTTCTTTTTCGCCAGTGATAAAGTCTTCACTGGCTCTACCCCCTTTCAACCTCATTTCCGTATGCCCTGACATCATATCTTCACGCCGATACCTTACGCTATGTATTGATATAGCATGTTGCATATTTGCCTGGAGCAGAGAATGGGAATGGCACAGGAAAGGATACCTGATTTACAGGATGAGGTGATTCCGCACCTGGAGCTTATCCGGCGTATTCCTGCACGCTATCAACGTGTCCTGCCGCTATGGATCATGAAACGCTATCAGTGCGCGGTGATTGGCGGAGCGCCCGGCGCGCTCACCCTGGCGATCAGTGATCGCAGGAATGCGTGGATACTCGAGGTTTTACACCGGCTGACCGGCTGCGTAATCTTCGTGGTGCTGGTTGATGCCAGTAAGATGCAACTGCTCATTCAACGTGTAGAAAGAGCACGGCGTTATCGCTATGGCGGGCTAAAACCGCTTTCCCCCTACCATCCCCTGCGGGTGCGTTCAATGGCAATGTATTGTATCCCTGTCTCGCTCCTGCACAAGCGCTGTTGATTGATAGATTTCAGTGTAACTATTCAGATCTCTTGCTGTCCCCGGCGCCGGGTCGTCAGGGAAAGAGATGCATGAATAGTTATATAGCAGTGTATTAATCTATGCGCCGCCGCGACCAAGAAGCATCACCGGAATCGTCAGTGCAATAAGCTTGAGGTCCTTCCAGAAGGACTGATTCTGGAGATAGGCGATATCCATCTCGATCATGTTCTGAAAGGTAACGCGTGACCTGCCATAAACCTGCCAGGTCCCCGTCAGGCCCGGTTTTCCAGAGAGGCGCAGCCACTCACGCTCGCTGTAGAGTTCGACTTCGTAAGTGAGCGGGGGACGCGGCCCGACCAGCGTCATTTCGCCGCGTAAAACATTCCAGAACTGTGGCAACTCATCGAGGCTGGTCTTGCGAATGAAGCGTCCCACCCTGGTAATGCGTGGATCATCGATGATTTTATAAGACATAGCGCCTGTCGCATCATCATTGAGCTTCTGCCCGTTCATATAGGAAATGATCTTTTCGCGATGAAGAAGCTGATCGCTATTAACGTACATTGAGCGAAACTTGAGCATTTCAAATTCGACGCCATTTTGCCCTACCCTCCTTTGCCGGAAGAAGACCGGCCCTTTTGAATCCAGTTTGATACATAGCGCAATGATCGCCCCGACGGTCAGCACAAAAGGCGAGATAAGCAGCGTGAAGATGACATCAAAGGCGCGCTTGACACGCAGGTAGCGAGCGTTGAGATGGATCATCCGCGCGGGTGCTGATAGGACTGCCATAACTTCCCCCTGTGGATCAGGAAAGGAGGTAAGCTTTTCTCCTCCTTTCCAGCAATCGTTTTGCTGGATTACTCGCAGGTAATTGTAGAGGATAGAAGTGTACAACCGGTGAGTATTCTCATAGAGATATGGTGAAAAGTGCGGAAACCAGAGCAAATTTAGTTGATTATCTAGCAACTCTCTGTTTATCGCTGCCCCGGGGTTGCAACATCTCTACTGGGCCGCAGGAGTACAACCTGTCCTGCACCCTGGCGATAATCCCATAATCACCTTTGATATGCTACCTTCTGAGTAGAACAGAGTATGTTTTGTGTTTGTAAAAGTTTAAGTGTAGGGTAGCTGCTCAGCGCCTGCGGCGCTTCGCACGCGCTGGTAGTGGTGGCTGCGGCGGATTATCCGCCGCAGCCACCACTACCAGAAGGCCGCCGGAGGCGGCGAAGGGCCTGCATAGTTATAGTGGGAAAGGAGTTTTCAGGAAGGTGCCGGTTATAAAAGTACCTCTCGTCGATCTGCGCGCGCAGTATCATGCGCTCAAGCCCGAAATCATGGCCGCTTTTGAAGAGGTCCTTGAGGGTATGCACCTGTTTCTTGGGCCGAACGTCCAGGCGTTCGAGAGTGCGTTCGCGTCGTATTGCGGATGCCGGCATGGCGTGGGGGTAGCATCGGGTACCGACGCGCTCGTTCTGGCGCTGCGTGCCTGCGGTATCGGCCCCGGCGACGAGGTAATTACCGTTGCCAATACCTTTATCGCAACCGTGGAGGCGATTGCTCTACTCGGCGCCAGGCCGGTCTTTGTCGATATCGATCCTGAGACCTACCTGATGGATTGGCGGCAACTGGAGCAAGCGCTGACCCCCCGCACGCGCGCCGTGTTGCCTGTGCATCTCTATGGGCACGCGGTAGAGATGCAGCCGGTGATGGAGTTTGCGCGCACGCATGGCCTTTCTGTGATTGAGGATGCTTCCCAGGCGCACGGAGCGACGTATCGCGGCCAGCGCGTGGGCAGTTTTGGCGATATTGGCTGCTTTAGTCTCTACTATAGCAAAAACCTCGGTGCGTTTGGCGAAGCCGGAATCTGCACGACAAACAACGACGAGCTTGCCGGGACGATGCGCATGCTGCGCGATCATGGTTCGCGCGTGCGCTACCATCACGAGTTGATGGGTCAGAACGCGCGTCTTGACGAACTCCAGGCGGCAGCGCTGCTGGTCAAGATGCCTTACCTCGAAGACTGGAACGCTGCGCGCCGCAGGCATGCGCAGGTATACACCGAGAACCTGCGCACTATCGTCGACGCGGTGCCTGTAGAGCGAGAATGGGGGACGCACGTCTACTGCTATTACGTTGTGCAGATTCCCGCGCGGGATCAATTCCGTGAGGCGCTGGCACGGGAGGGTATAGAGACCAACGTGCACTATCCCATCCCCGTCCACCTGCAACCGGCCTGCGCTCCGTATGGCTACAGGCGCGGCATGCTGCCAGTTACCGAAGCGGCGGTGGAGCGCATCGTCTCGCTGCCTATGTACCCGGAACTGACCGGGGAGCAGATCGATCTGGTCTGTGAAGCGGTCAGAAAAAACGTAATACAATCTGCATCCCACCGGTAGGGGTGTAGTGAAATATTGAGGGAACCTGAGAACTATGGATGACCTGCGTTTTGGCGTTATCGGCTGGGGATACTGGGGACCAAAGATCGCGCGCAACCTGGAAAGTCTGCCGCGCGCAGCAGTGTCGATGGTCGCCGATACCGATGAGCATCGCCTGGCCTCACTGCTGATAAATCAACCGTGGATTCGGACAACGACACATGCCGAGGACATGTTTCGCTCGGATGTGGATGCGGTGGTGATCGCGGCGCCCGTGCGTATGCATTACCGGCTGGCGAAAGAGGCGCTGCTGCATGATAAACATGTGCTGGTTGAGAAGCCGCTCACAACCAGCGTCGCGGAAGCCGAGGAATTGATCGATCTGGCGCGGCAGCGCCATCTCACGTTGATGGTCGGCCATACTTTTGAATATAGCCCTGCTGTCAACGAACTGCGCAGGCTGGTGCGCAATGGCGATCTGGGGAAGATCTACTGCGTCGAGGCGGAGCGCGTCAATCTGGGGCTGTTTCGCAGCGATATCAACGTAATCTGGGATCTGGCGCCGCATGATGTGTCGATACTGCTCTATCTGTTTGGCAAGACGCCGGAGGCGATAAAGGTGCAGGCGCATGCACACCTTCAGCCGCGTATTCACGATATCGCGCATCTCGACCTGATGTTTGCCGATTCCATGACCGCGCACATCCATGTGAGCTGGCTGCACCCCTGCAAGATACGCCGTGTGACGATTATCGGCGACGCGCGCATGGTTGTGTACGATGATACCAACCCGGCTGAGATGATAAAGATCTACAATAAGGGGGCCGATGTGCATGCCGATCCAGGCGTCTCCTATCGCTATGGCGCGATCACTATTCCGCATATCGACTGGATAGAGCCGCTGCGCCTGGAATGTGAGGATTTCGCCGAGGCCATTCGCACGGGCAGCCAGCCGCGCGCCAGCGGCGAGGTTGGCCTGGCAGTCGTGCGCGTGCTGGCCGCTGTACAGGAGGCGTTGGAGCGGCAGGAACGCTCTGGCGAGACGGGAAGAGAACTGCTCGTGAGCTAGCTACGTGTCGCTGTAACCTCATACGTATTGGTATACGCGGCAGCCCTCCTGCCACGAGGAGGGCTGCCGCGTGATCTTGTGCCGGTAATCGGTCTGGCCTAGTGTCCTGCCGATACTGTAATGGAATCCCGGGACTGCTGCGCGGCGGTGGGCGCCGGGAAAAGCTGCTCATATGCCAGCAGGAGCTGCCTGCTGGTGCGTTCCCAGCATAGCTCCTCCTCGACGCGCTGGCGCCCGCGCGTTCCCATGCTCAGGCGCAGCGCTTCATCGTCGAGCAGCGTGGCGATGTGGGCCGCGAACTCCTCGACGCGGTTGGGCGTGGCATAGAGCGCCGCATCCTGGGCCGAGCAGCGTGTTTCGGGCAGGTCGAAGGCGACCACAGGCATCCCCATTGCCATATACTCCATCGTCTTGAGCATGGTGCTGCGGTCATTGAGTTCGTTGCTCGGGTCGGGCGAGAGACCGATATCGGCTGCACTCAAATAGCGCAGCATATCGTTTTGGGAGAGCCATCCGGTGAAGTGGGTATACGGCTCCAGTTTGAGCGCCTGCGCGAGTATGCGCAGGCTGGCAAGCTGATCCCCATCGCCGATTAAGGTCAACAATACATCACGACGACCATGCTTCTGTACAAGCTCTTTAAGGGCGTAAAGAGCGTACTCAACCCCGTCCTGTGCGCCCATCACTCCTACATAGGCAAGCATATAGCGCTTGCCGCGCTTGAGTTCTGGATCGGGAGGTATCCGGGTATAGCGCGCGAGGTCAGGCCCGTTACGCACGACGAAAACCTGGCCGCTGCGACGAGCGCCGTGCGCGAGGGCATTGCGCCGCTGCGATACGTTGGTGGTGATGATGATGTTTGCTGTGCGATACGAGCACCATTCAAAAAAGCGCAGCAGCCGGTAGAGAGGCTGCATACGACCCGCGAATCTGACACGAAACATAGCGGGCGCGAGGTCATGCTGGTCAAAGATGTAATATTTGCCGCAGAGCCGGAAGAAGAGGCCGATGAGGAAGAAGGTATCGGGCGGATTGGCCGCGTGGATAACGTCGAAGCCGTGACGCAGCCAGACCTTGAGGCTCAGGCAGAACGTCTTGAACATGGCTACGCCATATTCTTTCATATAGCCTGAAGGTGAATTGTTCGCTGAGGCCGGGCGATAGCGATAGATGCGAATGCCGTCAATGCAGGTATACGTCTCGCGGTCTCGCGTCTCTCCCATTGGACAGATGATGCTCACCTGGAAGCCCTGCCGGCGCAATGTCTGCGCCTCGCGCCAGACGCGCGGATCGGCCGGCACCGAGAGGTTTTCGACGAGCATGAGCACGCCAGGTCTACCCATAATGCATACCCTCCTTCGTGCGCTGCTGTTGCGCAGCCTTCCGGCTGAAGAGCCTTCTCTTTTTCTGAATGGCCTGCTCGTACATTGCCACGACCTGTCTGACCAGCACTTTGCTATCGAGATGCGCGGTATCGGCGCGGCCTGTTGTACGCTCGCGATGCAGCAGCGCTCTCTCAAGGCCCGCTGCCAGGGCGTCGGCATCGTGTGGACAGACGCTGCATCCCTCGGTGTGGGCCAGCACCTCCGCCACATCGCCGACATCGGTGGCAACCACCGGGACGTTGCAGGCCATCGCTTCGCGCACGACGTTGGGAGAGCCTTCCGCGAGCGATGGCAGGATGAGCGCGTTGCTGGCATTGATGTACTGCACTACCTTCTCCTGCGGCAGTCCATTGGCGACGACCAGTTCGGCGCTGATGCCGCGCTCGGCCAGCCGGGCAACGGCGGCCAGGGCGAGCCGGAAATTTTTGACCGGGATCGCCGGGTTATTCGCGAAGAGCACATAGTAGCGCTCCGCGTCCCAACCGAGAGCCGCGCGGGCCTCGCCGCGCGGAATGGGGCGGAAGAGATCAAAGTTGACGCCATCGGGGATCACAAAGGCATTTTCGCATAACGACGCCTTTTTCATCTGCTCCGTCTTCACCGTCACAGCCTCGACGTGGCGACAGAGCCACTGGCTGACGCGCACGACCAGCAGGCTCTTGCGGCTATAATCGCCGTTCGCTGTGATCGTGCCCAGCAGGTCATCGCCCAGGAAGGCGGCGACGACGGGCGTGGTCCACTGCATGCGCGCGGCCAGGCACCAGAGGCCATAGTGTCCGTGGACAATATCGAAGCGCCCGCTCAGCGTCTTGAAAAAGACCTGTGCTGTGGCCGAGGCGTAGCGCAGCGGCGCCGGTCCCGGTCTCGGATGGATAACCTCTACCCTGTGGCCTTCGGCGACGAGCGCATCGACCAGCGCTTTGACGAAGGTGCCGGCATGGGGTCGCTCCCGCGTAGGGTAGATGCCCGTGACCATCAGGATGCGATATTTTTTTGTCGGTTCTACGGCTGATACCACGAATTCCTCCTCCTTGCTGCTCAGCGCCTGCGGCGCTTCTCAGGTGTGAGTGTTCGCTGCGTGTGGCGCGCACTCCGCCCGCGCCACACGCAGCGAACACTCACGGATAAGCCGCCGGAGGCGGCAAAAGCGCTGCCCCTTCGACTTCAAGTAATTCCTGGGCTGGAGCCTGCGGTATTTCCAGGCGTGGACTGTCGATGAAGACGCGAAACCACAATTCCAGGCTGGCGAGCGTGAAAAGCTGCGCCTGGTAGTTGGTGCGGCCCTCCAGATGCTCGCGCAGCATGCGCGCGACGAAATCCACGTTGAAGTAGCCCCGGCTGCGCATGCGCTCGGAGAGCAGCAGGCTCGTGATGAAGCCGCGCTGCCCCTCGCGGAACCAGATGCCGGTCGGCACGTTGAAGCCCATCTTCTTGCGCGTCAGGATCGGCGCGGGCAAAAAATCGGCGAAGGCGCGCTTGAGCAGATATTTGGCTCTGAACGGCCTGATTTTGATATCCGATGGAATGCTTGCCGCGTACTCGATGAGCTGGTGATCGAGCAGCGGAATGCGCCCTTCGAGCGAGGCCGCCATCGTCATCTTGTC
This sequence comes from Ktedonobacteraceae bacterium, assembly GCA_035294325.1. Classification (GTDB taxonomy): domain Bacteria; phylum Chloroflexota; class Ktedonobacteria; order Ktedonobacterales; family Ktedonobacteraceae; genus DATGLE01. Next base: position 8,873 of record DATGLE010000231.1, on the reverse strand, counting down.
GCCCTTCATCAGCAGGTTATCGGGCAGCCAGATCTTCGTGTCGAGGTAGAGCATCGCCGAGAGATCGTCGCGCTGCGGGTTTTGCTCCAGCCATCGCCTGAACGCGCGGCTGGCGTCGAGATCGATGCTGGCCTTCACGCTCCCGGCGAGCAACTGCTCTTTGAGCTGGCCGTTGAAGATGCCGAACCAGGCCATCCAGCGCTGCGGCGCCGGCTGCGAGATGTTGCGCGCCGCCGTCTTGAGCTTGCGCATACTGTAGGGCAGGTGGTCGAGCAGTGGCGTAATCATGCCGTCGCGTATGGCTGCGGGCAGGATATGATAGTACTTCGCCAGCCAGTCAACGACGTACTTGGGGTAGCCGGCGAACAGTTCGTCGCCGCCCTCGCCGGAGAGCACGACCTTAACGTGCTGGCGCGCCAGCCTGGAGACCAGGTAGACGCCGAGATCCGATGGCTCACTCACTGGCTCGTCACGGTGCCAGGTCAGCAGCGGCCAGTAAGCGGTGAGGTCCGATGACCTGACAACGAGTTCGTAGTGGTCGGTGCCAAAGTGATCGGCGACGAGCCGGGCGTAGGGCAGTTCGTTGTAGTCGGGGTGGTCGAAGCCGACGGCAAAGGTCTTGACTTTATGATCCGTCAGCTCGCTCATGATGCCGGTAACGATGCTCGAATCAACGCCCCCGCTCAGCATCGCGCCTACCGGTACATCGGCCATCATGCGCTCGGCCACGGCGCGGCGGATATGTGTCTGGATGCCTTCGATATACTCATTGATGGGACGCCGCTCGGTCTCGCCGAAGGTGAAGTCCCAGTAGCGCTCGATGCGCAGGCTGCCGTTCTCGTAGAGCAGCCAGTGGCCGGGCTGCACTTTGTAGATACCGGCAAAAAGAGTCGCGGGACCGGGCACGTAGCGCACGCTGAGAAAGTCGGCGATGGCCTGCGTATCGGCCTCGCGCTTCACACGCGGGTGATGCAGCAGCGCTTTGATCTCAGAGGCGAAGATGAGATCGCCGTCAACGCGCGTATAATAGAGCGGCTTTTTCCCGGCGCGATCTCGCGCCAGCAGCAGGCGCTTGCGGGCGTTATCCCAGATGGCGAAGCCAAACATGCCGTGCAGGCGCGCGACGCAGTTCACGCCATATTCTTCATAGGCGTGAATGATGGTCTCGCTATCGCTCTGTGTGCGAAAGAGATGCCCCTTCGCTTGCAGTTCGCCGCGCAGTTTCCGGTAGTTCCAGATCTCGCCGTTAAAGACCAGCCATACATCGCCCGTCTCGTTGCTCATCGGCTGGTGGCCGCCGCTCAGATCGATGATGCTGAGGCGGGCGAAGCCCAGGCCGAGTGCGCCATCGCGATAGAAGCCGCTGTCATCAGGCCCGCGATGCGCGATTGAGCGCGTCATCCGTTCAAGCACGGCCTGAGAGGCCGGTTCGCCGCTGCTGGCATTATAGATGCCACAGATCCCACACATATGGATTTCCTTTTTCTCTGATTTCCTGCATCACCGTCGGCTCGCGCCTGCGGCGCTCGCCTTGTGGAGAGTGTTTCGCACAACACTCTCCATGTCTAGCGCGGCGCAGCCGCGCGACTATCCTGCCAGAAAGGATTATCAACCATTTTTTGATAAAGATTGATATACCCATCAATAATATGGTCGAGCGAATATTGATTTTCGATAGTGGCGCGTGCGGCCTGGCCGTACTGGCGCGCCCGCGCGGGATCGCGCAGCAGCGTCAGCAGCGCCCGCGCCATGTCCTCATAGTCCTCTGGCTCGACAAGCAGGCCGTTAACGCCCGGCTCGATGATATCTTCGCTGCCACTGACGCGCGTGGCGACGCAGGGGAGGCCGCAGGCCATCGCCTCCAGCACGGCGCTCGGCATACCTTCCCAGCGCGAGGGCAGCACGGCAATTGCCCCGCGATGCAACTGCGCGGGAACGTCGCTCTGCAAGCCGGCAAATTCAACGCTGGCAGTGACGCCGAGCGCCTGCGCCATGCGTGTGAGCGTCTGTTGCAGGGGGCCGCTGCCCACGATCAGCAGTTGTGCCTCCGGCATTTGCTGCTGTACCAGGCGCCACGCTTGCAGCAATACGTCGATGCCCTTCTCATAGCGCAGCTTCGAGACGCAGACAACCGTGCGTGCCCGCTGCTCGCATTCGCCGTCCGCTTCGCATAATGGACGAAAGCGCTCGATATCGACACTGTTGGGAATGATGTGTATGCCGGGGAGCAGAAAATCGTGCCCGGCGAGATAGAGCTTCATGCGTGAACTCAGGATGACGATGGGAGCATGGACGCTGCGCAGCAAGAAGCGCGCGGAGGCGAGTCCGGGCGGGCCCAGGCGGATAAGGCTCTCTAAATCGCCGTCGGTCCAGCTCTGCCTGTCGATTCGCAACCAGGGCAGCGCGGGATCGAGCGGTCCGGCGATCAGCGAGGCAGGGCCGTCCTCCTCCGTCGTTTTGCCTGAGCCGGCGCTGTGCAGCGTAACCAGCATTGGTTTACCCGTGAGGCGAGAGGCCAGTGCGGCGGGCAGCGTCAGCAGGCTCAACTGGTGGACATGGATCACATCGTATTGCCGTCGCAGGCGCCACAGCGTCCAGCCAAGCACGATCAGCGCCAGCGTGTAGAGCAACTGTTGCAGCGTTTTTGGCAGGCGCTCACGGCCATTGAGCAGCCCGCCCGCCACGCGCAGCACCGGCACGCCCTCCACCGTGTCCTGCGCGGGCCAGCTCTTCTTGTGGCGCAGCGTAACAACGCGAGCATCGCAGCCTCTTTCGCGCAGGCGGCGTCCCTGGGCGAGCACCTGCGTTTCCGCGCCGCCCACCAGGGGATAGAAGGTACTGATTACAATACAGATGCGTGTCTTGCTCACAGTTTCCCCGTCTCCTCCAGCGTCACAGGTAACGCCTGCGCGCCGCGTGAGAGCAGGCGATAATACACTTGCACGCAGCGCTCAGTGACCGTGCTGATTTGATAATCGCGCAGCGCCGTCGCTCGTGCCTCCTGCCCAAGCCGCTGCGCGAGTTGCGTATCCTCGATCAGCAGGCGCAGCGCCCGCGCCATCGCGACCGGATCTTCCGGTTCGACGAGCAGGCCGTTGATACCTGGCTCGATGATATCCTCGCTGCCGCTCACCTGCGTGGCGAGACAGGGCAGGCCGCAGGCTATTGCCTCCAGCAGCGCGTTAGGCATGCCTTCCCAGCGCGAGGGCAGCACGAAGCCCCACGCCTGCTGAAGCAGATTTACCACATCGTCGCGCTCGCCCAGAAATTCGACGCTCTCCAGAATGCCCAGTTCCGCCGCGATGCGCTTCATCTGCGGCGCGAATTTGCCATCACCTACCAGCAGCAGGCGCGGCTTCAACTGTGCGCGCCACGCGGCGGGTTCGCGCAGCATGCGCGCCCAGGCATGCAGCAGCACATCGACGCCTTTGGGATACTCCAGGCGTGCGACGCTGACTATATCGCGCTCGGGCCTGGCTGGATCGGGCCGTGCGGCGGGCGGGCGGAATTTCTGCGTGTCGATGCTGTTGGGAATGCGGACAATCTGCTCGCGGCGGAAGCCGTGAGCGATGAGGGAGTCGCTGACGCGCGTGCTGAGCGCCTGATAGTACGCGTCGGAGTTGCGCAGGAAGCGCAGCATCATATGGCCGCCGAAGGTTCTCTGCGGTAGATCTTCGATGTCGCCGCCAACCCATTCCTTCGGCCCTACCGTGAGAAAGCCGGCATGGCTGAGCGTGTCGGCCATGAGGCGCGGGCCTTGCTCCGCGATGCGCTTTCGCTGCCGCTCGTCCGGTCCGGCGCTCTGAATACTGATGATAACCGGCTTGTGCGTCAACTTACCGATAAGCGCGGCGATGGCGCCCAGGCTCGACAACTGCATGACATGGATGATGTCGTAGGTATGACGCAGGCGCCAGAGCGTAAGCAGTGCAGCAAGCTCTATGGGCGGATGACCGGCCTTACCGATGTTCAGTCTACCACTGCGGCGGTAGAAGTTGCCGATGCGTATTACTGGCAGGCCGTCGATGACCTCGAAGCTTTTCCAGTGTGAATAGTGGCGCAGCGTGACAACCGTCACGTCGTGACCGAGAGCGAGAAGCTGGCGCGCGTGCTTCTCAGCCTGGGCCTCCACGCCTCCCACGAGCGGTGGGAACATAAAAGTCACTATACAGATTCGTAAATGGTCTTTCATAACGCCTGACTCAGACATATGACGCTTGCTCCTGTTTTGTTCGTGCTGGAGTCTCTGCCGGGGAAAGTGTTCCCTCTCGCTCATCGCTCCCCGCTTCCGGCGCTGGTGGCCTGGTCCAGTAGAGCGCGAACGGCAGGGCCATAATCATCCAGACGTAGACGCCAACCGGCTGACTCCAGACTACCGTCACCTCCAACGATTGCAAGAAAATGTTGATGTAGGCCGCGAGCACTGCCGCCAGCAGCAGGCGATGGTCGGGCGTCGCGCGGCGCATTCTCGAAATCAGCGTCCAGGGAATGGCAATGAGCACAAGAGTGATAAGGATCAGGCCGATGATGCCGTTCTCATACAGCGTCTCGATAAAGATGTTGTGCGGCGCCGTCGCGATGACGTTGCCGGCGAAGCCGACCTGCAAACGTTCCAGCAGGGCATTAGACGACATGAGGCCGTTGCCCAGCACTTGCAGCGGATCGAAGTGGTCGAGAATGGCCGTCCACAGATAGGTGCGCCCGTTCAGCGTGGCGATATCGGGATTCAGGAAACGGCCCAGCAGCGGCAGATCCACTATCGTCGCCGCCAGGATGCAGATTGCGGCCACTACGGCGATAACTCCCAGCAGGCGCGCCCTCATCTTGCGCGAGGGCAGGAAGAAGATCATCATCAGCAGGCTCAGGGGTACGCTGATGAAGGCGCCGCGTGTGAATGTCAATCCCAGCGCCGCAAGGAGGACCAGTGTGAAGACCAGGCCGATCAGGCGCCTGAACCCTTGCAGCGTCACCGTGCGATAGAGCGAGAGTGGAATAATCATCGAGAGAACAAAGGCCAGCGTTGGTGGTGCCGCGAAGACCGAGCCGATGCGATAGAGCGATGTGATGTCGGCATCATAGAGGCCATTCGTCTTTGTAAAGTAGCCGTAGATGCCGTAGAGCGAGAGGAACATAGCCTGCAAGAGAATGGCGTCGATCAGCCCCATCAGCAGCTTTCTTGTAGTCAGTAGATTGATGACCAGGATGCCAACGGCCACATAGGCGATATAGACGATCCAGAAGGTCATAAACTCTGGTACCGTCAGCGGCGAGATGCCGATGCCCAGCAGCACCCAGATGAGATAGGCCAGCAGGAAGGCCAGCGCCGGCATATGCTTGAGGCTTTGCTTGACGGGCATCACGAACATCAGCAGCAGCGTTGGCACCGTCAGGCCGGAGAGGAAATTATTGCCGTTAAAGAACGGGATCGTCGAGCCGATCAGAGCGTTAATGGCAACCCAGGTCAGCAGCAGCGCGTAGCGGTAGCGCAGGAAGGCCAGTACGATCAGCGAGCCGCAGGCGATACGCAGCGCGTAGGCAGCGTTATAGATGGTACCGGCGATACCTGCCAGGAAGATCAGCAGGGCGACAGCGGCGCGCATGATGCGTTTGAAAACATGATATGGAATGTAGAAAAAATCCTCAATCTCCTGCCAGGCCCACTGAGCGGAGAGTGATTCCAGGCCCAGCCGGCCCAACGCGCTCAGAAGCTCACGCGGCGGAGTCAGCAGGTTCAAGGGGCCGATCAGGCGGCGCAGCAGAATGAGCAGCAGCAGCATCGTGCAGTAGTAGCAGGCCGAAGTCGCCAGCGCGATGCCAAAGCTGCCCCAGAGGCGTCCGAAGATATAATCGAAGCCCGCGTTGGCGAAGACGCTGAAGATAGTAATATACATAAGTGTGCGCGTCTTACCGAGCGCGCTGAAAGCCCGCGAGGTAATGAAACCGAAAGCCATCGGCGTCAGGCCGATCACGAAGCCGATCAGCGTAATCGCGGTGCGCCCGGTATCCTCGGCGGTAAAAGCGCCGTGCTGAAAGAGGATCTGTATGGCCGGGTGCGCCAGCAAGATCATCAGCGCCGTCAGCGCCAGCGTCCCGATGCCGATGGCCCATAGATACAGGCGCAGCGTGCCCTTGAAAGCCTGCATGTCGTTGATGGCAGCCTGGCGCGCGAGATAGGGGAGGGCTGCGCGCCCGGTGGATGAGAGCACGACGCCCACCGGCACGCTCATGAGCTTGTTGGCGTAGTTGATGGCGGCTATCGCGCCCAGCGGCAGATAGGAGGCGAAGATCTGATCGACGAGCGGGCCAGCCTGGCTGATGAGCGCTGTGAAGAGCGCGGGCCAGCCCACGACCAGGATCGCCATCAGCTCGGGGCTGTGCAGATCCAGCACGAAGCGATAACGAAACTTCGCACGGCGCGCGCGAAGCAGGATCACGACGAGTTGCAATATCTGCCCGGCGATGGTGCCCAGGCAGAGGATCAGGACGCCGTAAGTTGTGCCTCCAAGCAGGACGAAGGTAGCAGTCGTGAGCGGCACCAGGATGCCGGCGTAGGCGGGCCAGCTAAATTGGCCCTCGGTGTTGAGCAGGCATTCCATGAAGCTGTTCAGCGACATGAAGATAAGCACAGGAAAAATATAGGGTGTCAGATCAATGGTCTGCCGCAGCGTCGCGGGGTGCAGGCCGGGCGCGAAAAGCGTGGTCAGCGGGCCTCGGAAGAGCAGCATCGCGCCGGTAAAGACGAGCAGGCCGGCGATGAGTAGATTGAGCAGCGTGCTAAAGAGCCGCGATGCCTCTTCTGGGTTGCCACGCATGCGTACCTGCGAGTAGACGGGAATCACCGAGGCTTCGAGCGCGCTGGCGAGCAACTGTGCCAGGGTAGTCGGCAGGATGGACGCGGCGAAATAGGCATCCATCGACGCGCTCTCACCGAAGCGGGCCGTTACCACAACCTGGTTCACCATGCCCATGAGACGCATGAACAGGTTTGCCGAGGCCAGGCTCAGCAGTGCGCGAAAGATGTGTTTATTGGCGGATTTGAGATTGACGGCGACCAGGCGAGCGCTCGTTGTGCTCAGGCGCTGGTCGACACCGCTATCCAACGATTCTGACATATATTTGTAACCGATCCTGAGGTCAGGAAATCATTCGTGCCGCGCTAAAGCGGGCTTGCTCGCGCTGGCGCGCTGGCAGCGCCTCTACCCCATCATGGCGCGCCTACTCGTCGACCTGCTGCGAGCGCAGCGACAGCGTGATGGTCTTATCATCGCCGGCGTGGCCGTTGGTGGGCGCCGTCTGGGGCGGGAGCGTCAGGGCGATATCGGCCCGGGGCCGCTCATGCTCGATCTCGTTCAGATATTCGCGGATCTCGCCATAATCGGGCCACTGGCACTTGTTGAGCGCGACGCCGACGAGCTGCACGCCCGTCTTGCTGAGCGCCTGCTTCGCGCGCATAAGCACGCTGCGCGGCGTTTTAGAGGCATCGACGACAAGCACCGCCGCCTGCATATAGGAGGCGAGTACCAGCGTGTCCGCTACAGGCAGCAGCGGCGATGTGTCGAAAATGATATAGTCGAATGGCTGCATCTCCTTGAAGCTCTGAAACAATTGCTGCGCCAGTGGCGATTGCAGCAGTTCGGTTGGATTGGAGGGGAGCACTCCGGCGGTAAGCACGCGCAGCGAAGGGACCTCGGTGGGCTGGCCTTTCAGATCTACATCGAGGTGCGCCCACGTATCTAAAAAGGCGTTGGAAAATCCCTGCTGGTTTTCCAGTTGAAAGTGGTGATTCAACACAGGGTGGCGCAGATCAGCGTCGACCAGCAGCACACGCTTGCCGGAGAGCGCCAGGAACGAGGCGACGTTCGCCGCGACGGTGCTTTTCCCTTCCCCGGCGAGTGCACTGGTAATCATGAGCAGCTTGAACGGCTTGCTGGCCTGAGCATGGTTCAGGCTGGCGCAGAGAATACGGCAGCCTTCGGCCAGTGCCGGCGTATCCTCGGCGTTCTTGACGCGCTGACGGCGTGTCAGGACCGGAATGGTGGTCAGCAGATCCAGGCCCAGCAGGGATTGTACCTCTTCTGGCTGCGTCAGGCGATCATCAAGCCACTCAAATACGACGATCAGCGCCAGCGCCAGGCCCAGACCAACCACGGCGCCGATCAGGGCATCCAGCGATGGCTTCGGCTTGATGGGCTGCAACGGCTGCTGAGCGGGCAGGATTTGAAATTGCGCCACTCCTCCCAGGTTTGAAGTTGAGAACTGGGCGAAGCTCTGCGCGATTTCGTTGGCAATCTGCGCTGCCAGCCGTGGATCTTGATTCTGCACGTCTACTTCGATGACCTGGGAGTTGGCCTGCGTTTTGACCGCGACCATCGGCGTCAGTTGCTGCAAGGTGTAGCCATGCTTGCTGGCAATCGGCCCGAGTATCGTGGGCGTGGTGATGAGCTGGGTATAGGTCGGCAGCAGTTCCAGCGAAGCCGTCGTATTCTCGTAAGGCGATGGCGATACGCTCACATTAAGCACGAGCAATGAGGTGGCCTGGTATACAGGGTGCATCAGTTTCGTCACCACGTATGTTCCGCACCCGCACAGCACGACTCCCAGAAGGATCAACCATGCCCAACGCTTGAAAATCAATATATAGCGACTCAACGGATTGCGCATGTAAATACCGTCCTTAACAGTTTTTGGAGTGTCAAAAAAATCTCTGACTGACAGGCGTCCTATTCCCCCTCCTTGCTACACATTACATTTTTGTCAGTGAGAATCAGGTTGTTGAGGGTGTAGAGAAGGCGTTGAAAACACTGCCCGCATGTGCAGATCTCAACCCCTAAAAATGACTACTCAATTATGTGTAGCACGGCTTCACCGCGCAA